>JANQNA010000002.1 GCA_028279825.1 archaeon | reverse complement strand
TTGCCCTCAGGCTTCTTCTCAGGGATTTCCCCTTCAGATTCTTCCTCTATCCTCTCTATTGTTTCCTCTCTTTTCTCTTCTACCGGATCAGGCTTGATTACTTCCTGCTCTTCTGCCTTCTCTTCTAGTTTCTTCAGCTCTTCTTTACCTGCTTCAAGAGGTTGGTCCTTTTCATGTCCAGCCTCTGGAGATTTCTCTTTTATAGAAACTTCCTTCTTCTTCCCAATAACTTCTTTCAACCGCTTTTTCAGAGAACCAAACATATAATCACTGCAATTCCTGGGCAAGTTTCTGTATTTCCGGTTCAAGTTTTGTTACATTTTCCATAAACTTGTTTGCCTGGCCGACAATATCAATACCGATCGCGTTTATGTCTTTTGCGCGTCCTTCAAGTATCTCCACAGCCTTAGCCACGTTTTCCTTGATTACAACACCCGCGCCGACAGCCACAAGAACCTTTTCTGCATCACCCATATTTGAGCCTACAAAAGTGCTGCTCCCGAGAGAAGACCACATTTCCTCGCCTTTCTTGACTGTTTTCAGGTTTTTCAGCGAATCAATAGTAGTCTTTATTTCTGCTTCCTTCTCCTCAACAGCCTGGCGCTGCTCCACCAGAGCGGAAATCTGCTGTTTCAAGGTCTGGAGCTCCATATACTTGTCCTGAAGCTCTTTCTGTTTCTCTTCTTTTGTTTTTGTCATAGTTACACCTTAACCTATAATCTTTAAAGCGTCTCTTATGATCGTTTTGTGATCAAATCCGAGATTTTTTGGTATCTTCCTGAAAGGAAAAAAACATACTTCCGAACTTTCCCTATCATGTTTGCCAATCTTTTTTCCCAGTTTAACAATGTAAGCTACAGTAATCGTCGTCCCCCTCGGGTCTCTTTTAGGACCGGAGTATATGCCAATAACCCTTTCTATCTTGCCTGTGAATCCCGTCTCTTCTTTAAGCTCCCGAAGAGCTGTTTTTTCTATTGTCTCTCCGCTTTCCATGAGACCGCCGGGCAAAACCCATTTACCCTTGAAAGGCTTCACCGCCCGTTTTGTTAAAAGAATATTCTTCCCTTTGTAAGCAACAATATCAGTGGCTGCCATAGGCTTGATTTTCCACATTTTCAGGAATTCCTTTTCTGGTATATGCATCATAAAATTTGTCATCTCAGGTTTATAAACGAAAAAACCAATTAACGGTATGGAAAAACCTGACACCTGGCAGACAGATGGAAAATCAATCTTCAAAACTTTTGAATTCCCTGATCCTGCAATTGCCCTTAAATTTGTGGCAAAAGCAGGAGAAATAGCCAACGAACTTGATCATCACCCCGATTTAACATGGTCTTACAAAACTGTAAAGATAGTACTTACAACACACGATAAAGGCGGTGTAACGGAAAAGGATCACGAACTGGCAGCAAAATTCGACGAACTAGAGAAATCCTAGAACATCAGTTATTCTTCCCATTTCCGGTCCGCTGCAGCCCTTGGACACGACAAATCCCTTTGAATTTCCTATTATACCCGCACCCGGGTATGGTGATCCAAAGTTCACGGTTCCTATATCAACGTCCACTTTCAGTATCTTCTCTATCAGCTTCTTTTCGGCTTCTTTCAGTTTCGGATGCGTCACGCAGCCTTTGTTCGTGGCAAAGCCAAGATTTCCGACAATATTCATGCCCGCTATAGTAGACACTTCACAGCGGAAATCAAAGAACTTCTGAATCTCTGTTTTATGCTTCCGGAGCATTGGAGAGACTATCGCACCGTTGTCGTTCATCAGTATCAGGTTTCCTACAGACGTGGATCTTGTATTCAATGACAGTACGTTAAAGTGTTTTCTGAGCTGTTCCGTTGACTCTTCGTCAAAATCTTCCAGGATCTTTGGTATCACAACACCTTTTGAGTTTCCTGTGCAGAATATTCTCACAAGATCCATATTCAATAACGGAAACGAAAGCACCTTTACCTTCAGAAGTTCCTTTAACTTGGCCGTGTATTTTTTATTTCCTATGAAACAATATTTGTCAGTGGCAAAGCCATGCAGGCCTACATTCTGATCTCCTTCAAAGTCAGTCCTTAAAAAATAGTTCATTTCTCATCATCCAAAAATTCTATAGTTATCTTGTCCCCGTCTTCCAAATCAAGTTTTTTCTTTATGAAATCCTTGCCTATAATCTCTATTACACCCTCATCTTTCTGGTCTCCCTGGAACTGCACGGCATAACACTCATATCCGGGCTCTGTGACAGTCTTTTCCAGGCCGACACTCTCTATTATTTCATCCAAAGTCTGTAACGTCTCTTTCTGCTGTTCCCTCATTCTCAGCGCAGGCTCTGCTTTTGTAACTTTCCTTATCTTTATACGTGCTACACAGGCATCAACATGCACAAACCCGTCCTGCATCCTGTATTCAAGGTTTTTATGTGGCAACAGTTTTATGTCCAGTTTCCCTTCTAGTCTTACGTCCAAAGTCCCTTCATAAGGGCGAAATCCCAGAAGCCCGATAAGTCTGGGGAAATGATGGTGAACAAGAGGCGCCCCTCTCATGGGACCGGAGATAACCGTTCCCTTGATCTTCATTAAAAACAAGTTGGTACGTAAAGAATAAGTACTTATTTAGTACCAAACACGCGTTCAACCCAGCCCCTGAAATAAGCAGCAACACCTCTTTCAGAAGGATCAATACCGTAAAGTTCAGGTCTTACAGTAGACCCGTCATAAGGCTCTTCAGAAGCATCAACAATCCCTTCTGGTCTGATATTATCCAGAGGTGTACGTGATCTAAAATCATCAGACATAATCACATCAACTGCCTTTGGCACTCGTGTATCTCCCGAATAAGAGCACTTCTCCTTGATGCAGCAATTTCACGACTGCGTGCAAAAGTTCTGGTATCAGAGTATCTTGGATTCATACCCGAGATATACGCATCCAGAACATCAAGATTTCTTTGCAAAGAATAAAGTGTGGGAAAATCAGACATCATTCCCCTTCTCCAACGACGTGTTTCTCCACAGGCTTTGCTCTCTCAGGCGCCTTGGCGCCCCCTTCTATTTTCTTTTCTTCAGACTCTTTCTTGGCAGCCTTAGGACCCAGTCTTTCCATTAGTTTTTCCTTGGCGTCCTTTCTTTCTGTCTTAGGCTTGGCCTTGAAGTCTACGTAATCATGTCCCATTAGTTCCGCCTTAACAACATTACCTTCCATAACCGCTTTAACACGGACCCTTCTTGGTGGTTTTCCAATACTTCTTTCCCACAGCTGGTCATTCAGTTTAGAACCAAGCTTGACAGTACCAGCTTTCATGTGTGTTTCCAGGTAAGTTCTAACCAGTCTCGTTGCGTAAGGAACTCTCCTGTTCTTGGCTTTTCTATAAGCCTTTCTCAATGGTATTGTGTAAATCTTTTCCATAATAATCACACTATTGGCTGTAGACCCGCGTCCCTCAATGCCTGGCTGTATGCTATCCTACCGGCATGTACATTACTCTCAACACTCTCCTGTGTCGGACATCCTTCACATTGACCAAGAAAAGCGTTATATGCGCTCAAAACTGTATCATAAATAAACTTACGTGCCTTTCCCGGATTAGCTCCTTCTGCCTCATTTACAAGTTCATTAGCACGTCTTATAGTAAAAGTCTTAACATCCATTCCATCTATAATCATATTTTTACACCTTTGTTCTGCCACGTCTCCAGTGCTTTGTAGATATCCTGATTCTTCTGGATCTGGCTCTTTTTAACGTGAATTTCTTGATATCAGCCCATCTTGGAGCGCTCTGCTTACGAGCAGCTATCAGTTTCACTTTCTTTCCCAGTGGTTTTCTTGACGACATACTAACAAATCTTCTAGACAAACGTATAAAAACCTTTAAAACAACCTTCAATTTACATGTGCTTTACTGCTGAAGTGTCTTTGGCAACGGCAATATTCGAATTCTTGATAGCTGCGTTTATTTTGCTATATTATAGGAAATCACCATTAACCAAGTTAATTCCTGTGTTTATAGTTCTACTGGGTTTATACCAGTTCACAGAATTCATGGCATGTACAATTGATACAATTTTCTGGACCAAGCTAGGGTTCGTGACTTATACATTCCTACCTGCACTGGGTTTAGAGATTCTCCTGCGTTACACAGGAAAAAAACATAACCCGGTACTTGTTTTCATAATACCTGTAATAGTTGCAATAGTAACGTTATCGCAAAACGTATCATTTGAAAGTACGTGTGGAACGTTCTTTGTTGCCGCCAGGCACTTGTTCCTGAATCCAGCAAGTGTAGCATTAACACTGGCATACACAGTATATTACTTTGGGTTTATCGGGCTGACATCATATCTCATAATAAAAGACTACTGGAAAGCAAGGGCTCGCAAAAAAAAGTTTATCTACATTTACGCGTTGATTGCAACTATTGTCGCCCTTCTACCAGCAGTAATATTACTGGTCATATTCCCTATGCTGTATCTCCAGTTCCCGTCAATCTACTGTGAATTCGCAGTTGTATACAGTTTATTAGCATTAGTAGCATATCACATCGAGAAAAATTAAAATATCCTTTGATCAACGTTAAATCCACTGATCTGAAGATAATCACAAACAATAGAATTCCTTTTTTTGAGTTTTTCTGCCAGGTCAAGATCTTCAAGAACAAGAGCCTCGTCTGTGTGTAAGCGATAAGCACCACTCACTATGCTGCCGGTTTCAAGATCGGTAAACGAAAGTCTGTCCCCTTGCATCAGATTCAAGGAATCCAAATATTCCCTGCTAATCTCAATCATGATAACACAATTTCAGAAACGTATAAAAGTAGCTATTCGGCCTTCTCAAGAATGGACTCAACGTATTCTGCCTCGTCGCCCCATAGATATCCCCAGGAATCAGTAGTGATTAAAGGAGGAAAAGGTTCGTCTTCACCAGTGGCACCGATCATATGTGTATCAACAGAAGACGTCTGTCTAGCTATACGTCCGTCAGGCTCTCGGCTGCAAAAAACAAATTTACCGTCATCAGCACCAAAAAAGACAGCATAAGTACGCTCACCGGTGTAGCTGTTTATTCCTACAACATACTTTTTCCCCGGAACAGGGTTCCTCAGGAACCATCTCCCGTGTTCTTTTTCGAATTCAGGCATATTACTTCCTCCTTATGTTTATATCACGTTTTTCCGTCATTTTCTTCAGAATCATGACCAGCTGTTCATCCGTGATCCTTTCCTTTATCTGACCCGATTGGAATAGCTGGACAAGATACATCTCAAGTTGCTGTGCTACATCCGGTTTCACAAGCTTCAGGTTGTTCAGTCTCTCCCTTGCTTTATCATCAAGAATTTGTGACATGGCCTTTTTCAGCATTTCTTCCATCTGTTTTTCTTGAGCCTGGCCTTGGCCAGCCATCTGCTCCATCATTTTCTTCTTTATTTCATCTTCATTCATAAGAATAAATTACTTTGCTTCCCTTGCAGCATTGTCAACAAACTTCTGCCCCTTTGCCGTTACCTTTCTACCTTTTTTGTTTTCTGTCTTTTCCACATAGCCAGCTTCTTCCAGTTGCTGCAGCACCGTACGAAGTATCTTGCCACTGCCCTTCTCAAAGTGTGATGGCTGGTGACCGTTATTTTTTCTGCCACCGTAATAACTTCTTAATTTTGATACGCCTACAGGCCCGTCCATGTATATTTTTCTCAAAATGCTTGCGCTACGCAATTGATACCAGTTCTTCTGCTCCGGCTGGCGTTCCCTTGATACGCCTGTCTTGACGTGCAGTGCCCATTCAGGCATTTTCATGCCTATGTCCTTGCACATCACATTTACCAGTTTCTGTTGATTTACCTCTCTTGCAGATACCATATTATCAGCTTTCCATTAGACAATTACACTTAAAAACCTTCCAAAAGCAGGAAAATATTCATTCTGACAAAATAATTTCTGGATCGTAATCCATCCATTCATAATAAGGTAAGCTAACGTTTGTCACTCCCACATTCGAGGAGTATGTAAGAATGGGTTGAATCACACCAAAATCAGGCAACCTACGTATGATCCCATGAGCTGGACAATTGTCACATGTCAATTTAAACGATATAGAAAAATATTCATTAGCATAGTAAGCCTCCCCCACAGGTATTCTAGCACCAAATCCATAAGGCAGTTCTGTTCGATTGAAATCAATATAAACTACATCACTTTTGACAACTGGTGAAAAAATTACAGATTCCCCTGAGCTTAGACCCGCCAAATTTATAAGATGAGGTCTATGTGAATTTTTTTCTAATCTATAAAGATAAATAGAGCCTGTATCTCGAAAAGGATGACCATTAGTCACATTAATTGTCCATCTATTCTCGGACTCATCAAAAGTGTCATTAACTAGCAAACTAACAGGAGTTGTCACCCAGAATGTATGATTAAGAGATTGCTCTGCCAATCTCAAATTATTATTTGTACCAAAAGCGAAAACAGCTATGGTCAAAAAAATTGCAATTACTGCAAGGATTAGATGTTTATCACTTTTACTTATTTGAATATGACCCTTTTTCCTAGTTCCATGTTTAAGTCCTTCAAGCGTAAAACAAAATGAAATCAATAATGCTACAATAACGATTACGTAAAAAATGTACTCGTTGTTAAAAGTTTTCAGTAATTCTACACCAATCAACAACATTACTGTCATAAACAAGAGAGTCGTAGTAATCAATATACCAAGCTTGTACAAAAACGGGTGTATTTCTTTTGCATAGCCAGACCATCTAGATCCATAAGTCCTGGATAAACCCAGCACCAGTAGGTACAACAAAAAAAGTATTAAAACAGAGTTAATAAAAATCTTAGAAAAGACACTTAAAGCCGAAGTGCCTAAATCTTGATTGGGTATTGTACTAGATAAAAAAATCTGGTTGACACCAAAGCTAATTGCAGATAATACAGTGACTATGGCAACTCTCAGTATATCTTGGTTCTCAGAATTAGTGTCCATAAGAAAACAAAGCGTTAAAACCTTAAAAGAGTAATTCATCTAGAATAACTATGAAAATCAAGATAGATGAGCTTAGAGATCTGGGAATAAAGCTGTTAACAAAGAATGGCATACCTGAGGAAGATGCAAAGCTCATAGTTGACGAATATGTAGACGGTGAATTGAGAGAACGTAAATGCCACGGATTCTCTGGTATAATCAAATTTGGATCTCAGGAAGCTTCCAACGTAAAGGGTGAATGGGAAATCGATAAAGAAGCTGATACTTACATGCTTGTCAATGGCAATGGTAACTTCGGCCAAGTCGTCTGCCACAAAGTATTGCCAAAAATGACAAAAAAAACAAAGAAGCATGGCATATCCATGTTAGGCATCTACAATATGACCTCATATATGATGCCTGGAACATTTGCTAGAATAGCCGCAGAAAACGATCTGATCGCTTTCATCTTCAATTATGGCGGCCGCGCAAGAATAGCACCAACCGGATCTATAGATCCTATTTTTGGTACAAATCCTATTGCTGTAGGCATTCCTACAAAGGAATCTCCAATAGTATTGGACATGGCAACATCTGCCATAGCAATGGGAAAGGTAAGAATGGCACTAAGACTTGATGAAAAATTACCAGATAATGTAGCCATAGACAAAGAAGGAAAATCAACTGTAAGTCCGAAAGACGCAATGGACGGTGCAATTCTTCCATTTGGAGGTCACAAGGGCTACGGACTAGCGTTAATGGTCGAGATTCTATCAAGATGTTTAATGGATGTAAAGAAAGACAAAGGTGAAGTATACAGAGGCTACTTCTTTATGTTTGTGGACCCTAGCAAGTTTCTGGAACTTGATAAATTCAAAGAAAATGTAGAAGAATTAAAGAAAGAAATCAAGAACACAAGAAACAATGGAGTGTATCTGCCAGGTGAAAAATCCGAGAAAACAAAGAAATCCAATCTGGAAAAAGGGTATGTCGAAATAGATGAGAGAATAATCAATGATATCAAGAATCTTCTCTAGAATTTCTGGGAGCGGCCTGTAGCCGGATTTATGATCTTCATTTCAAAACCGTTTGCATTTCCATGAATACCAATGCCGGCATCCAAACCAAAAGGTGTTTTTAACTCATAGAAATCCAAAAATCCTCCAGGATCATTACGCAGTCTTGCGTAACCAAGAAATTGTACCAGACTATCAATTTTCTCTTTATCACTGTATCCTAGAACCCGCAACCCGTGCTTTAATGCCTCATCTCTAGTCTCATGTATAACCATTCTATCACTCCAGAATCTTGCCGATGACATAAGGCTGTCCGTCAAACTCAAAACATACGGTTTTTGTTGTTAATTTTAACTCTATACCGTCCTTTGTCCTTATAGGAAGATTCATCTGTTTCTCAGGGAAAGGACACGAAAATTCCATTTCCATCCTCTTTACTTCCTCTTCCTGGCCTGTATGCACCTCTATCATCTGTGTGGCCAAAGCTTCCTTTTCAGAATAACCGATAAGTTTACACACTTTAGAACTAACCCACACAAATGAAAGATCATATGGATCCACAATAAGATCTAGATCATGGAGTTTCTTCTTTGCCTGTTCAAGAAGCTTGTCGACTTCCATTGAATTTATTGACCAAAAATATACTTAACAATTACACTGTAATGCATAAAAATTACGAATACATTACATAATTATTTGTATGGATATCTATTGGTCTTCTTGCAATCAATACAATTAACAACAAGATTGCCTTTTACAAGTCTACGCTTAGAAGTCAAGTAAGCGTAGCAGTAGCGACAGTATTTCCGTCTGTACTTGCTTTCTATCTTCACGTTATATCTCATTCCTATTTTTCTTGCAAGTTCAACGTATCTGTTCTGCAGTTTCTTTTCCTTCGTTTTTTGCGCTTCTTTGAAAAGTATGTCTATCCTTTCCTTTGCTATTTTCAATTGCCATGCAGGTTTAGATCGTCTGTCCATAATAGAATTTGTAAAGAAAGCTTTATTACCAGTAAAATCTCGATTTTTCTCCTTTTTTGGATTCTCCGTCCAAATAATCAAATCTTTCTCTTGGACCTTTGTCAGCAAATAACTTCTTCAATTCATGGCCTCGAGGCAAAGTGTCGTACCAGCCCATAGCATAGCGAAGTAAATCCCTCATAGGAATTGTATTGTTTAGAGGATCAACCATTATCATAACAGGTTTAACACGTCTTTCAGTAGCGTATAGAATTTCTGTTGTTTGATACAGATATTCCAAGACTTCTAAATAAACATTTTCTTTCAGGTTTTCACGTCTTGGTTGCTCAGCTGCATGTCTAAGAGCTTCCGTCAACACAACTGCAGCATCTTCAGTTGATAACGCCGCATCATCTCTTTTAGTAGCTCTATATTTCCTGGCTGTTGAAATAGCAACACCAGCCATTTCGGCTACCCGTGCATCTGGCATCCCACGCTCGCTGAGGCTCCTTATTAATCGCTTCGTTTCTTCAGGTGTTCGTGACATCTTTGCAGATACGTCAAAAAAGTATAAAAATGAATCAACCACGATGTTCTCTTCTAAGAGCTATCATATCTTTCTTCAGGGTTCCATAACTGAATCTTCCAAAATAATACCTCTCTATAAAGGAGGGCCTTTTCTCCTCTAAATAGGATGTAAGTTTAGGTACCGAAATTCCATGCAGATGACCAAATCTTCTTTCAACCAGACTCTTCAACGCTTTCCTTCTTCTTGCAATCCTCTTCTTCTTTATTTTATTGCCCTTTGTCAAACCCGCACGAGCGTTTTTATCTGCTTTGGCCTTAAATTTCGGATCTGTATCACATTTCTCTAGAAAAGCGCCGGGTCCCTTTGAAAGATTTTCCCTAGTCTTCTTAGCAAATTTGGGATCTGTTTGCATCTTCCTCTTTCTTGTAGCTGCAGACGCCTTATGTGCAGCATCAGCTCTTTCAGGTTCCTCTTCATAGATTTCAAGTCTTCTGGCAGTAGCTTCAGCCGCTCTTCTTTGCAATTTAGACAAAAGAAAAGGATTTTCTTTAAGCTTTCTTATCCATGTCTCACCTATTTTTTCATACCTGTCAGCCACTCTAATGCCCATGTGTCCAATATCATAAAAAAGAGCATCATAAATACCATCTGGGTACATTTCCAAAACTTCTGGATATTTTCCCAACACTTCTTCAACGGCTTTTATGGAAACACCATCTTCGGGTAATTCTCCGTCAACACCAAATTCAGGAATAATAACTTCCTTTAACAGGCGTTCTCTTCGCTTCTTGAATCTAGCAACACGTCTTCTTCTGGCTTCTTTCAGACCAACACCGGATCTCTTAATATTAGCCCTCGCTTTCGCCAGAGAAGAAAGAGCATTCTCTCTATATGTTTCGTCTGTAGCATATTTATGATGTCCAGCTATGCTCAGAGTAGTGGATCGATCAACTTCGATCTCCCTGAGAAGACCGGCACTCACCATAATATCTATATCATCAGGATTCAATCCATAATTAGTAAGATCCACATATCTAAATCTAATCTCTTTAGTCACAAGAAAATACAAGGCAACGCCTTCTTCAGTACTTCTTGCAGTTTCCCTAATAAAATCAGCTACAACACCTTTTTGCAACTCATAGACCTTCATAGCAGAACTAAATCCGAAATTCTTAAAAATGCAATCAAACGCGCTTCCATTTGACACCCTGAGGCGAGTCCTCAAGAATTATACCCTTTTCCTTCAACTGCGCACGAATCTCGTCGGCTGCCTTGTAATCCTTATCCTTGCGGAATTTTTCACGCAGCTCTATAAGCTTCTTCTCTTCATCACTCAGCGTAGCTGACTTTTCTTCCACCACATCGATTAACGTGTTCACCTTTATCATAAAATCATATACCCTGTCAAGCTCACTTCTATTGCCTTTATCTGAATCAATTTCCTTGTTGACCAGTTTCATGAGATTAAATACGATTGACAAAGCCTCAGGCATGTTCATGTCGTCGTTAACCCATTGCATAAAGTCCTTGTCAGCCTTTTCCACAGCAGGAATTATTTTCTTGCTTTCCGCACCTTCAGTATTCTTTATTCGGAAGACAAAATCGTTTATACTTTTCACGGTGTTTTCTGCATCTTCCAGAGCTTCAAGGGTAAAGTTCATCTGGCTTCTGTAATGACTCGCTATACACAGGTACCGGAAAGCCAAAGGACTGAATCCTTTTTCTGAAAGGTCTCTCAGAGTAAAGAAATTTCCCAGAGACTTGGACATCTTTTTGCCGTCCACGGTCATAAACTCATTGTGCATCCAGAAGTTTGCAAAGCGTTTGTCTGTAAGAGCTTCACTCTGTGCTATCTCATTTGTGTGGTGAACAGGAATATGATCTATTCCGCCGCAGTGTATATCTATGGTCTCCGCCAGGTATTTCATTGCCATGACAGAACATTCAATGTGCCACCCGGGAAAGCCCTTGCCGAAAGGTGCCTCCCATTCCATATCACGCTTTGCACCCTTGGAAAATTTCCACAAAGCAAAATCCGTAGGATTCTTTTTCTGGCCCATTTCAACCCTTGCACCTGCTTTGAGACCCTTCAGGTCCAGCTTTGCCATTCTGCCATAAGTCTTGAATTTCGTTGTATCAAAGTACACGCCGTCATCCGTTGCATATGTATAGCCCTTTTCTTCCAGTTTTTCAATAAACTCAATCATTTCCGGAATATTGTCAGTAGCTCTTGGCCTTATCGTAGGCTGTTTTATCCTCAGTTTTTTCTCATCTTCCAGAAATGCATCAATATAGAACTGCGCGATCTGCCAGGCTGTTTTGTGCTCACGCCTGGCACCGACTTCCATTTTGTCATCGCCCGCGTCAGCGTCTGATACTAAATGCCCTACATCTGTAAAGTTCTGCACATGTTTCACGTTGAAACCGTTCAGTTCTAAAGTTCTTCTAAGCAGATCCTCAAAAATAAACGCCCTGAAGTTACCGATATGACCATAGTCATAGACAGTCAGGCCGCACGTATAGAGCATTACCTCTTTTCCGAGGGGCTTGAAAACCTGTTTTTTCCTTGTCAAAGTATTGTAAAGCTTGAGCATACTATCTACTTTGTATCAAGACTTAAAAGAGTTCTGAACTACTCTTTCCTGAAAACGTACGGTGCCTCCGGCTTAACACGGAAGAAGTAGAAAAACGCTACAACCACTGCAATTATTATCACCACGACGGCCAGCAGGAGATTGGAGTCCTCAGATCCCGTGGGTACAACCAGGTCACTCCCCGCAGCCGGTGTTTCCGTGGTATTTACTTCTGGTGGTGGTGTATCGGTAGTATTTGTCGGCCCGGTCGTGCCGGTGTCAATCTTTTCAGCACCCACCGCAAATATAGAAAACCCGGGTGTACTGGCCTCATAATAGTAGTAAGAGGAATCCTCGTTAGTTTCCGTTGTTGTTAATTTTTCCCATCCGGAATTATATCTGTACAGCGCAATAGTATCATGGTCAACATTGTTTGTTGTAACCCATGACTTGGTTACCTTGAATCTCATGTTGATTGTTGAAAAGTCGTTACCATCACCATTTGACAGGCCAACATCCATGTAACTGTAAACAACTCCGGCAGGCAAGGAAGCACCCGAAGGTATTGTCCCCGGCTCAGCTCGCATGATAAGACCTGTCTTTGTCGTTGTAGGAATAAGGGCTATTGACGTTAATCCTATTGCGTCCAGCTTTGTAAATGAAATAATCTCGCTCAGGCCCGATTCTATGGAAAACAACTTTGTTTCTTTTGTTGAACTGGTCCCGTTTGTTGTATTGTCACCGGTGCTGCCACCGCCTGGAGTGGAACCGCCGTTGCCGCTGCTCCCGCATGAGGCGTTGCCCGTCACAGTAGCCGAAAAAGCCTCAGAATTGTCACCAAGCTGGAAAGAAATCGCACCGCTTGTAAAACATGTTGTATGAGTCAATGTCCATGATAGAACACTTGTGCCGCCTGCGTAGACTGTGGTAGATGAACTTGATGTAGGATCACCGGTATTCCTTGTAAGTCCTGTCGGCAGGGTGAGTTCATACGATGTCAGCGTATCAGTTGACTGCGAGTTTGACACGTTTATACTCATGTTGAAAGAAGCACCGTATGCAGCCGTGGCAGTTGAAGGTGCTCCAGCAAGTGTCAGTGTAGACGGGTCAATAAACTCGAGTATGACAGGCGTATTGTCGTCCACAGATCCGTCTGTTGTTGTTCCCCTGGCAGTTATAGTGCATATATCCTGCGACCCGCTTGTCACCGTGAATGTCTTTGTTGTGCCTGTAGACACACCGGTATAGTAACCGGGAGAAGCGGGATCATTTATGGTAAGCGAACAATTAGTATAGGTAAGCTGTAAGGTGACCTCGCCCCCTGTACAGCTGCCCGAAGGCGTAACGGATATCTGCACATTTGTACCTGTCGTGACGTTGGTTGTTACTGATGTTGTACCGTCCACATCCGTCAGGCATTGCACGGCAAAACCGGGCGTGGCAAACACCACAAGCACAATCAATCCAATTATTATCTTATTCATATTGTCACCTAAATACACGGCACTCCCACAGGACATGAAACACTGACAGAACCGACGAAAACATTTTCAACCGATCCGCCTTTTGTTACTGTACCCTTAATACTGTTCGGCATCCCGGTTGACCACCCGCGCGTTGAGTCACTGTCAATCCTGGAAATATTGAACGTCGCACAGCCGCTTGGGCCTGTCAGTACTGAAGACGTCGCCGCATTCGTATAAGGATCATATATTGTAAGGTTCTCCAGCGTGGAAGGTCCGAAGCTGTTGAATTTCTCAGTCTGTAGGGATACATTTGCATTTATGACCGGTTGCTCAGGTCTGTCAAACGTAAATGCACAGACCCTGACAGTAACATTAACGTCAACTCTTGTAGATACGCCGGGATTAGCTATGAATGTATCAAACGTTGTTCCGGTCCCTGCAAGTGTAACCCATCTTTCCTGGGAATTTACGGTCCAGTTACCGTCAACAGCAAATTCTGTTCCAACAAATCCGGAAGGATTTATATTGTCACCGCCTGTCCTGAATACATTCGTCCAGTTATTTGTGACAGGATACTGTGCATCACCCTCAGCTGTGGTACAGTTAGTACAAATATTGGCATCGTTATCCAGGACAATCCATCTGTATTCCGGAATAGGCATATAAGGACCTGCAGTTGCAACGTTCTGCTGCTGTGATACGTTTCTAAGTGCCACGGTAACGTTCGTCGTTGTCAGGCTGTCAAACAGCTCGCCTTGTGTAACTTCGTCCCAGGTTGCAACAAAGATGTTATAAAACGGTATTGTAGAATTGTCATATGTCGTCGTATTTAACGTAAGATTCACGGCATGAAGGAATCCTGAAGATGCAACACCACCATAGGTATTGAATGTCTTGACCTCAAACGGTATAACCTGTGAGAACTCAGCAACATCTGTCTCAGAACCATCTGTAAGATTCCATATCAGCCCGTAACTTCCGCTGATGGATACATTAACTCTAAGGAAAGCAATTCCATTTGCATCAGTAGTACCAACAACCTTTGTAAAGTTCGAAGCTGACAAGAATCCCTGGAATCCAAATCCGCCACGCCCGCCGCCAAGATCCTCCTGCAGAACAATCTGGGATATATCTACTGTCATGCTCGGGGCAGCAACGTTTGACTTCTTTACAATGAAAGGCACGTCAAAGTTCGTCAGTTTCTGGTGCTGTCCGCCAAAACCAGAACCAAAACCGGTTGGTGTTGCTGTTGCGTTTATTATTTCAGCAAACCCGCAATCCATTACCCTCCTAAGATACAAACCGTCAAATCCCGCGCCTGCCAGCGACCTGTTGGCTGCATATGCAATTGCATATTCACCTGTAGAATTATCACGGAATATGGCTGTATCGTAAGTGCCGGCTGTGCCGTTATCAATGATCACAATAGCAGTGGTTGGACTGTAACCGACCTGGGCGTTAGAAGGACCAAATCGTGTTGTGTTAAAGCCGAACAATCCGCATGCCTGTGCAGACTTTGAGTTAACGTTAAACGTTGCATTAACATAACTCAGGTTTATTCCATACGTACTGTTCACATCTGAAACATTGTTTGCATCAGTATGATTTGCTTCGAAAAACCAGGCATCCATGAAAACTCCTTCACCGTCCGGTACAAAGACGCTATATTTTACAACCGTTAAGAAAAATTCAACGTCAGTCGTCTCATTCCTGTAATCCTTGATCCTTATCGTGAGCATGTTGTCACCCTTTCTCACATTGGCGGGTATCTCAACCGTGACATTCCATTTCTCAAACCCGACATCTGCTGAATTGTTCCAGCCGTCCGCTACAAGTGTAGAGTTCGTGTAAGCCGTCTCAGACGCGCCTGCCCAAGGCTGACCCATAGTGGCAGTGATCTTGGAGATTGTATTTGTCACGCCATTCTCAGTAACATTCGTTCTTGCATTTATTGTAAACGTGACATTTTCCAGAGGCACAACCTGGCTTGGCATTGAGTACGAAAAGTCAAAGAACGCGTCAAATGAAACTGACCTGAAACCGCCAAAGCTTGTATCACATGTGTCAGGATCTGTAGAATTATCACATACCTTCACTTTCAATCCGTTGAATCCGCTTGGCCACCTGGATAATGAAAAGTTCTGGGCAGACAGATTAATAGTAGCATTTCCGTCTATAAGCGGGAAAGTTGCAACAGGACCCGCATAGAAATTCGGTCTTCCCATTGCCTGGTCAAAGTTCTCCAAAGACGTTACGCTCACTGTGCCGTTTTCCACCCTGTAAGGAGAAGCAACAGCCACATTCTTAATATTTGACACAACGACACTGAGTGTTGCATTAGGTCCGACGCTGAAGTCCTGAGTATCTTCTCCTTTTGCATTAGGGAAGAAATTCAACGATCTACACTCAAAGCCGCCCGGAATTATGTCAAACTTGCCGTCACTCGTGGTTACATTTATCAGGAAGAAGTAGAATCCTGAATAGCTTGTTGCACCTGAAAAACTCACTGTTACGTTTGCATTTCCGTCACTGTCTGAAACTGTGGAGGATGTAATGGTAAGATAATCAATAACAGAGCGTCCTGTCAGTTCTTCTCTTGCTTCCTGTATTGAATTGAAAACGACATTCTTTGCACCCTGGCCTGTTTTAACATCGTACAGCATGGCACTGAATGTTGCTGATCCCTCACACTTGAAGTCATCGCCGCCGCTTGATCCGCCGGGTCCCCCAAAGAAGCCCGCCGGGAATAAAAATCCCTCAACGTACTTGGCAAAGTAAAATGCAGTGCCTCTTATTGTTCCGCTTGAAACTTCTGCTTCAAACTCGATATTAAACGGCCCTGTCTGGTTTTCCGGCAATACAACATCAACTCTGGGATTGGTTGTAGCTGTTCCGGCTGTAATAGTATAAGCAATTTCCGTTATATCATTCTGCCCTCCGCCTAAAAAGTCTAGTGGTGTTATCCTGGTAAGGTTAATGCTGGTTATGTCTGTGGGCGTAACAGCAGTTCCGTTATTTGACAGGTTCCTTGCTGTAATCTCAAATGTTGCATTGGACCCTGGCACAAGCGAACTCTTGAAGTTGTCGCCCCCGCCCACGGAAGATATAGGACTTATCTTCAGAACATAACTCTGCACAGAAAAGTATCCCGTGGCAGGCGTGGTAGTATTACTCGAATCGTCACCTACAAGTGCGTTCACGCTTAGCTGGTATATCCCGTTTGTAGTAGGAGCAGTGAAGTTTATCTTGCATACGGCCTGTTCAAAGAAGTTGCCCAGTGAAACGGAAATATTACTCTGGTTAAACGGAATCTCCTCTCCCGTCTGGACGTTCTTTAGTTTCGTTGGTATGATACCCGAACAGTTGACAAATCCGGGTGCACCGGGAAGACTTCCGACTACAGGCATGTCCGAACTCGTGTTGTAGATGAGCACATTGAAAGAAACCTGGCCTCCTGCCGAGAAAGCCGAAGATCCGCCAAACTCAAAGAAGAAATCTTTCACCGTGTCTAGTTTCCCTTCAAGTCCCTTTACTTCAAAGAACCCTGAACCCTCTATCTCTCTACCCTCCACGGACGTGACAACCCTCACATCATGAACGTCTGCAGCGGATGCGCCGTCAAAATCAAGCTTATACGTACCGTTTATTGATGTCTGTGTCATTGTCACATTCCTTACGGTAGAATTGGGCAGGGTAATAAAAGCCGTCACAGTTGCATCCGATATAGGTCCGTCATCGTTCCTGACTTTTGCCGACAGCCTGACAGACTCAGAAGGTGCAAATACTGTAGCCGATGCGTTGCTTGTATCCTGTATGTCCACGGCCACAACCAGTGAGGTCTTAACGATAAAGAAAAGAAATCCGGCGCCCTTCTCCACTATCAGTGCGTATTCCCCGTCAGCACTGCCCGGTACCGTAACGTTGTAAGTAACCGTTTGTTGGTCATAAGGTGTTACATTTACTATGGTCCATCCTGAAGAAATATTACCGTTAGGGTTGAACACCTGAAGCAAAGGCTCACTGACCGGCAGCCCGTCAAAAGTCACGTTAACCAGGAAAGAAGACGCGTTGGAGAAAGGTGGCTTGTTGCCTATAAAAGTAAGATTTGCTGTTGATATGTTCCTTGCATGTGTAGGAAACGTCTTTGAAAGGGATGTGTTTGTTGTAACGACAACAGGATAGTCACCGGCCGTTACCGGTGCAGTAAGATTTATTTCAAAGTACCCGGTAGAAGCCGTAATTGAAGAGCCGTTAGATGTATCCAGGCTGGCAGAAACATTGACATTCGACACGCCGCTTGTGTTGTCCAGTTTCACAAACCCGCGAATAAAGACAGTTGAGTTTGTTTTCGTTATACCGTCAACACCGGCATCAATATAATCAGCAAAGACCACAGAGCTAAACATTACCACAAACACGAGAAGAAATGCCGCAACTTTCATCAAATCACTTGATGCCCTGAATATTTAACCAATGCCCGGGACCAGTATATAAAGTTTCTATATTACACCAAACGACTTTATGACAAGAATTAGCGTGAATACGCCGATAAGATCAGCCGTTCCTGTTATTAATGGTATGGTCACATTATCCGGATTGATCTTGTATCTGAACGATACCACAGACACGAAGAATGACACAAATATAATGACCGTTGTCAGAATCAAACCGGCTATCCCTGCTATAAACATTAATTTACCTAAAGGCATTGCAACCATTCCAAGATAGCTGCCGAATATGAATACCAACACACTGACAATCTGGAAGACTATAAGAGAAAGTATATACGAATTGACGATTTCACGTTTTATCTCACTATCCACCTTAAGATCCGTGTTCATCCTTCCCGCATGCAGCTTTGTCGACAGCCTTGAGGACATTATGTTGCCTATGTTCCCTCCTTCCTCAAGGAAAGCCGGAATTAACGTAATTATTATGGGGACCATCACCAGAGCTTCAAGGTTTAATTGCAGAATAACACCGGATAGAGCACTCAATGCCCCGGCAAACAGCATGACCAGAACAGATTGTGCAACTATGTTCCTGTATGAACCTTCCCTGAAGACCAGTGCGTCATGAGCACTCTCCGTCTTGAACACGAGGAATATACTCACCAGTGCTACAGCCAGCACAAACCCGGACATCAGCATAACAAACATAGAGCCAACGCCCAAGACAAAATGTGCTGCCAAGGCCAAAGCCGGTATGGTAAAGAAGTCGCCTGACGCAGTTATCAGGGGTGCTGTTACGCTGTCAGGATCCCACTTTCTTCTATTAGCCATGAAGCAGACGCCAAATGTTATGAACAGCAAAATAACTCCGGAAGCAATACCGCCAATAAATGAGACTAACAGTAGATCTAAAACTCCCACAGATGTTATGCCAAATGCCAGAAGAAATACCCATGCTATGAAGGCTAGGGCAACAGATGTAAACACAGTTAATGTGATAGAGGAATAAACGTTATTCCTGACATACTTGCTCCTCATCGTAAAGTGGTCCAGTCTCTTCATATGCAGCGCAGAGCCTAATCTTGAGCCTAAAGCACCAAAGATATTGCCGCGCATTGACATGGCACCGGGTATCAGCACAATCAATCCTGGCAATAGCAAAAGTGTCTCTTCCAGTTTACCCAGTAACAGACCGGCAACCACGTCTGTTATTATAGACAGCAGAATAGCCGCGAAGCTCTGCTTGAAGTTTGCGCTTCCCTTCATGTAAGAAACAAAATTTCTCACAAGGTTCTGTAAAGACTCATAAACAGAATTATCACTACTATAGTCCCAATATTCCATGAAAATAAATCGTTACTCAGCTTAAAGAAGCTTAAATGCATTTCTATTTAGAGTATTACCATGGAAAAACAGAAACATAAGAAACCAAGCCGTGTAGGAAGGAACATATTCCTGTTCATAATCATAATAATCATTCTGACCAGCACAATCACAATTGTTGGTGCCGGTGAACGCGGAGTATTGACAACATTCGGTAAGGTAGAAGATACTGTATTCCAGGAAGGTCTTCACTTCAAGATTCCTTTTGCCCAGAACGTTGCTATAATGGACGTTAAAACACAGCGATTTACCGGCGAGTCAAGCGCAGCTTCCAAAGACCTGCAGATTGTCACAACAGAAGTTGTTCTTAACTACAGATTATCAAGTACTGACGTCAACACAATATTCCAGACCGTCGGAGGAATTCGTACTGTAGAGGACAAGCTAATTGACCCTGCTATTCAAGAATCTGTCAAAGCCTCAACAGCTTTGTTCAACGCAGAAGAGTTAATCACACAGAGACCGTTAGTAAAGGAAAAAATCAAGGACGTCCTTGTTGAAAGATTGGACGCCAGATCAATTGTTGTTGAAGAAATATCAATTACGGACTTCTCATTTAGTCCTGAATTCGAAAAGGCAATCGAGGCAAAACAGGTTGCCGAGCAGAATGCTTTGAAGGCTGAAAGGGATCTGCAAAGAATCACAATAGAAGCCGACCAGGTCAGGACAGCCTCCCGCGGTAAAGCTGATGCAATGTTAATTGAAGCTACGGCAGAAGCTGAAGCAATAAAGATACAGGGTCAGTCATTAAAACTGAACCAGGAAGTTCTGAAACTACGTGCAATAGAGCAGTGGAACGGCATCATGCCAAAAATACTTACCGGTGATGCAGCATTACCATTCATTGTTGATTCAGAAGTCATAGAATGATCATGATGAACACAAAGAAATTTCTTTTAGGAGGAATTGCATCCGGCATACTGATTCTAATTTTGGGTCTTGCCGTTAGTGCAATTGTAGCAACCGTTCTTCCGTATGACGCTGCAACCCTTCCGGGAATGCGTGCAGTGACAGATCCATTAATGACTCTGTTCTTCCTGTACCCGTTTGTGCTTGGTTTTGTAGCCACGTACGTGTACGGAGCTGTCAAGGGGTCATTCGTAGGAAACTACATACAGCGTGGTAAGAAGTTCGGTTTGTTGTTCTGGCTCTTAGCAGGCCTGCCGTCCATATTCATTGTATTCACAAGTATGGACTATCCGATTGGATTCACAGTAGCACAGATAATCGCGTCTGTCCTGTACTCGTTGGGTGCTGGTATGCTCATAGCCCGAATCCACGAATAAGTTTTTGTTTTTTATTCTTTTCCTATATATTTTATCGATGTTATTCACTACGATAGAAGGTCGTCCAAACCACAAAGTTACAATACCTGATTCTGTGCTGCAAATATTATCCGGATATGAACGGCACTGTGGTGCCTCAAAAGAACAACGTGGGTATGTAATAGGTTCCACAGAAGGACACGAAACATACATATCAGGAATCGAAATCCCTGACGCAACAAAAACTATTCACATGAGATTAGAAGGTGGTTATGGCGATCATACCGTAGACGATAGGGAAGACCTGGAAATGTATTTCGTCGTATATCCGCAGAACGAACCTTCTGTCAGATTACAATCTGAGCCTGACTTTACCCAGTTCGACGCCTACCGTGGCTGTGATGGAGATGGTTTTTACGAATGGTACACAGATCGGGTACAAGCCGCTGCACAAAAAGAAGGACAAGGAATTGTTGGTGTCTTTTACGAGTATCCAGGTCTTAATAGATTCTCAGGCATTTCCCTCCACGCTGACGTATTGCAAGCAGTTGAAGAGTCATCATCTATACCCGGAACCCCTGAATTTTTCGTCGACCTGTTACGTATGCAGGAAGACGCAATGGTAATAGGTCTGTCAAGGCAGGAAGTCGAAGAACTTAAAAATGACAGAAGACCTCCCGAGAAGATGAACCACATGCTTGCTAGATATCCATGCATGGCACTACTGGAATAATCGAGATAATCCCTTTTTTAACCCCTCAACACAATTCTTTTTAGCCCGAAAGACTATCTCTAATGGGGTGATTATATGATAGAAGAACATGTCAAGGGTCTTACATCCATGGTCCTGAAAGGACAGGGTATGGAAGCCTTTGAGAAATATTATCATGACGATGTCGTGATGCAGGAAAACGAAGACAAGCCAAGAATTGGAAAGAATATCAGCAGGAAATTCGAGAAAGAATTCATGGAGAACGTAAAGAAAATTCATGACGCTAAAGTTCTTTCCACGGCAACTAACGGTTCAACGGCCATGGTAGAATGGTTTATGGATATAACGTTCAAGGACGGTACAAGACGCAAGGTGACAGAAGTAGCAGTCCAGAAATGGAAAAACGGGAAAATTGTCCATGAGAAATTCTATTATAACACTGCCAAGCCCAATTAATCTTTTATTTTGGGTATCTTCTTCGCATTTCTGCCCTGAACTGGAAGGCAATACCGTCAAACGGGTAATGAAAACTCATTCTGGAAGTTACGTTGATACCATCCTCAATGACGTATCCTCCCGGAAGTAATATGTCTGCACTGACGCGCCAGTGATGCTGTCCGGGAACCGTGGTGTCAGCACACTTGTATCTCACACTCATGGTGGATACTCTCTTGGCTCTTCCCGTATCTTCAAGAATAGCCGTTGGCGGCCACACGGCATGAAGAATCTTTCTGAACATAAGATCACTCTTTTGGATACTTCCTTCGCATAAATTTCCTGAAATCACCCTTGAGCCCGCCAATTGGCCCCTGAGGATTCAGGCAAACCACATGAACATCCTTTCTTTCAACTGAGCCATCCGGAAGTTCCAGATCAGCGGCAATATACCAGTGATACACAGGTCCTTCACCGTATCTTCCGCTCGTGTCCTCACCTGTTGTAGTAATCTCATAGCGTGACACTCTCCTGGCAGCACCAAGGTCCTCAAGCCAGGTTGTGGGTATCGATAAAACCATGCCAGAACATTATCAGAAAAGGATTTAAGACTCTTCCCTCAAAGCCTTCATATCTTTCTTCACTGTTGTAGCATGCCCTCGTTCCATAGCGTAAGTTTTCATACCAGAATTATTTCCAAAATCATTAAAAAGAGTACTATTCAACCCTTTCGTACAAAGAATATATCCAGCCACCAGGTCTGTTTTGCTGCTGTCTGCGCAAGCATAAATTTTCATCTCTGGTTGAACCGGAGGAAAAAACATGTCCACCCAACTTTACCAGTCGTGCAAGATTATCAGTCCGGGCATTGGATGTGTAAGCAAAATCATAACCAAGCGGGTTTTGTATATCGACAAAATTCATGTGAAAAATAGTCAAGTCATCAAGTTTTTCCGATGCCTTGCCTAAAAAATCATCAGGTGTATCAGTCCAGACATCAACCATGTAGTCATAAGGAAAAAACTCACCACCACCCATATTTGTGGTGTATCCTGCATTTCTCACAAGATCGTCAGGCACATCAGAAACCTGTTTTTTTAATACTCGTATAAATTTACCCGAATCTCTTATCAGGTGTTTGATATCTGGCCCATATTTTTCAAGTAAAATACCCTTAAGAAAAGTGATAAAACATGCTCTGTAAGACCAGTCAACTGCGGCAACCCGTCCTGATACAGGTAGTACACCAAGATATATACTCTCTCCGCCGCCTGCTATTGCAAGAGTACGTCTTGGCATGAGTTCAGACACCCATCCTCTTAGTATTGCAGGGTCTTCATTTGTGGCAGAGTATCCAGTCTTATCAAGATCTTCATCAAGATCAAAGTATCTCATACAATTGGACTATCCAAAAAGAATTTAAGAGCTGGGAGGGAGAGTCGAACTCCCTTGTCCCGCTCTGCAGGCGAGCGCATAGCCGTTCTGCCATCCCAGCTTAAGTTCAGTACTCTATCACTCTGTTCATCAAAAAGGTTTAAGTATGCTTTTGTGAACGTACTGGCTATGTTCACGAAGACGCCAGAGCATTTGAAACGCGTAAAAAGTTACATAGAAGTCGCTATCCAAGACGGATATTTAGAAGAGTTTGAAAAACCTGGGATTGGAAAATCACTAATACGTTTTGCAGAACTTGCAAGGAATTCCAGACACGACCCGCTTCCTGCCATGCAAACTGCCTTGGAAGGTTTTGATATTTCATATGAAGCTGATGATGTTTTGAATGCTTGCCTAGACCCCATATACATGATGTGGAGTGAAAGAAAACCGTCAGAACTGAATAAACTTGAATATTACGCGAACAGTTTAAAGAATGGGCAATAAAACTACTTTCCCAGAGCGCTCTGGAGATCCATTGCATGTTCCTGTTCCATTGCCAGAATGTTTCTCAATTGTTGTGCCAGTGCATATTCTTTCAGTGATTCAGCCTGGTCAACTCTTTCCTTGTAGCGTGCAATAGCACCATTCTCACCAGCCAAATCTTGTTCAAGCATCTTGACGTTGTCACTGGACACGTTTATTGGACCAACGTTAACGGTAGGCGTTCCGCCAAGAAAATCAATCTGGTCTGCCAAGGTTATCGCATGCTGGATTTCCTCTGTCGCATGCACCTTCAGCTCTTTTATAATGTCACCGTACTGGGCCCCGGTCATGACAGCTGCATGCTGTATATACTGAACAGCCGCTGCGTACTCCAGAGAAAGATCCCTATTTAGAAGATCTATTAGTTCGTTTTTTGTTATCATTTTCACCACTGTATGCATAGTAAGAATACACAAAAAGATAAATAACTGAAAGTATAACAGGGGCAAGGATGAACCACATTGTATATTCTGTCAAAACCCCGACAATTGCCAGTACACCTGAAATCTTGAAAAGTATAGAACCCCTCTTATGTGTCTTCGCCCAGACTTTGTCAGAGCTAAGTGTCCATGGTGTACGTATACCAATGAAAAAGTTCCTCTTTGAGTGTTTCATCATGACACCCGCAAAGTAGAAAAGAATACCTACGGCAATAGGTACCGTAAAGCTGGGGCTTACCTGTATACCCACAGACCAGAATATCATTTGTATATGAATGCCCAGCATAAAGAGAGCAATCAAAACAATGAATCCCTGGTAATACTTCATGAAGCTCTTGATGTTACGCTTTAAAGGATCAATCCTCGGTATAACCGCAAATAGTAGAGAAAGTAACAGTATCACACCCGGCAAGAGAAATGCACCTATACTCTTATCCATAAACCCGTCAGCTTCACCCTCCATGTTCCAGTGAACAGGGATTTCCTGAGGCAAAGTCTCATAATAATAGGTACTGAAACCCAGAGAAACTGCCAGTATCAGCGCAAGCGCAGCATACGTCTTCATTATATCACTACCATTTCCTTTTTCTTTAAAGCTTTCTTGATCAGCGTTTCTATTTTTAGCTTCTTCTCCAGAGCCTTCACAGGTTTAATTTCAGCCCTTGTAGCTGGGTGTTTACCTATGAGCACAGAACAGCAGTCATCATAAGGCCTTATCGAGGTATCATAAGTCCCTATCTTCTGGGCCTCATTTACTATATCCTGCTTGTTTGTACCAATTAACGGTGAGAATATTGGACTGGTTGCTGCATCGTGTATTACGTTCAGGTTTTCAAGTGTCTGTGAGGCTACCTGTGAAACACTGTCACCCGTTACCAGGCCTAGAGCTCCTTCTTTAGTGAGAATTTCCTGAGAAATTTTCATCATTAACCTTCTGTAAAGAAGCATCCTGTATTTGGGATCTGTTTTCTTTATGATTTCCGCCTGGACCTCCTTGAACGGTACAAGATAAAGAGTAGATTTTCCCTGGAATTTTGCCAGTATTTCTGTCAGCTTCTTTATCTTCGTCATGAAAGGGTCAAAATTGTGGAAATGAACAAAAATCACTTTGCAGCCGCGCGTCATCATTTTGTAAGCAGCAACCGGAGAATCTATACCACCAGACAAAAGGCATACTACCCTTCCTGCAGACCCGACAGGCATACCGCCGGGACCGCGCAGTTTCTCCCCGTAAACATATGTCTTGTCGGCTACCTCAACAAATATCTCCAGCTCAGGATTCTTCAGCTCACATTTTTTCCTCACAGATCTTCCCAGATTATGCTGTAACTCCAGGGAATTCAATGAAAAATTCTTGTTTGATCTCGTTGCTGTAATACGAAAAGTCTTGGCTTTGCTCTTCTTGGCGACAGCCAAAACTGCCTTCCTAATGTTAGGAAGTTTAGAAGGAACCTCCACTGCCAAAGCATAATTTGATATGCCCGGTATCAGCGCAAGCTTGTTTGCATTTTTGGTACCGGAGATTATTCGGCTATTTTTCAGCGTGGCCTTTCCTGTGATCTTCCTGATATTTTCTGTAAGTCTCTTCTCAAAAAACCTTCTGTTTCGTCCTTTAGTCCCTATTTCACTATAATGCACGATCACACATTTCATAATTGAAATTCATAAGGAACGCTTATATACTGAATCTAACCAATATCTAATTATGATAGAAGTCGTTACTCCAACGCCAATACAGCTGGTTTGGTCAATATTCGCTGTGGCTGTTATAGTTATCTTATTCACTATCTATCATGTGCACCTGGAAAAAACCCAAAGGAAGAAGATAACCACTTCTAAATGACAATTTTGACTATAATATAGAGTCTTGAAGGTTTCTGCAGTAATGTATTAGTGGTGGTCATGGAAAGTTGCCTCATGTGCGACGAAGTTTTCGACTCACGCTCAGAACTTGAATACCATGTTGAAAAGGAACATCCGGAACTGAGAGAGCGTGTCCATATCAAGCTGTAACAACATTAATTCTACATAACTTGTATTACGTGGCAGACTGGATTACTTCTTCCTTTTAGATTTCTTTCTATGAGTTGGCTTTCTTCCATCCTCTTTCTGACGTTCTTTACGTGCTATAGCTTTAGAAAATTCTGAAATGCTATCCAAAATAGTAACTGTCCCATCGGAACCATTAAGATGTATATTTGTACCATCTTCAATTACCTCAGTAGCTTTACCGGTTCCGACAATACAGGGAAATCCCCTTTCCCTGGCAATATTCGCCACATGACACGTCTTACCACCATGATCGGTTACAATACCTCTCACATGCTCAAAATAACTAACAACCTCAGGTCTTGCATGCGAAGCAACAAGAATTCTTTGCATTGCAGATTTTTCGGGAGGCCCGCGCTTCAAAAATGGATCAACGTAAGCAGCACCCACAACACTTTCATCATTAACTGATATACCTTTAAGATATTCATTTCCAACGGAATCTATTCTCATCCAGTCGTCTGCATGTAGGTTTCTGAGAGCAGCGTTTAAACCCCTCTCTAAATCCATACCCCTAAAATTTGCATAAAACATAGTATGTAAGATAATATCACCAATTGTTCTTTCTTCCTTACCACGTGTACGATTAGGTCTTGCTTTTGGGTTAATCCCAGTATCCTGATATCCATGTGTTACAGCCTTACCTATGTGTTGGGCAACGAAAAGAAGCCGTTCTGAAGGATCAACAACATGCTGTCTATCCGTAAGTCCTCTAACATGATCAATGTATTGTTGTAATAGCCCACCGGAAAAGCTAGCTTGTGGGTCTCCAAGAGCCATTTGTAAACATCTTTCTGCATTCATATCACTAACGTGTGCATAAAATAGTGTTTGTAAAAGAATATGACCAACTGACTCTTCGTCATCACTTGGAGTACCATAAGG
The DNA here is from genome assembly GCA_028279825.1 of archaeon. Taxonomy (GTDB): domain Archaea; phylum Aenigmatarchaeota; class Aenigmatarchaeia; order GW2011-AR5; family GW2011-AR5; genus GW2011-AR5. The sequence goes on along the minus strand of JANQNA010000002.1, from coordinate 139,292 downwards.
TCTTGCTTTTGGGTTAACCTCAGGGCTATGATAACGATGCGTTGCAGCACTACCTAGCTGGCCCAAAACAATAAGAAGACGTGTTGAAGGATCAGCATTATACTGTCTCTCCATGAGTCTGTCAACCTGAGCAGCATAAAATTCGAACGGTCTGCTTCTGGGCATCAACAAGATATGTTGAAAAAATATATAAACAAGAAAACCGCAAAATAATAATTCTTTTTGCCTTAAGGATTTTTCTTATGAAGAAAAATGCTTATGCGCTCGCGGGGATTCGAACCCCGATCACAAGCTTTCCTCTCGTAGATGGAAGGCTTGGGTCCTGCCATTAGACTACGAACGCTCTTTATTTGATTAAAACGTAGAATATTAAAAAAGAAAAATAGAAGCCTAGGCTCCTACAAGAGTCAGCAATTCGAAAACAAGAAACGCCGGCCACACAATGGCTTTCAAGAAGCCTATAACACCTGCTGTAAAGCTTGTTGCCGTAGACAGGTAGTATACTAGTGCTCCTAGGAATCCAAGAAAGTAAAAGCAACCACCACATCCGCCGCCACCTACGTGGCAGGTTATGTGCTCCTTTACACCTTTCTGTGCTACATTCTTGTTTACGTTTCTCTTAACCTTTTTTCTTTTTACCATAGAATCAGTTGGGGCGTAAGGTTTTTATACTCACTTCAGTTTCTTTTTCATTTTGCGCATAGGTAACTTATGCCCACGTATATCCAACAAATCGTTTTTGAGAAACTTATAACCGTGCTTCTGATAAAACGTTTTTCCTGTGATAGATGAACCCAAACACAGGTGTTTTATACCCTTCTTGTGCGCGTCTTTCTCTATACGCCTCAGCAGCGCAGTCCCTATGCCCTCACCCTGATGATCTTTATGAACATACAACCTCCGGAAATCACCGTCTTTCATGAATTCACCTACGCCAACTATCTTTCCGTTTATAGTAGCCACGTAACGGTTCGATCCCTTCTCTTTTTTCCAGAATGTTTTTACAGTAGCAGTTGATAACCAGACATGAATGTGTTTTTTCTTATAGTGCCTGCAGTTAACAAATCTGACTACATTCCTGTACATCTTTGCAACTTCCTTGGCATCTTCTCTTTTGAATTTCCTTATCTTTACATTCGGTCTCAGCAGTGCCTTGATTAGCCTCATATTAACTTGCGTCATACTACCGACAATAGCATCCGCTCTCTTCAAATCTTGCTTCTCCAGCTTGACTTTGTGGCCTATTACCTTCATACCGGCCCTTTTAGCAGCAGCAACACCGTTATGCGAATCCTCTATAACCAGGCATTCTCTCGGGTTCATTTTCAGTTTCCATGCAGCCTTCAGAAAGATATCCGGATTAGGTTTCTGTCTTACCTTGTCTTCACCAGTCACAACAACAGGGAAGTACTTGTTCAGCTTATGTTTACGTATCATAAGACGAACAAAAGGTTTAGTTCCGCCGGAAGCTACAGCCAGTTTAAAACCCTCCATGTGAAGTTGTTTTATCAATGGCAAAACCCCTGCAAAAAGAGGTATTCTAGAATCTTTTACCAGATAGTTTTTCCGTTTTCTCAGAAGTTTTACGTTTCCCTTCTTGTTATGTTCCTTTAACACTCTAGGTATAACGTTCATTGTACCGGCTGTAATGTCATGTTCCAGAAACTCTTTGAGGGAATAATTTATCCCCATCTCACTAAACAGTTTTCTGAAAGATCTGTAGTGAGCTCGTATACTATTTACCAATACTCCGTCCATGTCAAATATTACTGCTCTCATTATTCTCCCTTCTTGCACACAAAAATAGCATGCTTGCCTTCAGCTGCTTCTATACGGTCAAAATTCCTGTTAAGAACCATCACCTCAAAACCAACCTGCTCTGCTATTTCCTCCAGTTCTTTCAGGCTAAACGCTCCCATTAAATGGGTATCATGCATAACTTCTAAGTTCAGTGTGAAGTCTATTTCCAGTTTCATGATATTCTTTTTGTAAACCCAGTGGGGTTTGAAGATTATGTCAAGATTGTCGTCGCTATACGAGTATTCTTCATCCGAATCTTCCTCACCAATAGATTTGTCAACCGTGTCAAATACCAGTATACCTCCCTTATGAAGGCATGAATATACATTTATCAGCGTATTTACCATTTCCTCCCTGTTCGTGTTGTAGAGCATGGAATTGAAGAAGCACAAAACAACGCCGTACTGTTTCTTGGGCTTCATTGTCTTCATGTCACCTTCAATAAACTCCACAAACTCATTTTTCTTTTTAGCCTGGTCAAGCATATCACTGCTTAGGTCAATACCGGTTACATCGAACCCTTTCTTTTGGAGAAGATCGGCATGCGTACCCGTCCCGCATGCAATGTCAAGAATATTGTTATTCCCAGACTTGTTGAATTGTTCTATAAGATGCAGAAAAAATTCCGTTTGACCCCTGTAGTCAACATAGTGATATATACGATCATAGTACTTGGCCAACCGCGTGTAAAACTGATAATTCATTATTATCTATTGGCATAAACTATTTTTATACGCAAACCAAGTATATTTAATGATCTGCAAGGATTTCCGGGAGATATTGTCCGGCCAATTGATCGCGCTGACAGGCGGTGTTTTTGCCGGGTTTCTGCTTACATTTGCAACTGACAAGCTGTATCTCGTGCCTTCCCTGTTCATTCTATTTCCGGGATTCATGGAAATGAGGGGAAACATATCCGGCACAATGTCCGCACGTTTAACGTCAGGCTTGTTTGTCGGTGTGATGAAATACGGGCATGAGCGAAAGAAGATTATACACGGCAATATGCTGGCATCTATAATACTGGTTATTGCAATCTCCCTGTTTTTAGGTATAATGGCATATTACGTAAGCTACGTGTTTTTCGGAATAAACAATCTTAACATAATACTTGTTGCCCTGCTGGCAGGCATAATATCCAACGCAATTCAGATGCCATTGACGCTTTTTACAACCTTGTGGATATTCAAGCGTGGGCATGACCCAAGCAACATAATGGGACCTTACATCACGATGACGGGAGATGTCATTAGTATATTATCGCTGGTTGCAGCAATATTGGTGATTGCATGAGGAAGAGAAAACACTTGATAACCCAGCACGAATTGCATAAAGTGTCTAAAATAAAGAAGCATAGACATCATCACCTGATTCATCACATTCATAAAAAACACAGATTGTCTTACAAAACAATCTTTTACATGAAAGAATACGGACCAAAGTCGCATATAACAACCGTCATAGTCAAGGAAAGCATAAAGATAATGATACTCGCTTCAATTATTAGCTCTCTGGGCGGGGTTCAGTTACAGGCTGTTGAGAGCAAGTTGATTGCGTTTGCACCGCTCATAATCCTGTTACCTGCCTTGTCCTCAATGATAGGCAGCTTTGGCACGATAGCATCGACCAAATTCACAACCTTGTTGTTCCTTGGGAAGATAAAGAAAAAATGGTGGGAAACAAAGGAAGTGGACAGCCTTATATCAACACTGTTCATAGTAGCCCTTATCTCTGCAGTATATGTAGGAGTATTAGCATTTGGGGTTTCGCTTTTGAAAGGCTTCCAGTTTTCATGGTTGCTGCTCTTCAAAACCATGTTTGTATCCCTGGTTGCTGCGGTGTGCATGGTCGGCCTGATTATCGTCATATCAATAGTAGCCGGTATGTACATTTTCAAGAAAAAAGAGGATCCAAACAATTTCCTCATCCCTATAGCAACATCCATGGGAGATTTCGGAAGCATGTTCATTATATCCGTCTTAGCTACTGTCTTGTTTTAGAGTATCCAGATCGTCTCTTATCGGTTTAAGGGTTCCCTCAAGAGCAGTTATTGCGCTGACAACCCGATGATGTTCATATTTTCCTGTTTCCGCAGCACTTTTAAGAACATCAAGTTCCGTTCTTACATCTTTCATTTTTGCATCAACAAACTCAATATATCTAGGTCCTAGATTACCCCTTCTCTGGCTAACCAGTTCCTCAACATATTTAGCAGCACCACTAAAGTTGTTATAAGCTGTAGAAACTACACCAGGATCACCCACAATAGCTTCTGACACAACAACTCTGACAACATGAGCATTTTTTTGTGCTTCAAGCATATCAGGCAGTTTTCTAGAACTCATGGGAAAACTGTATCAGAAACGTATAAAAAACGATATCAACAGGCAAAAAGAGTGAATTTAAAACTTTCCTTCGAAGGATTGTTATGGTATTCTGTATTGCGGGCCTGTTAATATTCGCCATTCTAGGTGTGTTTTCTACCAAGTACAGACGTTACTTTCGTGAATCAATACACTGTATGCGCAGACAGTTACTGCTTAAACCCTGCGACACCCAGTTTGACCAGGAAATGAAGGCAAAAATAACCGCAAATATCAGCAAAACAAGCCCTAAATTAGCCAGGTTTGTATTCAAGCGGTTTGCATTTTTATCATGGATACTACTAATACTGATGCTTTTCTCCACGGCAGCCGTGGCATTTGGTGCATATAACTACATAGCCTACGGAAACTGTAACGGGCCGTATTCCAGTGATTTCTGCGTATTTGGTGCACTAGACGGTTCATTTGATGAAAGGGTCAAAGACATAAAACCCATAGAAGCATTTGGTCCTACATTAGGCAATCCTGACGCAAGTGTGGAAATAATTGAAGTCGGATGTTATGCATGCCCGTACACAAAGGATGCAGAAGGATTCCGTAACCAGCTGCTAGACAAGTACGGTGACAATGTAAGTTTCACATTCATGGCAATGCCTCTGGAACACCATGGCTTGAGCTGGGAGACGGCAGAGGCAGCATATTGTGCTGAAGAACAGAAAAAATACTGGGAGTATCATGATCTCCTATTTGAAAATCAAGACAGCATAACAATAGAAAAGATAAAAGAACTTGCTGAAGAGCTTGAACTGGACATGAACAGATTCAACGAATGCCTGGACGACCATATATTCAGGGATGCTGTAAAGCAGATAAGAGACAAGGCCGTCGAGGCCAACATATTCGCAACGCCTACTTACTTTGTAAATGGCCGTCCATTTGTAGGAATAAAAGCTTTTGCTGATTTTGAACAGATAGTAGGTGTAGAAATAAGGGGTTCATGTGCATGAATGTAGACAAGATTCGCGAGGACTTTCCTGTATTGCAGAAACATACATATCTGGATAGTGCCTGCATGTCTCTGAAGCCAAAACAGGTAGTCGAAGCTATGAATGAATACTTCTATGAATTTCCAGCCTGTGGCGAGAGAAGCTCTCACAAGTTAGGTAAGCGTGTAACGGAAGAAGTTGAAACAGCCAGAAAGAAAATAGCCAAATTCGTGGGCGCAAAACCCGAGGAAATAGTCTTCACAAAAAATACAACAGAAGGGCTTAACCTGGCTGCCAACGCGCTAAAGCTTGAGAAGAACGATACAGTTGTTACAAGTGACAAAGAGCATAATTCTAATCTTTTACCATGGCTGAAGTTCAATCATGATTTTGTGAATACAAAATCCGGACAGCTAGATTTAGACCTGCCTAAAGCAGAAGTTGTGTCCCTTGTTCATACTTCAAACATAGACGGAGTGAGTTTTCCTGTAAAAGAGTTAGGAAAGATAGCCCATGATAATGGCTCTGTATTCGTTGTGGACGGTGCGCAGAGTGCTCCGCACAAAGAGATAGACGTAAAGAAACTAAACTGTGACATATTCGCTTTCTCAGGACACAAAATGCTCGGGCCAAGCATCGGGGCAGTTTACGTGTCGAAGGATCTTGATTTAGACAACTTTCTTGTAGGTGGAGGAACCGTGGCAAACGTGAATGACGGTAAGCCTACATTCTTGCCGATTCCAGAGGCTTTCGAAGCTGGTTTGCAGAACTATGCAGGCATTATAGGATTCAGGGCAGCCGTAGAATATTTGGAAAAGATAGGCATGAAAAACATAGAAAAGCACGAGGCTGGATTAAACAAGTTAGCCACAGAGCAAATTTCACAGATAGAAAAAGTAAGCATCCTACACGAATCTCAAGACAGGAGCGGTATTATTTCAATGATTATCGAAGGCGTCAAGTCCACGGAAGCATCTTTGATGTTCGATTCTCACGGCGTACTTCTACGTGGAGGTCATCACTGCTGCCACAACTGGTTCAACAAGAACAAGTTAGACGGAACAGTAAGAGCTTCACTGTACCTGTACAATAATCAAAGTGACGTGGAAAAACTTATTGAAGCCGCAAAAAAAGTAGCACAGCTCGGGTGATTGTTTGGGTTTCAGATATAACTCATTTCAAAGACTCTCGAAGAAATTATACAGAAAGTTTTCCCCTGTGCCAAAATCTCCCTGGACAATGGGACATGTGGAAGATATTTGTGTAGTCAATCTGGTTCCCCCCGAAAAATTGAAAGTTTATTTTGATTATTGCATCAAACTACTACAGAAAGAAAAAGGAAACGACATCGGGGATTACCTCGAATTTGGAGTGTTCAACGGTTCTTCTTTATCGAGTATGTATCTAACAGCAAAAAAACTAAAGATTAGCATGAAGTTCTTCGGTTTTGATGCGTTCCAGGGTTTACCAAAGGGTGCAGAAAATGAAGATGATGGTGTCTGGAAAAAAGGATTTTATGCATGTTCATTCGAAAAGTTAAAGGAGTGTCTGAAAAGAAAAAGCATCAACCCAAATGATATTACATGGGTAAAGGGTTGGTACAAAGACACTCTCAACGAAAGTACAGCAAAGAAATTTGGTATAAAGAAAATAGGTATTGTGTTCATTGATTGTGACACATACAGTTCATCAAAATCAGCCCTGGACTTCCTGGCACCTTTGATCAAAGAGCCCATAATCATTTGCCTGGATGACTGGAAACTGAATGACCTGGACGTAAAAGGTATGGGGGAATACAAGTCATTCAATGAATTTCTAGAGAAGAATCCACACCTGGAAGCTAAAGAGATAAAATCATACAACAGAAAATCCAGATGTTTCTTGATAAAACCAAAAACCTTTTCTTGATTTTATAAATTTTTCTCATATAATCTGCAGATGAGATTAGCAACACTATTAGGTGCGACAGCAGTACTTATTTTTTCGTTGTTCACTGCAAGTTCTCATCACAAAGAAGACGCACGTACGTATCAGATAAAATCTTACATATTGGATAACTACAAGAGTTGGTTGGCAGAGCAAGAGGAAATACTGGGAATAAAGCACTTCGGTGAGCCGGATATAGGATTTTCTGAAAAACCAAGTAGTCCAAGTGTTGACAGGGTCTATGGTTCATATGTCATGTCAGATGACAAGGTATATTTTGATGCAGAACTGCTCTCTCTCCCAGAAGACAAGAATGAAGAGAGCGATGCAAGGGGCATAGGTCATCATGAATTTTGTCATTTCTACATGGACAAGTTAAGTGAAAGCATGGGTTTGGGCGATTATCCCGACACTGATCCGGATGCACCATACAGAGCTGTGACTGTGCCTACATTGACATTATCAGAAGGTATAGCACACTTCTGTTGGCGTAAAGTACAAGGTAATACATGTGATTTCAAAGAAACTGCCTTCGAGAGAATAGCTAATGAGTACGATATTGTAGAACTTCGACATCTAGCCTATGCAGCAGGACGGTGTCTGGTCGAAGACCCCATAAATCAATTTGGTCCGCAAGCATTTAGATATTTTCTTGAGAATCCTCTAAAGGAAGGGGATCTGGAAGATCTTTCTCAATATGAAAAAAGAGTATTGAAAGCGTTAAAATAAAAAGAAAAAATAAAAATTTTCTAGTAACATGCACCCAACCAGCAATAACTGGTCGTATTTGTCACACAGCTGAATGTGCTGTTTACTGGCTGTGTTCCTGAGCATGCGTATTCTAGTAGTGTTGTGTTACCAAGGCAGTCATCCCAATAGAAGTACGGTGAACCATACTTGTATCCGGTCACATTTCCTTCTACAAATATGTTATATCCTCCGTCTGAGTCCGAACAGGAATCCGCTTCATTGACCGTAATAACGACACTGTCCGTATCTTGGTCAAGATCGTTATCCGTAACCGTAAAGGTCACGTTGTACACCCCGGCACTGAACGTGTGATTTGGGTTTTGCATTGTCGAGTTTGTACCGTCCTTGAAGTTCCAGAAGTACTCAAAAGGACTGTTTCCACCTGTCACGTCACCTGTGAAAGCAACGAACAAAGGTGCCGTACCGCTTGTTGGAACAGCTGATGCATCCGCAACTGGCTGAGAATCTGCAGTTACTGTGATAAAGACGTATCCCGTATCACTGTCGCTGTCATCATCTGTCACAGTAAAGCTCACGTTGTATGTACCAGCACTGAATGTGTGGCTTGGATTCTGCACTGTTGAATTTGTACCATCTTTAAAGTCCCAGAAGAACTCAAATGGTCCGTTTCCCCCAGTAAAATCTCCTGTGAAGTTCACAAACAACGGTGCAAAACCGCTTGTTGGTACTGCACTAGGGTTTGCAATCGGAGATGTATCCTCACTAACCACAATAACGACATTGTCTGTATCTTGGTCAAGATCGTTATCTGTGACTGTAAAAGTCACATTATATGTTCCAGAGCTGAACGTATGGTTCGGGTTCTGCAATGTTGAATTTGTTCCGTCCTTGAAATCCCAGAAGTATTCCAATGGAGCATCTCCACCGATAACGTCTCCCGTGAATTCAACAAATAGGTCCTCAACACCGCTTGTTGGATCTGCTGATGCATCCGCAACTGGCTGAGAATCTGCAGTATAGTCAACAACAGCGTATACTTGTGCAACACGAGCACCGCCATTGCTTGTATAAGTTCTCATACCAGCTTCCAAGGCATTTACCTCAGATATTGTCCACGCACTACCTGTTGCTGGGTTTGTCGAATAGACCTGACTGGAGTACGCATAGCTGGACCCTAGATTAATCACGGATCCATAGTAGTTGGTACTCGATGCACGGATCAGAGGTTGCATTTTGTAGTTCTTTGAGTTATACCTGTAGGCGTAGTAATACAGAGCAACACTGTTTATCTCTTCATCAGTCAATCCTGTATTACTGAATGTGAAAGACTCACGCCTGTTGTTGTTTCTTTTGTAGAGATAGTCTGACGTACTTACGTTCACTTCGTCAACACACTGCCACTCACTGGAGCCGCTTCCACATCCTACATTCACAAATTGTGTATACGCACCCTGTCCGTCAGGCCTTATCGTAAGGGTGTCTGCAAAGGCAACTGAGGACGTTAAAACAAACAACACTACGAAAGAAGTCAAGAAAAGGTGTTTGTTTTTCATAGGAAAAGATATACAATTACGCTTAAATTACACATTTAATCATAAAATCACAACTTTCCAGAAACAAATTTCGTAGGTTATTTCCCAGTTTTTGATAAAACTTTTTCCAAAAGTTTTACTGGAAGAACTTTCTCAGTCCAGGGTTCATGTCTTCCATGTAACGGGAAGCAATGTTCTCATACAGGTTGTATATAATCATGACCGTTAAGAGTATTCCAGTACCCGTACCAAGTGCTCCAGTAAAGTCAGCTATTGAAGCAAGCAAACCAATAAACAAACCACTGATTATCGTGATCGTTGGAATATATCTGTTCAGTACTTCTTCAACTATTCTCGGATCCCTTCTGAACCCGGGTATTTGCATACCCATTCCCTGAATCTGTTCTGAAACCGATTTAGCATCCATACCACTGGTTGCAACCCAGAATATTGAGAATATCATTGAACCTATAACAAGTATCAACATGTAAGCAATTGCACGAATAGCCTCTGAACCCGTCGGCAAACCAACAGTGAAGCTTGACAGAACAAACGCCAGTACTAAACCAACTAATATGGAAACCATGACAACTTTCTGCGCGTTCTTGTACTTGAAGTAGAATGCAAAGAATGCAGCAAGGAACACAACAGACATTATCGTCAGGAAGAACACTTGGACCGGTAAGGACGACGGAGCCGTAAAGAATGTCACAATTCCGCTTTCCGCAATGCCGTTCTGGTCAAAACACCCGAGGAAACCACACCTTAGTCCAGCCTCCGTTGTAGTCTTGGCCATCATGGTACCAATAAGCTGCAGGTTTGCCAGCAAAGCTGCTATCAGGATGACCGGAATGTTACTTGTATAGATAAGATTCAACGGCCATCTTCTGGAGAATCCCCTGATAGAACCAAAGGCCAGAGGAATCTCTACCTTTATTGACTGCACGTATACAACTATCAAAAATACGACGATGGTCGCGATTATTGGTATTAGAGAGAGCAACGCCTGGAATATTTCACCGATTCCTACAAGTGATACAAACTGCGGCAATATACCAGCAGGCATTGTTTCACCCACAGGTGTTATAGGGTTGAACGCCCGGATGAATATTGTCTTGGTTACACCGGCTGCAATGAACAGGGAAACTCCTGAACCAATACCCCACTTCTGCACAACCTCATCCATGAATAGTACCAATATACCACCGAATGCAAGCTGTAATATTAGCATCCAGAATATGAACGGGTCTGAAGATATAGGAGTTATTGCACCAAATGATACGTATGCATATGCTTCGAAAACTGAGAAGAATATAACCGTCAACTTTTGTGCTCCCTGGAACTTTTTCTTTCCCTCAGGAGTCTTCATGTCCCATGGGATTATCTTCGATCCTACCAACAGCTGCAGGATAATAGAAGCTGTAACGATAGGACCTATACCCAGTGTAAGCAAAGACCCTATGGATGATCCCAAAATAAGTTCAAAGAATTGAAACTGTTCCCTTGAAGAGGAAGCAACACCGTAAAGTGTTATCTGGCTCAGTACAAGAAATAACACCAAAATTAATCCAGTCCATTTGAGCCTCGACTTAAAGCTCAAATGAGATTTCGGGCCTTCTACGCCGGGTAATTTTGATGCAACAGCAGTGATAATATCCATAATTATTCAGTTATTTTGCCACCAGCTTTTTCTACTTTCTCCTTTGCGTGAGCAGAAAAGCTTTCAACTGTAACAGTTATTGCACGATTAATTTTGCCCCTTCCCAAAAGCTTTCCGTAGCCAAGCTTTCCAAGATCAAAAGTCTCGCCTTCCATCTTCTCAAGATCGCCCACGTTTATTGATTTTACTTTCTTTTTCAGTGAATAAAACCCTTTGTAACCGAAATGATCAGGCTTTTTTGTATAGACAAAGGAACGTTTATGCTTCTCCGAACCACCCATACCGCGGCCACCCTGGCTGCCGCCGCCACGATGCTTCTTCTTGGCACCCCAGCCGTGGCTTGTTCGTCCTCTCCACTTCCTCACTTTCTTCTTGAATCTTTGTGTCATAACTATTCCTCATCTATCCTAACATTATATCCCATTTTTTCAAATTCCCAGATAGCATCCTCAACGCCACGTGGTGTCAAACGATATAAAGTATCATCTCTGCCAACTTTCGTTGCATCGGACCTTGCCATGACTCTTCTTACAACATGCGATGGTGCATCTCCTGTAACATTGTAAGTTCTCGTCATCTAAATCATCCTCTTTATCAGATCGTTAATCTTGTCGCCGTGATATCCAATAGAACCCTTTGGATAGTGAAGCTTCTTTGATTTCAGTCCGCCTTTTGGCGGTTTCAAAGATCTCCTTCCCTCAAGTGCTTTCACGGTTTCCTCTGACGCTTCACCCCATGCAACAAAATTGTTAACCTTCTTTATCATGCCAACCAACTGAGGCTCGTTTTCCACGAGTTTTACTGAGAAGATTTTCTTCATTCCAAGTATCTTGAACGTGTCAAGCATGTCTTTCTTCAATCCGATTTCTCCGCGCATTCTTACAACAACTATCATTCTTCCTCACTCTCTTTGGTATCGACTTCTGCCTTAGCAGAAGTTCTTGCATCCAGTCTCATTCTGTTCATTTTCTTGAAAGCATCAAATATAGCCATGGCATAGTTGGCCCTGGACCTTGATTCGCCGAATCTCTTGGACCATATATCTTTGATACCTGCTAGTCTCATGACTTTCTTTGCTTCCTTGTTCATGCACAATCCTACTCCCTTTGGCGCAGGAAGCAATCTTATCCTTACTGATCCGTTCTTTCCTTCTATTTCCACAGGTACAGTATGCGCTTCACCGCAGGTACACTCCCATGAACCGCAACTACGTCTTACGGGCATTATGTTCAGCTTTGCAACTTCCGTAGCCTTCTCAATGGCCGTTCTGTTCTCAGTAGATACAGCCTTGCCAAGACCTATGTAGCCGTCACCGTTACCGACAATAACCATTGCTGAAACACGGTAACGTCTTCCCGATCTGTGCATTCTGACCGTTCTCCTGGTTGGTGTTCTCTTTATTCCGCCGCCCTTACCAGGCGAACCGCCTATGAATATAATCTCGCTCTGAAGACCAGGTATCAGCTTGTCGACAATACCAGCTTCCTTTATCTTTCTTCCTTTGTCAAAGATCTCGTCTAGTGTTATCGATCCTTCAGCAACCTGTCTTCCCAGTTCTGTTCTTGGTATCCAATCCATATTATCACTCTTTTATTTTCTTTCTTGTCTCCTCAAAATGCTTTGGAAGGTCTTCAGGGTTGAAATTGCTCTTTGCATATCCTGAAAACTGTTTGTTATAAGCATCTGTCCCTTTTATTTTAGCAGCATAATCAGCAGCGTGTTTACCGCTTACACGATCCTTGTCCGGAAGAATGCCTTCTCCAATATTCACTGTAATACCTGCGTCTCTTGCACCCATTGCAGCAGCATACAGTGCAGATGACTTTATTGACCTGTGAAGACCGATGTCAACAACAGCTTCCTTAATTCCATGCTTCTGTGCCCTTACACCGGCCAGATAACCTGTCAGGTATGCAGAAGGCAGATTACCACCGTGTCCCATCCAGCCGTACTTTTTCAGGTTCTTTGAAAGAACCTCTACTACAGTTTTGTCGCCTGTGACATCCGAAAGGATGAACTGTACGCGCACGTTTTTCAGATATCTGCGTATAACCAGTCTCGGTTTGCCTGATTTCAACAGTCCCAACCTTTGCACATAATCCGTTTTTTTATTACGTCTTCTTTTCATATTACTTCTTCTCCTTTTTCACGTTTGCGTCTTCGGCTATCAGACCATTTCTCTCCAGGAATATCAACACGTGAGCTTTACTTCTGAAGTACCCGCTCTTTGCTCTCATGTATACTTGTCTGTAAGTTTTACCATCAATCTTCTTCTCCGTCTTTAGTCCAACAAGCAGCTTCCTTATTGAACGTATTGTCCTTATCCACGAGGTCTTCTTTGCATTTCTTGTACCTTTCTTACCCTTCACAGACCCGGTTCCCCTTCTTCTGCCCTTTTTCTTCTGGGCAGCAATCTTCTTCTTGCGGAAGCTGCTGATACCCTTTTTGGGATTTGCTGCAATAACACCATCCCTGATAAGCCTCCGTACATCAGCGGACGTTATAGCTTCCTTTATGTCCGCCGACCTTGCCGGATCCATCCATACTCTCCTTTCACCGCACTTAAGCAGTTTCGCAGCAACTTTCCTTTGTGATTTCAAATCCATACTCATCAATTCCAGTCTTTTTCCCTGTCCTCTCCGTCACTCAGCAGCCAAAACCCGTCATATGAGGCCTGGCACTTAATGCAGTGAATTACCTGTTCTACTTCCCTGCCGAAGTCCCCGCACATAGGGCATTTGCCGTTTCCGAAATCTATGAACATTATTTACCCCCCTTAGGGTTCAAAGGCGCTTCAGCTGCCTTCTCCTTGGATGTCTTCTTTGCATCTAGCTCTGCCTTTTTCTTGGCTTCTTCCGCCTTCTTCTCTTCCTCTTTCTTCTTTTTCTCTTCCTTGATTTTCTTTTCTTTATTCTTCTGAATATTTTTTTCCACGCGTTTTGCTCTCTTGACTTTCTTTCGGTTTAATATGACAATATTGAGCTCCGCTGCTTTCTCTGCAAGCATCTTAGCTTTCTTCGCGCCAACAGTCGACGCTATCAGTATCCCGCTCTTGCAGTCTTTTGTAAGATCCGCTTCCGTTCTTACTACAACAGGTAGTGGTTTTCCAGGTGTTCCATAGCCTATTGATACCTTTAATCCTGCTCCGCCCTTCTTCTTTCTCATCTTACTCTGCCAGCCGACAGGTCTCCTCCATCTTGTTCCAAGTTTCTTGTAACGATGTGAATCCTGGGTCTTGAATCTCTTTGACATAATTATACATTCTCCCCGTTCTTGAGCCTGCGCTCCGTCAGATATATTCCATCCTGGAAGATCCTTCTATCTCTTTTAACAAGTTTTGTGGCCCTCTCGATGTTGGCAGCCGTCTGGCCAACCTGCTCGACATCAGCACCTGTTATTGTTACCAGATCCTTCTCAATCTTGACTTCCACGTTTCCAACAACCTTCGCGTATCTTATGTTTTTTTCACCAAAGAAGTTCTTCACTTCTATCTTGTCCCCTGACAATGTAACAGTCATGGGAAAGTGTGTATACGTTATCTTCATTGAATATTGATAACCAATGCTGACACCGATAAGCATGTTTCTTATGTGAGCTGCAACCGTGCCTACAACAGCACCCATCTTCTTTCCTTCCTTTGTTGACACCTTAACTTTCGAGTCTTCTTTTTCTATCTTTATCAATCCTACATATCTCGGATCCTCAAAATCTCTTGTCAGCTCGCCGACTGAGCCTTTTGCAGTAACCTTCATGTTCTCTATGGTCACTTCCGCGCCTTCTGGTATATCAGCAAACTTCTCCATACAATCACCTAATAGACATATCCAAGTAGTCTTCCCCCGATTCCCTGTTCCTCTGCCTCTTTCTGGCTCATAACACCTTTTGGTGTTGAGATTATCAACAGACCAAAATCTCTTGCCGGTAAGTATCTTGCTTCCCACTTCTCAAACTCATCTTTCGGCACAGGAAATCTCGGTCTTATCGCACGTATCTTGTTTATCTTGCCCACAAGTTCCAGTACAAACTCCCCTGATTTTCTGTCGTCAACGAATTCAAAGCTGCCGATGTATCCGGCTCTCTGAATAACCATAAGCACTTCTTTCAGTAGTTTAGACGCTGGAATCTTGCACGTCTTCCTGCCTATCTTTTCCGCGTTATTTATCACATACAATGCATCTGCCAACAAATCATGTCTCATATTATCAACTCAATTTTTTGAATCCAAGTGACGTTGCAACTTCTCTGAAGCACCTTCGGCAGTAAAGCAGCTTGTATTTGCGTATCACGCCTTTCATTGAGCCGCACCTGTAACATTTCTTTGCTCCTTTACCCTGTTTCCTCTTTACTAATTTTTGCCTCACTTAGACGCCTCCAATATCAGTCTCTTTCCAAAACCGCCTTTCTCACCGTTTTTCATTTCCATTATCTTTTCAACTTCTTCCCATTTTATTTCACGGACCTCAGCTATATGCATTAGAACACTCTGTATATCCGAAATGTTCTCTGCTGTTCTGTCCCTTAAAAACTTCTCCGTCTCATCCTGCAGCATCTTTAACAACATAAACTCGTATTCCCTTCCTCTTGCTTTGCGTATCTCAACAGACTTACCTTCCTTCAGCATCATTTCCGGTATTTTATCTCTTACCAGTTTCATTCAATCTCAACTCCAAATTCCTTTTTTACGAAATCAATAGCATCTTCCTTCTTTATCAGGTGCGTTTTGCTTATCTTGCCCGGAAGTCTTTTTCTCTTCACTCTGTAACCCGGTCTCTCAAGTGTAACACAAACATCAAAACCAAGCACGCCTATCTTTGGTTCATACTCCATTCCCGGAACGTCAATATACTCTTTAACACCGAAGGAAAAGTTACCGGTGTTATCAAAGCTTGCCTGTTTCAATTTGTTTTCTTTTGCCTCGAAAAGTCTCTTCAAAAACGGTTTTGTGTTCTTTCTTATCGTAATCTTGCAGCCAATTGCCTTGTTCTTTGGGACGTTAAAGGTGGACCTCTTCCTTGTTTTTGTAACCACAACCTTGCCGCCTGACAGGTTCTTCAGAACAAAGGTGGCACTATCTATTGGCGTTTTAGAGCCACATCCCATGTTCAGTGTGATCTTCTCTATCTTAACATCTCTCATTCCCATTTCACTCACCAACATTGACAACAGGTTTATCACGTCCAATAACAAATACGTATCTCAGTGGAACCAGAAAACTGCCGGTGTCGTTCTTCAGTGAAACCGTTCTCAGTTTTCTGTCAATGTTTTCAATATTACCCTGCACTCCTCTGTTATGACCGTCAGTAACAAGAGCCATAGCACCCTTCTCGAATTTTATGACTTCCTTTATCTTCTTCGTTTTGGTATCCAGAACAATAACATCACTTGTCTTGTAATCCTCTTTGTCAACAAGTATGTTTGTACCATCGTGAAGGCTCAGCTGTATTCTCTTCTTGTGAATATGAGATTTGTTCCTGACTTTTGACAGTCTTGTGTCAGCATCCTTCACTGGAACAAGTTTCAGTCCTGCCTTTGACGGGACAACCCTGTAAAATTCACCGTCCATCTCAACAACATCCATCAGGCCAACTGGAAATGCATATGACTTCCGTACGGCACCGTTTATCTTTATGGTACCGGTATTAAGGATCTGTCTTGTTTCCTTCAGGGTTCTCGAATGTTTCAGAACGTCCCTGATTATCACACCAAGAGGCATGCAGTGGCTCTTTGTATGAGGTCCCGGAGTGGGACTTATCGCATACTTCTTTGCCTTGACCTCCAGAGGCCAGAACCTTGGTATCGTAAATCTTTTCGTTATTGCCATTATTTTTCACCTTTCCTCTTCTGGAATTTTCTTCTCCTTACATCATCGGCGCCAAGCTTTGTTATTACAAGGTTACTTGAATCAATTGCAACCTCGACTTCCTGGCCTGACACTTTCTTGATTTTTACATTGTCAACATAAACCTTCAGTTTCTTTAGGTTAACTCTCGTTACCTTACCCCTCTTGCCCTTGTACGCTCCGCGCATAACCTTAACTTCATCGTCCTTTCTCACAGGCATTGAACGTTTCTTGTACTGGGCTTTCAGCGTCTTATCCAGGTGTGCAGACACCATCTTTCTTCTCACGTGAGTCGGAGCGTTCGCTCTGTATTTCCTCTGCTTCCTTGGTTGCTTACTCGACACCCATTTTATTGAAAATTCTTTCATCATAATCACCTAAAGCTTAACAGTCCCATAATTCAAACCTACTACCGAACATCCGAGTGCATATCTCCAAATTTCTATCTTTGAATCGACAATATATGTTTCACCGTGTTTATCACTTTCAAACACTATACCATGAGTCACATCACTATCCCTTGCATCCTTCATTCTGCGTAATTTTGCAATTTGTTCTTCACTTAGTTCCATTTTACAACACCGAACTTGCTATCTTTCCTATTGGCGTGAACCTCTCGACGACTTCTTTAGCGATTACGGTTCTTATTTCCGTACCTGTTGGCTCGAAAGTCTTTGGATTCACAACCACAGCCGCGTTATCAGCAAATTTGACACGCGTTCCGTCAAATCTCATATACTCTTTCTTTTGACGAACAATAACAGCATAAACGATAGTCTTCCTTACCTTTTCTTTACCCTTCTTGACTGAACAAATTATGACATCACCCACACCAGCCCTCGGCAACCGTCTCATTTTACCATGATATCCGCGTACGGCTATTATTTCCAATACTTTGGCTCCCGAATTGTCTGCACATATCAGCTGTGCACCAAGCGGCAATGGCTTTGTTACGTTTGATGTTAATCCTTTCATTGTTCCACCTTCTCGAATATCACGAATGACTTTGACTTTGAAAGTGACCTGCATTCTCCTATCATCACAGTATCACCGATTTTTGCTGATATACATTTTGGATTGTGAGCAGCTATTCTTGTTTTTCTTCTCTCATATCTCTCGTACTTAGGCACAAATGTGTAGTAGTTCCACTGAACTATTGCAGTGTTTGCACCTTTTGATGACATAACTATTCCAGTGAAGGTACGTCCGCGTATCTTCGTGTGTCCGTGCCAAGGGCATTTAGCACTACCACAATCTTCTTTTGGCGCCTTTGCCTCTACTCCGATATTTTTCTTTACCATTTTTTCACCTTTTTCTTTATACGATCCTCGGGCCTTGCAACAAGGAAGTTACCATCGACCTCCACAGTCTTGTCGAGCTTTATCCGGAAAATGCTTCCAGACTTCGGTATGGTCTTCCCGTCAATTATGATATTTTTCATGGTTTCGTCCACAATCTTTCCTTTCAAACCTTCCTGTGATTTATTCTTCGCTCTCAGGACTTTGCACTCCAGTCCTATGAGTTCGTGTCTCAGTATATTTTCCGCACTGCGCATTTCCATCACTTTTTTACTCCTCGAAAAGTTTTACGAGACTTCTATTATTTCCCTCGGGAAACCTTCCTTGACCAAAAGCTCACGTACACGCTCTCTGTGATCTCCCTGCAACTCAATTTCGTCGTTTTTGTACGTTCCGCCACAGGCAAGCTTCGACTTCAGTTTCTTCATAAGATTCTTGACGTCAATTTTGCTGTTGTCAATTCCTCTTATGATAGTCATGTGCTTACCGTATCGTTTCTGTACCCTATCGATCTTGATCTTTTGAGTTTCTTTTGCTATTGTTTCGCAAATACAGAGCTCTTGAGGTAACCCGCACTTGGGACATACCATTGCTGCTATTCACCCCTCCCATTTTTTGTTTTTCTTGCTGCATCTTCTGTCTTGATCCTTGCTATAGTCCGTCTTATTTCTCCGATCCTTCCAGGATTCTTGACACTTCCGCCAATCTCGCTGGAGGCCATCTCCTTTGACAGCTCTAGCTGCATCTCTCTAAGCTTTTCAGCAAGTTCTTTACTATCAAGTTCCTTAACTTTTTTCATCTTCAGTATTGCCACTCGTACCAACCTCTTCCTTAGGAGTTGTCTCCTCTACAACTTCCTTTATCTCCTCTTCAACCTTTTCCTTTGGTTCTTCTTTTACCTCTTCAGCCACCTGCTCTGCCACAACTTCTGCTTCCTGTTCTGTGGCTTTCTCGCTAATGTTCAGTGCAAGCTCCGTATGCTTCAACATTATACTGACAGTCACGCCAATGTTCCCCAGCCTTGGATTGGCCAGCGCAAATCCCTTTGCAACATCCCTGTTAGCGGTCTCGCCGCACTTTTTCAGGTAGCCGGCAATGAAACGTTCTCTTCTTCCCCTCTGTCCGGATAATTTTCCTGATACAACTATCTCGCAGCCGATTGCACCTGCATCCATAACGCGCTGAAGATGGTAGTTGCCAAGTTTCTTGAAGTTCACACCGTTCTCAAGTGAAGCTGCAATGCTCTGTGCGACTATGTTAGGATCAATATCAGGATTATCTATCTTCTGGACATCTATCTGCGGATTTTCTATTCCGTATGTCTTCTTCAGAAGCTCCACAGTCTCTTTTATTCTTTCACCGCCGCTCCCTATTATCAAACCAGGGGTTGTTGTGTACAGGATTATTCTTGTAACAACAGGCGTGTACTGAACATCAATGCTTCCTACCTTTGCCTGATTAAACTGTTTCCTGATAAATTCTTCCAGCTTCACATGCTCTTTTGATTTCTGTATGAATAGTCTCTCTTTCATTTTTTCACGCCCATGTCTTTCTTTATTTTCTTATCGTCTTCCTCAAGTTTTTTGACTTCTTTTTTATCTTTTTTGACTTCCTCTTTAACATCCTCTTTCATTTCCTTCTGCTCTTCTTTTAGCTCCTTGATTTCCTCTTTGAGCTCTTCGTTCTCTTCCCTTAGCTCTTTCTCCAGGGTTTTATCTTTCTTTTCAAGATGACCGCCTACCGTCTTGTCAACCTTGTGTTTCAGGACTTTTTGCTCTTCTTTTAGCTTGCCAAGTTCCTTTTTAACCTCTTGTTCATCTTTCTTGATCTGCTTTTCAACATCACTCTTCTTGTTGAGCTGTTCTTTTACTTTCTTCTTTGTCACATTAGCCTTTCCTCTCTCCACCAGAAGAATTTCCATGTTCGTGTTCTTCAGAGTAGATCCGAATGCACCTTTTCTTCTTCTCCGTCTCAGGTTAGATCCCTTGTGTGCAGAAGCGTTGACAAAAAGTTTTTCCGCTTCCAGTCCTTTGAATGCTGCATTCTTTTCACAGCTGTTTAAAAGGCTCAAAACTTCTTTAACCGTCTTTGAATAATATTTGCCGTCAAGATTCCTCTTCTTCGCATCTAAATCAACCAGAAGCCTTCTTGCCCTTGTGAGAGGCTTGTTCCTGATAACTTTGCAGATTAGCTGGGCTGACTTTGGAGATATTCTCATGTTTACCCCAAATGCCCTTGCATAACTGTGCTTCGGTTCAAATGTCTGCTTCATGGATATAATACCTCTACTATTTCAATGGCACATGCTTTGACGATCGTGTAGCACCAAGCCCAGGTGAACTGTGGGAAACTTTTGATCTTGTCTGTGAAAATTCACCAAGTCTGTGACCAAGCATGCTTTCGTTTATTACTATTCTTACAAACTCCTTTCCGTTGTGAACGGCCAGGTTTGCACCAACCATTTCCGGAAGTATGATCATCTCTCTTGAATGCGTCCTTATCATTTTGTCCTTGCCTTTCTTTCTGATTTTCTCCAAGAGTTTCTTCTGCTGTTTTGGAAGTCCGTGTGACAATGCCCTTCGCTGTCTTGACTTAAGCAACTTTGAAAACTCTTCCAGGTTCATTGCCTGTAACTCTTCCAAAGTTTTCCCCCTGAATGTATATTGTTTTGCCATAACTATCCCTTCTTCCTCTTACCGGTTCTTTTAGCGGAAATGCTACCGACTTTCTTACCAGGCGGCATGTGTCTCGACACAGTCTTGGGTTTACCAGGTCTTGTCTGGCCGCCGAATGGATGGTCTACTGCATTCATGCTTACACCTGAAGTACGTGGATAAAGTTTTCCGCGTGCCTTCATTGCAAAGTGTTTTGTACCGGCCTTTCTGAATGGTTTATCCGTACGTCCTGAAGAGGCAACAATACCCATTGTCGCCCGGCAGCTGGTTGACAGTGCCTTCTTTTCTCTGGAAGGCAGCAACACAATACATTTGTCCGCTGTCTTTGATACAACAGTTGCAAATGCCCCCGATGAGCGGCAAAGTTTTCCGCCGTCTCTGGGATTTAACTCAATGTTGAAGATCTTTGTACCTTCCGGAATGTTCTTCAGTTCTTTTATCATATCAACTTTTTGCCCGATAAACATGCCGTCTGCTGGCAGCATCAACTTTCTTTTACCCTTGTAATCAACAACAGCCGTAGGCGTCAGCCTTCCTGTTGCGTGCTTAATATTGACAACAACACCCTCACCCTCTGTTTCACTGTAGGTTGGCTTGCCTATGTGCCTGTGAGTGTGGGCTCTATATCTGGGCGAACCCTTTCCTCTTCTCTGTTGCCTCAATAACTTACCCATTGTTATCCCTCTCGTTAGGCGAAAGAAGCACCAAAGGTGCTTCAGTTACCTTATTAGATAATTCCCAGCTTAATTGCAATATCTCCTGCTGCGCCCTCTTTAGCAAACTTCACAAAGGCTTTTTTCCTTCCGGACTGGTCAATCAATGTTGTAACTTTTGTGACCGGAGATTGAAAAGCATTCTCGACTGCATTTCTTATCTCCTTCTTCTTTGATGTTCTTCTGACAATGAACACAAGTCTGTTGTGTGTTTCTACCGCGCGGACTGACTTTTCCGTCATAAGCACAAACTTGATCACGTCAAATGGTTCAACAAATGGCTTTTGTATCTCAGGAGCCTTTTTCTTTTCTTTCTTCGACTTCTCTTTCTTAATTTCTTTCTTTTTTGCTTCAGCCATTTTAATCAAACCTCTTTTCCAGAGCCTGTAAGCCCTGCTTTGTTGTAACTATAAGTCTTCCTGCCTGTGCACCTGGTGCAAGCAGTTCAACGTTCAGGTCCTTTACAGATACAGCATCAACGCCCGGTATGTTTCGGGATGCCTTGATAGCTGCACAGTTCTTTGAAACAATAACTAAAACGCCCTTTCTTTTCTTGTAACGCCTTCCTCTCATTGTTCCCTTACCTGCACGTACCTTTTTCTTTTCTGCTCTTTCCAATTCCTTTGGAATAATTTTCTTTAGAAGCGTTGTTACCTGTTTTGTTGTTTTCAGGTCTTCAAAATTATCAACAAAAACAACCGGTGAGTTTGAGGAATGTCCTCTTATCTTGAGTAGAGTTTCAACTACCGAAGCTGCCAGTGCAGACTTAATTGCCAAAATCTTTTCCTTCTTGTTCACTTTCAGTGTCCATATCTTCTCCGCTTTAGGCGGATGAGCTTTTCTACCCTTCACTGCATGAGGCGTGATTCTTGCTCTCCATGCCATGTATCCTACCTTACCATGAATTCTAGGCAGTCTCGACATCTCACGGTTCATCATTCTAAAGCGATAATGCCTGTTACCATGATAGTGAGCTGAAGATCTCATACCAGCCAGGGGATCTGATCCGTACGGCTGAATTCTTTTGCTCTGCTGTGCAAACACGGCTCTTTTGATCACATCAGGTCTGACCGCAGTCGCAAAAACTGCCGGAAGCTCAGCTTCTCCCGCTGCGTTTCCCTCTAGATCATACATTTTAGCTTTCATGATTATCACCTAAATAGCCCAATTTTTTCATGGCATTCACAGTAGCTTCTACGAAACCCATTGCCACTTCAGAACTTCTGTCAAAATATGGACCTATCACACGTTCACCTTCATTTATGTTCCTTGTTGATTTCCTCAGTGACTCTACCGTACCAGGTTGATTAAAAACAAAGAACAATTCGCCTCCGCTTTTTTCTATAACAGCATATGCTCCAACTACCATAATTATTTCCTCTGTTTACTCTGCAGTGAAATATGCTTAACATCTGCAGGAATTGTTTTTGTACTTCTGATAGCCTTTCTTATCCTGATTAATCGTTTCCTTGGACCAGGAACTGATCCTTCTATTAATATAAACGAACTCTTTGGTAAACCATAACCAACAAAGCCGCCCTTTGGTGTTATCTTTGCAGCATCATCTTCTATTAGAACAATCTTTTTCGTGAATTCTGTCCTCGTAAAAAACCCGTACTGACCCGGCAGAGGAACTCTCCAGTCAACCTTTCTTGGCTTCCACCCGCCTATAGAACCAGTGTGTCTATGCATCTGCTGGTCTTTTCTTGTTTGAATCCTGATACCGAATCTCTTTACAGGTCCCATGAACCCGTAACCTTTTGTGACACCTGATACGTCTATATATTCACCAGGTTTGAAAGCATCCTTTGCTGTTATTTCTTTTCCCAGAACAGATTCCGCATATTTTAGTTTTTCTTCCTTTGAACCGCCAAGGCCAATCTCAAAGACATCGCTCTTTGTTGTCCTCATCGCGCTCTTTGAAGGCTGTGTTGCAACCAGCAGTCTAATATCACTATATTTCTCAGGAACGTTATCTTTACCTGTTTTAATCTTGAGTTTCATACCTTTTGGCATTTTTGCCCATTTTTCGCCAATGACAGAAGAAGAATAGAAACGAATTGCAGCAACAAAGAGAGAAGGAGCATCCAAGACGGTTACTGCCTTGGAAATAGATCGACCATAAGTTGGTGACTTATTATTCTGATCGATATATTGTACGTGTGTCATGCCGGCTTTCCAGCCTGCAAAACCGAGCAGCTTTGCATCTCTCTTAGGCCAGTGAGATGTTCGTGGGACTATCTTTTTCGCCCTTTTCCTGGGCCAAAATTGTAATGATCCTCTTCTAGGTCTTGTTCTCTTAGGCATTCTCTAGTCCTCCAAGTACTGCCTTTCCTTTGTTCGTAACACGTATTACACGCCGCAACACTCCGTGTTCGGCCTTGTATACCGAGAAGCTAACTAAACTTCTATCATGAGAGCAAGAAATAATTGAGAAATTAACTATTTAAGGCTTAAAATTTTCTGATTTCAGGAGTTCTTCCCTTCACAAGACGCCCAAAACGGGCAAATATCTTTGCTTCAGCTGCATCCAAAGGTGTTGAATCTGCGTATATACCGATCCATCTTTTGGTGGGTCGGAAATCAACCTTTCTGCCCTTTGCAAGAGGCTGTGTATGAAGACCTCTCTCGACTACCAAGTCAAATTCACCGGTAAAATGATCTGATTCTTCAAATCTTAGGCCAAAATCAAAACAAGTATCATGAGACTGCACAAGTCCCTCATTAGTAATCCTTGGAATTCCGGCAAGTCTGTTCCAGATTTCATCTCTAGGTCCTCTGGGTACACTCCTTGAACCACCCTCCGGAACCCAGCAATAACCAATATCCCTTCCTCTCTCAAGCACTTGTCTTGGTGAGTATTTTCTGGAATCCGGCAGTATCTGTTTTTTGCCGCCTTCCCATCCCGGTATGGCCCTTAGCACAGTATCCGTTACCTGTAATCTGTTTGGCTTAAGAACATCCTGGAATTCTTTTGCATTTAGAGGTTTCCTTTGATATAACTGAATGGCCAGTTCCTCTGCAGCGGTAGACAGCCTCCACCCACCTCCGGGCATGATAACGTCAGAATAAGGAACAAGACCTATACGATACTGAAGCCTGTAAGCATCTCTGTGATAGGTTCTCTCATAAGTACGTCCGTCTCTATCCACAAAAGCAAATTCATACTGTGCTGCAGGCACTGTAATTTTGTCTGTTCTCCTCATAATTATCAGATACCAGAAATCTTTTTAGCCGTAGATG
The DNA here is from genome assembly GCA_028279825.1 of archaeon. Taxonomy (GTDB): domain Archaea; phylum Aenigmatarchaeota; class Aenigmatarchaeia; order GW2011-AR5; family GW2011-AR5; genus GW2011-AR5. The sequence continues at coordinate 114,585 of JANQNA010000002.1, read as the reverse complement.
CTTGGTGCTTCATGGTAATAAGGTCCGTAAAACCCGAATTCTGCCTGTGTGTCAAACAAAGCTCTGGAAGGCGTAGCATAAATTGGCCTTGAATATGAGAAATGATAAGCCCCGCCGAAGAACCCACCTGATCCAAGAGGAATCTGACGTGCCTGAAGGTTTAGATTGATATTGCCAAATGATCTGCTCTGGCCCAGATTAGGTTGTATTGGAGTAAACGCATCGAATCTGAAACTTGAAGGTGAAACACTTCTGGAAAAATCAGGTGTAAAGTCCATTGGCTGTGCGTTAATATTGACTGTTGACGGTGATCTCTGGGGAGTCTCCAGCACAGGCGCCCTATTCAGTCCTGTGTAAGCGAAATTGAATGAGGATGGTGATCTCTGCGGAACCGTGAAAACAGGTCTTTGGCTCATTCCAACATAGTCAAAATTGAACGCCGAATTCTGTGTGTAACCGTAAGCAGACCCGTAGCTGTATGCCATAGGTCCCGTGTAGTAAGTATTGTGGAAACTACCTGCATATCCCACGGTGCTGAATGCTATAAACAGCACAAATAATGTTACTACTTTGGTGTACATAATCAGAGTAAATACGAAATCCTTAAAAGACTGATTCTGTAATGCTAGTGTGTCCCATTCGTACTGCCGTTTTCAAACCCTTCCAGTATACATTTGTAAAATCTATAATCTTCAGCAGGCATGTAGGGTGCATGTCTATCAAGAAGCTCATACATCGTCTCCCCAAAGATCTGTCTTTTTGGCCCATCCACGGATATCGCATGTAGAAATAGCCTCGTCATTTCTGAATGAAAGTCCATTAGAAAGACATTTAACACAAATATATAAACTATGCACATAAAGTCTAACTGAACGGGATGGTAGCTTAGTTTGGTAGAGCACTACGCTGATAATAGCTATCAGATACGTAGAGGTCATGAGTTCAAATCTCATCCATCCCATAACATTTTCTTAAAAAGAAAAGCTCAACCAAAAGAATTCTATCTATATTTCCATCGTAGCCCAGCATTCCTGACCCGCTATTCTCATTCTCTGCCAGCCAGATTTTCTAAGTATCTGACAGGCTTCTGCATAAACACGTAGTGTATCTCTTCCTTCGTCTCTGGCAATGCCATCAACCCCAGTATAGAGATCGACTTCCTGGAATGCCTTACATCCGTCTTTTTCATAGTAAGCCGCCGAACGGCACAACGAATCTACAAGGCTTTCAGCTGGCCTCATGCCATCAGACCCTTTCTGATTTTTTCATAGAAATTTTGTTCAACGATCTTGACAACTTTTACAGGTTTTGTTGTCTCTATAACAAACTTTGTGTTCCTCTTTACATAGTCCCCGCCATGACCGTCTATCACCAGAGCACAGTCACCGTTCTTCACAGTAACTTCCACTTTCTTGTCATGTGGAATTATCTTTGGTTTTACCTTAGAGAAAAACGGATACAAAGGAACAATACTTATCACGCTAAGAGAAGGGTCAATCATGGCTCCGCCTGCCGAGGAATGATAAGCTGTTGAACCGGAAGGTGTCGAAAACATGACACCGTCACCGATCATGTCAAAGACAACATCATCTATTTTGTATTCAATGGCAAGTATTTTTGAAGGACGTTTTCTTGCGAAAGCTATCTCATTCAACGCCAGCGGATAATCCCCATGTATACTTTTCATGTATTTGGCAAGTCTGCCCTTTGTGACTTTACTGCAATTAAGTCTCATTCTTTCCACAATCTCATAGTCCTTTTTCAGAATTTTGTCAAGATTGTCAGTAAACTGTTTTAAGTTACAAGAACACAAAAATCCCTGTCCTTCCAGTTTTACAGGCAGAATTGGCACGTTAACTTTGTGTGCCGTCCAAAGAAAAGTCCCGTCACCACCCAGCGTGATAACAAGGTCGCCGCGGAACTTACGTATCGTAGCACCTCTCCTACGCATTTTCAGAGCAGTAGAATTGTCAACATGAATCTCTTTTACCTTGTTTTTGAGCAATCTCTCAACCTTTTTAGCTGCAGCTATACCCACCTTGTTCTGCTTGGCTACAATCAGAACCTTCTGCACGCCTTTTGGTTTTCCGTTCTTTTTGACAACTCTTTTCCGTTTCAGCTTCATACCACCACAATAATACTCAATTCATAAGATATATAAGCCATATTTTGGTTATTTTACAAGAAAAACTGCAAACAAAAGATTATCTATAGTCTTTATCTCAGAGATTTTGAAACATGAGTGATTGATAAGATTTTCTAATTCTTCTCTCGAGTACGCCTTCACTTGACCCCATTCCTTGGAAAAAATAGCCTCGGTTTTGTCATCAATCATATATTTAATCCCTAACTTATCGTAGTATGCCTTTCTGGATAAAAGTGTGCCCTTTATGTTAACAGTGAAAAATACACCCTCACTAACCACAGAGTATAACTGCCTAAGACATTCCACTTCATTTTCTACACAAGCCACAGTATTCCACAAGGCAACTGCCCTTTGAAAGCTGTTTCTTGGGAAAATATCCAATAGTTTCTCCGCATTTGCCTGTATAAATCTAACGTTACCAAAAGTTTCAGTCAACTTTTCAGCCTGTTCAATGAATTCTTTGTTTATGTCGATACCTACATATTCTTTTACAATAGGAGCAAAATCAGGAACTGCTCTACCATTGCCGCAACCAACATCCAGGAGGCTCGTTGAACCAGCCACAAAATCCAAAGCCAGTTTCAATTCCTTTTCTAGGCACTCATGATGAAGTTTGGGGTATTTCGTAGTGTCGAGATTATCCATCCTCATATAATAAAACTAGTAAAAATGGTTAAAAAACAAAACTATCGCTTTGTGTGTAGACCAATTGTATCATCATTTCAAAAGAAGTAGTTTTTCGCATTCTTTGCGCATAAATCCCTCATGAAGTTTCAGTTTAGGTGTGCCGTGTTTTAGTACTGTCTTACATGGGATAAATATACGTTGTGTGTAGACCTTGTTTCTCTTTTTCATACTGGCACCATACACAATACCATCTAATCTTGCCCAAACAGATGCAGCTGCGCACATGGGACACGGCTCGTAGGTTGTATAAAGCCAACAACCAGACAAATTGAAAGACCCCAACTTCTTACAGGCCTTCTTAATAGCGTTTATCTCCCCGTGTGTGAACGGAAGTTGATCTTCATAAACAGTGGTCCAGCCCCTCGCAAGTATTTTATCTCCTTTAACAATCAGAGAACCAACCATTTTCTTTCTCTTCGCAAGAGCAATAGTTTTCTGCATTATCTCTCTGTTGGGATGCTTCATATGTAATACCTCCTTATCGATTAATATAAAGTTTGATCATTTCTTCGCAATTAACCAGAGTTGTTCAAAAAAATTCCTGAATGAATCAGCCGTTCCTTTGTCATTGATCAAAATGCATGAAGGTGGATCTTCATAATTAAAGATCAGTGTATTATCTTTTCCATAAACATAGACAGTAACGGGTGTAATCGTATTAAGAAATCTTGATTTGCTATATCTAGTTTTTTTATAATCCTTGTAGTAATCAGTTCTTTCAGAAAACAACATTCTAGTCCGAATCTTTTTCCCAACTCTTATCCTAGTATACCTATTCCAAAATCTTTTGGTTCTACCATGGATAAATTTTGTGGATCCCATTCCAAGAATTTCTTCATCGGGCTTCATACCACTCAATAATTGATCCATAGCAGTTTCTATTCCACGGTAACCTGTGTACACCCTGACAAGAGCCTGTTGCTTCGAGATGTTCATCATTTTTTGGAGTTGTGGTAAAAGAGCAACAATATCTTTCTCGTCTTTTTTTAATTCATCTTGTTTGTTTCTTATGTACTTGAGGATTTGTGATGGTGGAGCAGCCGCAAAGTGTCTCACGTTATTGATGGTTGTTTCACTCACAACACCCTTGTCTTGCAGCCTCTCAAGAATTTCATAAATCTTACCGGAATTAATACCCGATTTCTTCAGAATTTCGCCGCTAGTCAAAACACCATTCCTCAGCAAGGCAAAATAAACAACACTCTCGTTCTTGGTAAACCCAACATCTTCCATAACCTTCAGTTCTTTCATAATACACTATTGTCATAACACAAATATAAATATTCCCCTACACAAGGGGGTGGGTTATATATAAGACCAATCATATGTATAACAACTATTAAGTAATAACAGAGGTGTGGAAGAATGCAAGATGATTGGGAAAACGGACCTGAAGTTTTAAGAAAAATAAACACTATGATTGATAGATACGGAGATGCGTATTGGACGTCACGTGAATACGAAAGCCTATCTCCCGAAAATAAAAAATGGTGTGATTCAATATACGACAGTGAGTTCAGACGGTTCTTAAGAAATTTCGGATCTGACTTCACTGACTACTAGATGCTATTTTTTCTTCTTTTTTGGCCTATCAATATACCTAATATGCACTTCATTCTTTGCCTGCCATGAAGGAACTACCGTCAGAAGTAACTTCATTTTACCGAGGTAATACAACTTCGTTTTAGGTTTTACTACAATAAGATCTGTCGCCTTTGCTTTAGTTGGCTTGCCATTAAGATAGAAAGTTCCTTTTCCTTCAATGACATAATATATGAAAGTGCTCTTCTTGTCATAGAATTCCTGAAAATGGCCACCGCCACAAGAAACAACAGATGTATTAGCCTGAGGGACTTGGTTGTAAGAATTGTAAACGTGAAGCTTAATACCATGTTTGGATTTCTTGAATGCCTTGGCACGCGTAAACTTCATTTGAATACATTCCCATCAAGGTTTATAACTGTTACATTTTACGATGTTCTTGTGACATACCCATCCAGCCAGCAATCCTAAGTACCTTTACTATGTGATCGACATCCCCATCCGTTGTAAAATCATCAGTCTTATCAGGATCTGGACTATAAGGTGTCACATCTTCTACAACTCTCAAATTAGATCTTGATTCCAGAAGTGCATACAGTTCATCCACAGCATCGCGTCCAAAAGAGTATCTAAGCAAACCATCTTCACCGTAGGTAATAGAAACACTGCCTTTTCCACTAGAGTAACTAACTCCAGCCATATCGACACGCAGTTCAAAATCATCTCCTATTATTTCAGTCGGTAGTTTCATTCAAAACACTCCAAGGATGAACCCAAGGGTTCAAATCTTCAAGTGGACTCACCGGGATTTGAACCCGGAGCCTCATGCCTGCCAGGCACGCGTCATTCCAGATTAGACCATGAGCCCTTGAGTAAATACAAAATGCCTCTTTATTTATAGCCACTTCTTGATCCACTCCACTGTAGCTTTCACTGCCTGTTCTCTGTAAGAATCAACAACCTCATCATTTTCGTTTTTCCAGCAATGGTATGAATCATCAACGAATTCGACCTTCTTTTCTGACTTTAACTCATTCATAGCCCTGTTAACATTTTCAATAGAAATCGCCTGGTCATTTGTACCACTTACAATCAAGACGGGACATTTTATCTCTACAAGTTTTTTCGATGGTTCTATTGTTTTCCATTGATCATAGAGGGTCTTTCCCATAGTAAAATTCTCACCGGTATTAGAACTAGAAACAACTGCCTTACCGTCCCTCTCGAATTTACTTTCTATAGATTTCAACGACTCAAATCGCTGTGACTCCGTCGGGTAGAGTAGCGGGTACCAAAGCACCAGACAGTCCATGTTGTCCGCATACGCCAGTGGTGCAACAGCCCCACCAAAACTAGCACCAACAACAGCTATTCTGTCATTTGCTCCTCTCATATATTCTATAGATCTTTTTAGATCTTCAACTTCTGTATCAAATGTCATATCCTCAAATTTGCCATCACTATCTTTCGTTCCACGGCAATCAATTCTGAGAACGTTAAAACCCTCCTCGTGCAATTTGTCCGCTAGGACAGGATAAGCCCCGGCTTCGGCTGTATCTTTGTCACCGGTAAATCCGTGAAGGAGTATTACACCCTTCTTAGAGTCCGATTTCTGCAGCAGCCCCACTATCTTCTGGTCACCGATGTTAAACGATATCTTTTCCATACTATCACTTATCTTTCTTCATTTTGTCCAAAATGGCGCATACTTCCTCGTATTTTTCCTTTACGATTTCCTTTCCTTCAGGAAGCAGTATTTTTTTGTTCCAGTCACGGTCAATTTTCTTGCTCAGCCACTCATAAGCCTCCGGAACTGTAAGTTTCTTTATAACAAAAACTGCGCAAAGCATAGCAGAAAAATTGTCTATATGCGACATGGCATCAGCACTCGCCAATACTTTCGCTTCCAGCGTTTCTGGCTTATAATCATCCATGCATCTATGCGTCAGAACGCAATGCTCTACCGCTTTCACGGTATCAGCGTCAAAACCCTTTTCCGTCAGAAGTTTCACAGCAAATTTGCTGTTCTGTATATGGTGATCTTCAGCAACACCGTTATTGCGATGCCCGATATCATGCAGCCAGACAGCCAGTCTTATTACATCTTTATTGGCATTCTTAATTTCAGCCAGCTGTACAGCCAGTTTATCTACGTACTCAATATGTGTCTTTAGAAACCACTGCATCTCATTATCTACGAATATCTTTCTTGCAAACTCCACGATTTCCTTGATTTCCATATTATCACCTTTGATCGAACTTTTTTAAAGTTCGTATGGACTCGCCGGGAGTCGAACCCGGAGTCCCCGCCTTGCGAAGGCGATATCATTCCAATGTCCACAGACGACGTACGTCGTCAGTCTGCTTAGACCACGAGCCCACGACCGTATGAAGCACTACGTGCTTCTATAGATCTTTTAGTTTCTTGATAATTGTGTCAGTAATCTTTTTAGGTGTCTTGTTGCTCGTGTTTATCACTAAATCAGCCATGCGTTCCTGAGAAAATGTGTCAAATCCATAAATCTTTTTAAACATCTTTCTTTCGTTAGCATATCTTTCCTTTATCAGTTTTCTTGCTTCTTTTAGGGGTATCTTTTCCTGCTTAGCCATACGCTTTGCTGTTGTTTCTATACCTGCATTTAACCAGACAGAAAAGTCATTTTTCACCATCTTTATTCCAAGCTTGCTTATTATGACAATATTTCCCTTCCTGGCCAGATCAGCCTGCATTTTGTCAATAGCTTTATGCGATGTTTTTGAAGAACCTTCTTTGGTTGCCAACGCCTTGACAGAATGGCTCTTACTTTTGGCGATTTTTCTCTTATAGTAGTCGCCAGTAGAAAAATGTTTCAGTTTCAGTCTTTTAGCAACAAGTTTACCAACTGTAGACGTACCTGCACCGGGTTTGCCCGATATCACAATAACTACCATAATTATCACTGGTGAGCGTCGTTTAAAAACATAACATCAAAAAACTTGACATGGAATACGAGGAATTTCGAAAAGAACTTACACACAAGGTAGTTGAGCAGCCAGAATGGCGTGAGCTGGCAACATTCGTACCAAACAAGACCCTACCTATATACAATTGGTTCTACTACAAGGAAGGTTTCGCAAAAGAACTTGTAGAAAAGCTGTTAGAGATGTTCAATACGGAGCAAAGCTCCGTCGTTCTAGACCCCTTCTGCGGCTCCGGAACAACCTTGGTAGCCTGCAGTCAGAAAGGTATTGATTCTGTAGGATTAGATGTACTTCCTACAGCCATATTCGCTTCTAAGGTAAAAACATCCAAGTATGATGCAGAGGAGCTTCGGAAAGAAGCAAAGATACTATTCCGCGGGAAATACAGAAAAGTAGACATGGAATTCCCGAAAATCATGAGAAAAATGATTAACAAATATGCGCTTAACGATATTGCTTTCTTCATTAGCAGCATAAACCGTATAGAGAATAAAGACTTCTTCACTTTAGCATTGCTAAACGCGTCCATAAAGGTCAGCTACGCCTGGAAAGACGGTGGTGTAATAAAGATGAAGAAGCACCCAACACCGCCGCTACGTCATTTGTTCCGTCGTATCGTGTACAGAATGCTCAAGGACGTTGAATCTGAAAGACTAACCGGCAAAGTAAATATCATGCAGTGTGATTCACGAAAAATGGACATTGCTGACGAGAGCATAGATGCTGTGATCACGTCACCGCCATATCTGAACAATATTGATTATACCAAACTTTATGCAATAGAAGACTACTTCATGAAGCTGAGAAACGTAACACCGATGAGGTCATTTCTGGAGAACACGGAAGAGAAATATTTTGAAGACATGGAAAAAGTGCTCAAAGAGTTGCATAGAGTATGCAAACCAGGTGCAAATCTTGCTATAGTCATAGGCAATGCCTACATTGACAAGGAAATAGAAAGTGACTTTCTTACGTGCTGGCTGGCCAGCAAAGCTGGTTTTGAAGTTGAAAGGGTGTTCGTCCTAAATAAACGTTTTGCTTTAAAGGACAGAACAAAGAAAGTAGGTGTTCTGAGAGAGAGTCTGCTCATCCTGAAAAAAGCATAAATATGTTTGCTATATGGTATTCTTATGTTACAATACCAGGGTGCATTATTCTTCAGAACAAAAGATGGTGCAACTACACAGCTACTTAGACCTTATGAAATAGGTTTATTCAAACTTACCTCAGAAAAAAGGATTTCGCAGCCTACAAACACAGAGAGCTATTCGTTGCCAGGTGGAGATCCCATGACAGGCGGATTCTGGCTTGAGAAACCTGTCGATCTTACCGAAATGAAAAAAGAAATAGCAAAAAAGGGTTTCGCATAATACTTAAATTCTTCCGTGAATATTCTTTTCTATGAAATTGACATTTCTCGGTTCAGGCGGATCAAGCAGGATGATGGCCACACAGGTAAGAAAGACAGGTGGTATGCTCTTTGATCTTGGAACAAAGTTCGTAGTCGACCCGGGACCGGGTTCTTTATACCACGCGATTCATTTGGGATTCCAGCCTGAAAAGATGAACGGTGTTTTAGTGTCTCACTTACACCCGGATCACTGTACAGATGCTAATGCATACTTGGATGCAATAGAAAAACCATTTCTCATTGCAGAACAGCACTGCGTCAAGGACAAGAAAGTCACAAAATCAAAAGTTGATTATTTTCCTTGTATATCTGTTTTTCACCAGAGAAAATCAAAAGTCCACGCCGTGAAGGCAGGTGACAAAGTAAAGATAAATGATGTGGAAATTAACGTCACAAAGGCCGATCACTATGACCCGACCGTAGGTTTTCGAATCAGAGCCGAAAACATTGATGTTGGCTACACTTCTGACGGTTCTTACTTTAGGGGCATGGAAAAATACTTCGATGGTTGTACCGTTCTGATAGCCAATGTAATCATACCCAAGGGCCAGAACCCGCAGCCACACAAGTACATGAGCATAGATAATCTGATAAAACTGGTAAATGCCATGAAAGACAAGCCAGATTTGATAATTATTTCTCACCTGAATCTCTGGATGTTAAGATCAAATATGTGGAAACAGGAAAAGATAGTCCAGGATGCTGTGAAAGTAAAGACAATTCATGCCGAAGATTTCATGACTGTTGACCTTAAAACACTTCAGGTAACAAAATACAAAAAATAATCACTTTTTAAACATTTCGAAAAATTTCTGGTTATGGCAAAAGTGGCTATAATAACACCTACGTATAATCGTGGGGATAATGGATTACTGGAAAAAACAATGCGTAGTGTACTTGCTCAAACATACGAAGATTTTAGATATATAGTAGTTGATGACGGATCAACAGACAGCACACCAGAAGTAGTTGGTCGTTATACGGATGAAAGAATAATATATAACAGACGGGAAAGAACTCCTGGACAAAAAGTAGGAGCATCTACGGCACTCAATCACGGCATATCCATGCTCGATAACATGCCAGAAGTAGAGCTTGTGACATTTCTTCATTCTGATGATATGCACCACCCCGATAACATAAGGGAAAAGGTAGGGGCAATAGAAGATTCAATGGCAGTATATTCATGGATGGGTGTATGTGATGCTCATATGCAGCCAAAATGTATAGAGAAAGGTGTTGGCACAGAAATCCCAAAAGAAGCAGCAAATAGATTAAAAGGTGCATGGAGTATTGACTTTCCCCATCAAGGACTCATGTTGAGAAAAAGTCTTCTGGATGAAGTTGGTTTGTTTGACGAAAATTTGGGTTATGGAGAAGACAGGGACTTCACTGTAAGAGTCTTGGAGCAACTTGAACCAGGACAAATTGTTTTGGTCCCGAAAGTCTTGCATTATTACAGAAATCACGACAACAGCGTAACCGGTGATTATCTTCAAAGCGGTCAAATACCATCTGATAGGGCCTACTTTTACGGGAAGCACAGAAAACCCAGGATGGAAATGTACGCGGAGATGATTAAAAGACCGCACACGTTCTTACCAGAGCCCGTAAAAAGATTATTGAGGCCTGTGAGAGATATCGTAAGGAAATCAGTTGTACTGGATACAGGATTTGTACTGGATCCGATAACAGAAAGCATAGAAAAACCGGCATAAGGATTCCGTATATAAGTATTGCACATACAATTATTTCTATGAAGGTAAACCCCACAGAACATAATAAAAAATCTGTTGATTATGTCTACGTAGTGGTTTAGCTGTTGCTAGAGTGATCTAGCACCCTGCTTCTTTATTGTTAAAATATCATAGCAGGGTATCATGAGGTACTGAAATGGAATCTAAAATCGAAGACAAGAATTGGTCTAAGGATATGGAAAAGCCGATTTTCGAGAACTGGAAGAAGCACAAGGATTATAAATTCTTGAAAAAGGGCAAAGTGTTCTCAATAGATACACCGCCGCCTTACGTTAACACACCTGTACACATAGGACACGCAACCACATATACAATAATGGACATGTTCGCGCGGTTCCACAGGATGATGGGTGATTCTGTTTTATTTCCGTTAGGCCTGGACCGTAATGGTTTACCCATCGAGATGGCCGCTGAAAAAAGATTCAATATTTCTGTTGTGGATACACCAAGGGAAGAATTCATTGACAAATGTAAGAAGCTCCTGGAAGAGGCAAGTGGTGAATCAATCGACTCGTTTCTTCAGTTGGGTATAAGCTTCAACTCATGGAATGTCGGACCCAAGCCAGGTGATATGTATCTCACCGACTCACCAGAGTATCGTGCACTAACGCAGGCAACTTTCATTGACCTGTGGAACCAGGGACTCATATACGAGGACGAACGGATAAACAACTTCTGTCCCGGCTGTGGAACAACAATAGCCGACGCGGAGATAGAGTATGCTGATTTGCCTTCTACATTCAACGATATACGGTTCCGTGTACGCGAGACTGACGAAGAAATAATTATAGGCACAACTCGTCCTGAGTTAATTTGTACGTGTGCAATGATTGTCTACAATCCTGAGGACACGAGATATAAATATCTCGAGGGGAAAACAGCCATGACACCTGTATTCAACAAGGAAGTCCCGATAAAGGCCCATCCTTACGCGGACATGGAAAAAGGAACCGGGCTAATGATGATGTGTTCCATGGGTGATCAGACAGATATCCGGTTCTTCCGCGAGATGAAACTAGAACCTGTAATAGCCATTAACAAAGACGGTAAAATGAACAAGAATGCAGGTATTCTGGAGGGTTTGAAGGTCAAAGAAGCCAGGGAAAAGGTAATAAATGAATTAAAGAAACATGATTTGCTTGTCAAACAGAGAAAGATGGCACATAGAACGCCTATATGCGAACGTTCAAAAGACCCTGTTGAATTTATCTCAATGCCCGAGCTTTATCTGAAACAGGTTCACCTAAAAGGTGAAATGAAGGAAATAGCCAAGAAAGTAAACTTCTTTGCACCGCGAAGCCGTCAGATTTTACTGGACTGGATTGATTCCGTAAGTATTGATTGGCCAATATCCAGGAGGAGATATTATGCCACAGAAGTTCCTTTATGGCGCTGTGAATGCGGTGAAATCATTGTTGGTGAAAAAGGCAAGTACGTGCAGCCGTGGAAGGAGAAGAAAAAGTGCAAAAAGTGTGGCAAAGAAGCCAAAGGAGAGGAACGGGTCCTGGATACATGGTTTGACTCATCTAACTCACCGTTGCACATTCTAAAATATGGTACAGATGATTTCAAACCGCCATGTACCCTGCGACCGCAGGGAAAAGAAATAGTGCGTACCTGGTTGTATTACACCTTGCTAAAGGCAAAACTTCTCATTGACAAACCAATCTTTGAAGTTGTCTGGATACATCATCATGTTGTCGACGAAAAGGGAAAGAAAATGTCCAAAAGCCTGGGCAACGTCATTGATCCTCACAAAATACTGGAAAGATACGGTGCTGAACCGTTTCGATTATGGTGCGCTGTTGAGGGCAACATAACTGAAAGTGATCTGAAGTGTTCATTCCAGAGGATAGAAGGCGCAACGAAAACTCTGACAAAGCTGTGGAACGTGTCACGTTTCATCTCAATGTTTCCCTACACGGGTGAAGCCCGATACCAGCCATTGGATATGTGGATTGTTGACGAGATGAACAAGCTTGTTGACTACTCAAAAAAGCACTATGAAAAGTATGATTTCCATAACCCGGCTGTGCTCCTGAAGAATTTCCTGTGGGAAACATTCGCCTCTCATTATTTAGAGCTGGTAAAGAACCGTGCGTACAACCAGGAGGATAAATTCACGAAAAGCGAACAGCAGGCTGCTCTATATACATTACACTATTGTCTGGACACCTTGCTGAAGCTGTTGTGTCCGATTATTCCATTTATCACTTCAAAGCTCTATAAAGACCTGCGGGACAAAGATATTCATATATCAAAATTCCCTAAACCGGCAAACGTGAATCCGTTTACGGATTTTACAAAAGAAGACCTGATGGATCTGAACAGCAGGATATGGAAGTTCAAAAAGGACAACGGGCTTTCATTAAAGTCTGCGCTAAGCGCAACGACAATACCGGAAAAATTCAGGGTTATCGAAAAGGATCTGATAGCCACGCACAAAATAGAAAAACTAAACTATGGTGAGTTTTCATGTCAAAAATAGCATTAAAGAAGACGATAAAGGAACTGGCAGCGATAAAAGGCCGTCACACTGAATTAGTCACAGTATACGTACCCGTAGGTGCGAACATTCACGAGATTTCCAATCAGCTACGCAACGAGCAGAGCACGGCAGAAAATATCAAGTCCAAGCCTGTCCGTAAGAATGTGACATCTGCACTCGACAAGATACTGCGTCAGCTTCAGAATTACAAGAAAACACCGGAGTTAGGTGTTGCCCTCTTTGCCGGTAATGTATCCGAGAAGGAAGGCACAACAGATATTCAGTTATGGGTTGTTGATCCTCCTGAAGAAATAAAGGTAAAGATGTACTGGTGTGACCAGAACTTTGTTTTAGAGCCTCTGGAAGACATGGTCAAGGAAAAGCAGATTTATGGTATCATTTGTCTCGATAAGAGTGAAGCTGATATCGCCTTCCTGAAAGGAAAAAAACTTGAACCGGTGGTTCACTTCGATTCTATTGTACCCGGCAAAACACGTGCCGGCGGACAAAGTTCTCAACGTTTCTCTCGTGTCCGTGAAGGCATGCTTAACGACTGGTTAAAGCAGGTTGGCGAAGCTTCCAATAAAGTATTCGAAGAGCACAAGGAAGTTCTGGGTATCATGGTTTCCGGCTCCGGTCCGATAAAGGAAATGTTCATGAAGGAAGATTATCTGCATACGGATGTGAAGAAAAAGGTTATAGGAATAATTGACACGAGCTACACGGGAGAATTTGGTCTTCAGGAAACAATAGAAAAGGCTGATCTGCTTCTGAAGGAGGAAGAAGTAACCAAAGAAAAGAAGCTTCTCCAGAGTTTTTTAACGGAATTACAAAAACCTCATGGAAAAGCGGTTTACGGAGTTGAAGAGGTAATCAAGAAAATGGAAGCAGGAGCGGTTGACAAGGTAATCGTCAGTGAAAACTGCAAGACAAAGGTCTATGAATTATTCAACAGCCAGACCCAGGAAAGCAAGGTCATATTCTCGGATATGAAAGCAAGTGAAAAAGGATTCAGCATAATGGGTGAAAAGGAAATTGCAGAGCACCTTGAAGAGATAGCAGAACAATTCGGGAGCGCATTGATTGTAGTTTCTTCAGACACGCGCGAAGGCAAACAATTTCTGGAATTAGGCGGAGTAGGCGGTTTGCTTAGATATCATGTGTGAGTGCATTAACATGGTTAGTCAAAGTCTGTTAAGAGAAATTCTCGAGAAAAAGCCTGTGAAAAACATCGAAATAACGTACATGAAATTAGATCTTGACAAATTCAAAGCATTCCGGATACCTGAAATAACAGTACATGGAAGATTCCAGCCACCGTTACACAAAAGTCATTTTCAAACATACATCTCGAATGCATTCATAATAGCTGAAAAAGTTATGATACTGATAACCAATCCATACTTAACAGAAACTGATGCACAAGAGTCCCCACACAGAAGCAAGACCATTAATAATCCTTTCACTTACGAAGAACGGGTGGAGATATTTCGCTCTCTGTTCAAAAAACTGGGAATTCCGGAAACAAGATATGATTTCTCTCCATTTGAGATAACAAAAGACAAATGGACCTTGGACAAAAGAGTACCCAATCTCGTAAACACATATGGAGGATGGAGCAACAAGAAACTGAAGAAGTTTAGTGATTCTGGTCTAAAGATCGTACATTCAGAAATGCCACGCATGGAAAACATATCGGGAACGAAAATAAGGGAAATAATAAGAACCCCGATGGACGATATTGAAAAGAAAACGGCATTAATAGAAGCAGGATATATGGAAGAAGCAATCGAGGGTTTGTTCAGAGTAATAAAAAACACTAAACATAAAGTCTAAATCTTCTGTGCTTTCTGTTTCCACAGATGTCTTTCCCAGCCGGATTTGGCAAGAAATACGAATATCAGTATTATGACAATGACTATGATCAGATCTTCCCACTTCCATTCATACTTTGTTTCTTCTGGAGTCGTCTCTATAACTGGTTCTGTTGCAGGTGGTTGTGTTACGGGAGGTGTCGGTGGTGTTTCAGGTACCTCCGGTATTACTTCTATCTCAATGTGGACAGACTTGACGGTCAGGTCAGCCCATGAATCCTCTAAAGAATTCAGCTTAACAGAAACGTCATAATAATTGTCGCCGTCCAGCTCAAAGAGTTTCTCCTCTCCCACAGTCAGTGTAGCTTCCTGCGGATCAGATGACACAACTATCTGGACACTGTTTTTCCCGACATCCTTGACCAGTAGTGTATGCGTGTCTTCTTCGACCTTGAAATTCATCTTCCAGTTCTTGCGCAGCTTCCTGTCATAGCCCTCCTCAAGCTTTTCGGAAGACACAGAATAATCAGGGTATCCCTCGCTCCTTACTGACACCTTGTATTCAAGTGTCTTTGAGTCGGCGTTACCGGTCTGGTCAACTGCTACACACATTGTGTCAAAGGCACCAACCTTTGAGGTTGAAGGATTAACAGTATAAGTTACGACAGGATTCTGGTCAATGTTATCCACGGCAGAACACGAACAGCTGAGTGCCTCGCGCAAAGCCAGGGAATATTTGGAGCATGAAAATGTAATTACAGGAAGTGTAGTATCAAGGGTTATGAACCTTCTGCCCGTTGAGTTCTCATTACTGGCAGCATCTGTCATATTCACTTCATAATTATAGACACCGTCATCAAGACCCGTCCAGTTTACTGAATAAGTTGCCGTTGTGTAGGTCTCTGAATCCACAAGGCCTCCTTCGTTGTAAATGTAGAACGTAACGTTACCCAGATCAGCTTCGTTGAAAGACACATTGACATATACATAATCCTGTGAAAGACTGGCATAATCAGCAGGTGTTCCTCCGCTGAAGGATATCTCCGGATTTACTGTATCCTTGAAAAATGACACACTTGATGAGTTGATGTTGCCGGCCGAGTCATTTGAATATACAGTCCACGTATTTGATCCCTCTGCACTATTAACGTCGGTGAAGTCTGTCAGGCAGCTGATAGCTGAAGAGTTTGTTGCACCACCGTCCGTAGAGTACCAGCAATAGACGCCGCTGCTGGTATAGTCAAGCTGGCTCACGTTTATGTTGTATGTCGTATTGAGAGGATAATCTATGCTCACAGTCGGAGGGGTAAAGTCCAGCGTCACAAATCTTCTCACGCTCTGGATCCAGACCGTAACGTTTACCGTGCCATTTTGTGCCCAGACCGTGAAATCGTAGCTACCCTCTTCCAGGGAAGTCATATTCCTGTACCAGTTCACAGCAGATGTACTTGACATTGACAGGTTAAAATAACCGGAAGAGTTTCCCCATTCCAGCAACGAATCATTAAGGTTTTCCTGTGAGGATATATTGACAAATATCCAGTTCTCATTTTGAGCAGAGTTGTTCAAAGGTGTAGGTGGCACAAATGATATATTTTCGGAAGCGAAATTGTAAGCGTGCCCGATCAGGCCGCCAAAGTTGAATTCCTGTATGTGAACCCCGGTTGTAAGTACCTTGACAGTCCAGAAACCAAGTTCACCGCATTCCCAGTCCGTATAATCAACAATGTTGCCCTGCCATGAGAAAGACCTGGCATTGTTGCCGCATCTCAACTCAAGAGGTGTAAGATCCCCTCCGTAAGTGGTACCGTTTATGGCCGAGATCGTAAGGTTGGCTGTTCCGGTTGTATTGAACACGACCGTCCAGTTTCCTCCGACAGTTGGGTATGACTGAATGTTAAGTATATCAAATTCCAGCTCATATGTCTCATTGCTTAACATAGGAACTATCCATTCAACATAATCAACAAGACCATTCTCATTAACGTCATATTTATCTAGCTGCACTTCTGTTCTCCCGTCTTTGATGTGGAATAGCCTGACGGAATCTGCCGGGACCTCCATAGGCAGCCTCTGGAACGCAAGAATGTCTGTATAATGAACCTCTTCAGATCCGACAATAGTTATTCTTTTTTTACCTTCTGATATGTCCTCCTCAACGGAAGAAGGCGCTTCTGTATAGTATTCAACCTCGTAGTTATCATCCTCTATGTCAATTTCAATATCATCATTGGTGTCTCTCTGTGAAAGTATATTCACCGGTCCTACGTCACTCTTGGCAGCAATGTTCTCGGAACTTTTCGGCAGCTTCAGCGTTATCCTTTCTGTTCCGTCCAGGCTTACCTTTTTCTTCCATCTGACAGGCTCGTTTAAAACGGCTTCGTATTGGACTGTCTGAACGGTAACATTATCCTCGGTTGCTATTACGTTGAAAGTTGTTGCCAGGCTGTCGTCTTCTCTGTTAGCAACAATTTTCACGGAAGTTGTTCCTACCCAGTTCGTATCAGGGAAAATAGTAAGCATAGCCTCGTTTATATCAAGCTTCACGTTATTTGCATCAAGAAAATAATAACTCTCAGCATTCAGAAAATAGTTATCCAAGTTGATTGTTTTTATCTCATTCTTAACCAGAACAATATCCTGTATCGGTTTTATCAGCTGTAAATCCAAATCACTTATCTCGTCGACTTCCTGTACAAGGAACCACCACCATGGTGTCTCAAACTCGATATCCCCGTTTTCAGCATTTACTGTAACTTCCAGGTCATGCTGCACGTCAAATAGTCCCAAAAGTTTTACCGTCTTGTCTGCCTTGGCAACATAAACAGCCGCTATATCCCCGGATTCCTGCAGTTGTATATCCAGGTCCTGGCTCTTTAGTCTTTGCATTGCAATCCTGAAAGCAGTACTTGGCATAACGTCAATATCCTGATAATTTCCGTCCGAAAGTCTGACTCTGGCCGCACCATCCTCTACGCTCTCCAATTCAAACTGTGACTCAACTCCGGTTCCCCTGAATTTTACTTTTTGAACCATTTCACCGTTTTCAACTTCACTTACAACATCAAGTCTTGCATTTCTGCCCCTGGTTTCCCTTATCTTGGACTTCAGGTCACTTTCCACTTGCTGGACAAAAGACTCAAGATCGCTGGCCGCTTGCTGTGCTGCTGATTCGGCATCACTCTCTTTCTGTCGTTTTATCGAGGCTGCATCACTTTCAGATTGTTGAGAAGCTGACTCTGCGTCAGATCCAGCCTGTTGTGCTGCTGATCCTGCGTCGCTGGCCGCTTGCTGTGCCGCTGACTCTGCGTCACTGGCCGCTTGCTGTGCTGCTGACTCTGCGTCACTGGCCGCTTGCTGTGCTGCTGATTCGGCATCGCTGCATGCCTGGTCGCAGTCATCTGCATAAGCAGAGGTTCCAACAATCAGAATAAGCAAAAGTCCCACATATAATATTGCAATACCCCTTCCCATACTGGATTGTTCCAAAGATATGGTATATAAAGATTTTGTAGATGCAGCTCAGATATCGCGTATAGAAAAGAACCTTGTAGCATTCGCTTCCGTCTTATGTAACACTTCTTCCTTTGTTATGTCCATTTTTTCCGCTATGACTGCCGCACTTTTCTCTATCTTCCATGGACGGTTTGTAAGTTTTGAAGATCCTGAAGGTTCATCCGGATCCAGCCATGGTGCGTCCGTCTCCAGCAACAGTTGTTCCAAAGGAATTAGTTTTACCAGTCTCTGATGCTTCATACTCTTACAAACGACCGTGGCTATAGAAATCATCCAGCCTCTTCTAATGGCATCTTTCATCTGCCCTTCACTGCCAGAATAGCAGTGCAACATGACGTTCTTAGCATTCTTTTCTACGAGTATATCAAGCGTCTGCTTAATCCCATCGTCATCTCCCTCTGTATTATCCTTTCCGTTTCTGGCGTGAATGACCAAAGGTTTTTGTAGCTCAAGTGCAAGATCAATAAACTTTCTGAAGATTTGTTTGGATCTTTCCTGATCCTCTTTCTTTTTTGTCCAGTTATAATCAAGCCCAACCTCACCTATCGCGACTATCTTGTCCTTGTTGACTCTAATATAGCCAATGTATTCCTCTATCTGTTCATCTGTATAGTTGTCCATTACTTCTGCATGGAACCCAAGACATACGTAAACGAAATTGCTGTACTTGTCCCTTAGGGCAAGTGTCTTTTCAGTGTCTTTTGGATCACCCGATGAAGTAACAACGGCTGCCATGTCCTCTTCCGCATCCTTAATTACGTCTTCATCCATATCTTCCAAGTGACAGTGTGCATCTATCATACAGAAAGAATCAATAGTTAGGTTTAAATAAAGAAAGTTTATAGTCTAATCATCTATGATACCAGAAATACCAAAAACACAAATCACTATACCCGGTGGAGAAACTGTAGAAATGGAAATCGCAGGCGGCGATTTTGTCGTAGACCTGCCAAGTTCTAATGGAAAACGAAGACAGGCATACAGATTGCATAATTGGTTACCAGATTATGTAGGTATTCAGGAAGTAACCGGGGAAGGGGAAACTGTTAGTTCATTCTATAGAAAACCCGCACTCAGCTGGGTTCTGACCGGGATGAATGGTCATCCTCCGAGTCAGGAAGGGGTTGAGAAGAGGTACAAACCCGGTACGCCGGAGCATACAGCCTTGACTGCCATATACATAGCTGCACAGAGAAGAAGACAGTTTGACAGGAAATTCACAACAAGGGAAAACAGAAGACCCGCTTAATTGCCGTGTTCGCCGCGCAAAGGCACGAACGAAAAATAGCCAAGTAGCTTCTTCTTATTGTTTTCTATTAGGAACATTTCATCACCGACAGGAATAACCATTTTACCGTTCTTCTTTAGTTGCTTCAGCAACGGTTCCGGCACCTTAGGCGCGGAAGCCGTGACAATTATTCTGTCAAAAAGAGTTTCACCGTATCCCTTAGACCCGTCAGTATTCACCACTTTTACATTCCTGTAATCCTTTAGATTCCGTTTAGCAAAATCAAAGATCTCAGGAATAATCTCTAAAGTTATAACCTCGTCGCAGAGTTTGGAAAGTATAGCAGCCTGATAACCGCTGCCTGCACCGACTTCAAGTATTTTGCCTTTCGGATCGAGTGCCTCAGTCATTATAGCAACTGTCAGAGGCTGTGATATGGTCTGTCCTTTACCTATAGGCAACGGATAATTAGCATACGAACAGGAAGTCTGTTCTGAAGGAACAAATTCTGCTCTGTCAACCTCTTCAAACGCCCTGATAATTCTTTGAGTTTTTAACACTTTGAGATTTATTAATTCTTTCAGCAGTTCATCTTTGTCCATACAAAGAATTAACCGAAAAGATATTTAGCCGCCAAGCAGGTCATCTATATCCTCTAGCGTGCCAGAGACGTCTTCTATATCAGAACTTATGTTTGTGACGGTTTCTGTTGCCTCTTCACCCGACGTTATTGTCGATTGTTCAGTGCACCCGCCAATGAAAACCATGCAACCTAGCACCAGCGCAACCATTAGAATTGCTTTTTTATCCACTTATATCCCTCCACAATCTCTGCAGTCCCTGCATTCACCTGGATCACACACACCATTATCTAAACATCCGGAACATGATCCGCTGTAATCATCTTTAGGATAATCATCCTTAGGGTAGTCACTTCTATAAGGCTCATCTCCGTAGTCGCCTCTGTAATCATCTTTAGGATAATCATCTCTGTACTCGTCTCTAGGAGGTCCTCTTGGCATCTCGCCTCTTGAGATACGTTCCAGATCATCTCTTACGTCGTCAGGCATAATATCACCCATATGCTCTAAACACTTCCTCGCTTCTTCAGGACCTCTACCACAATACTCACGGCAATTATCGCCTTCACACTCACCAGGAACACCACGTGGTTCGGTACCGTATTTCTTCATCATCTCAAGTAAGTTACCCTCACAGTATGGGAATATGTCCTCTTCCGGATTCCTGACACCGTACGAATACCTCTCTATCTTACATACCATTTGTAGTGGTCCTGTTACACCAGGCGGTAGATCACCTTCCTGCTTGACTACCATGACACATTTATCACCCTCTAACCCGGTTACCTCAACAATAGGTCCGCCGTGATCATCAGGTTTGAATGTAAGCGGCTGGCAGACACGGAATGCTCTGTCAAAACACTCATCATCTCTGCCACAATTCTTGACCTTGTCGGATTTTATGTCGTTTATTTCCTCATCCGAACTCAGCATGACGTAAAGTATGTCCTTTATCATGACCTCTTTTAGATACCTCAAATCCTGTTTAATCTCCAGGGCCATGTCCGGAGTCATGTCATCTACGTTACTCCGGATCTTACTCCTTATTTCGTCAACTCTTTCCGTAGCAGAAGCAAACATGTCAGC
The DNA here is from genome assembly GCA_028279825.1 of archaeon. Lineage (GTDB taxonomy): Archaea > Aenigmatarchaeota > Aenigmatarchaeia > GW2011-AR5 > GW2011-AR5 > GW2011-AR5. The sequence continues at coordinate 93,368 of JANQNA010000002.1, read as the reverse complement.
TACGCGTCTGAATCTGTTTGCCTCGTCTGACCCGACAGAATTATAATACTTAGCAAGCTCATCGGCTTTTCTTGATAGTTTATCAAGCTCCTGTCTTAACTCCTCTAACTTGAAAGCCACAGCAAGAAGATCAGTAGAACCAGGTGCCTCACCCCTGAATTCTTCTACGTACACATTCCTGTGATCGCCTCTGGTTACACACTGGCTGAATTCAATACACCCTATATCAGTATGTCTGACCACAAGCTCACCGCCTCTTTTGTTGCAGTTATCATATGCTCCTTTTGGCAGTTCACGCATGCAGTGGAATTGGTCGCCGCATATTGGGTATTTGCAGCCGTTTTCATCGTAAGCATCAATAGCATTTCTGTTATCAGCGTTACATTCTGCTTTTTTCCTTTCCCAGTCTTCATTTGAAAAGTACTCACAGCCTGCTCCCTGGTCATGATCCGCACATACGCCTATCTTGCAGCCGTTTTCAAATGATACAAAACCAGGCAGTCCAAGCTCACTGCACTTTTCCAGTGATCTCAAAACCTCCTCAGGTGAAGGACAAACACCCTGGAATCCTGCCTGAGGTACAAAAGATCTTCCCTGTCCGCCGCCAAAGTCGCATCTGAACCTGTTACAGCCGCTATGATCCTTATTGAACATCGGGGTACCGCCTTCATCAACGCATCTCATCCTTACATCCTGCGGCACGTCAGGACACTCAACGCCGCTGTTATCACATATAACCTTTACAAATCCCCTGTCATCTGTTACCTGTTTACAACCATAAGGAATATCCTTCTCCGGCAATGGACATGGATCGCATCTGCAGCCAAATTCGGTTTGATGGCACATGATCTGGTTCCCGTCAGAGCATTTTTTCGTGACAGGACAGTCCTCTCCACCTATACAATCATTACATCCATATTCCTCGCCTGCTTCGCAGATGCCGTTGTTATTACAATCTGCCTTGTCTTTACAGTATTTCTTGTACATATTTCCCTGTGAATCACGTTCACAAACACAGTCAGGCGGACAGGCCTGGTTATCACATCTTACCTCTCCGCACACCTGACATCCGTTTTGATCATATCTGTGTTCCGCCCAGCAGCCTTCAGGCACTTCACAATGTATCATAGGACATGGTCCTGGTGTCTGATCGCAAACAACTTCCCCACAGGTTTCACAACCGTTCTCCCATTTTGGCTCTATCCGGCAATTGTCCGGTGGTGGTGCACAATCAAGAACAGGACAGGTCCCGCATGGATTATCTACATAGTTTATTTCCACCCATGTTCCGCCTGTACACTCCAATTTTGCATATTGTGTACCGTCTGTACACATGTGATGTTCTATCTCACCTTCCGTACACACTGTATGCCCTGTACAATCAAACTGGCAGTCTAAACATGATCTTGAAGCTTCATCACATATCTTTGGACAAGATGCTGGTGTGCCGTCAGGACACGTTCCGTCGAATGTACCACAGTATGCAGTATCACAGAAATTTGTCTGATCTTGACAAGGACTGTTCGTATATTTCTCTCCGTCCCAGAAAGCAACATTATCAACCCAGAAACCGTTCTCACACTTCTTTTTCAGATAAGTCATCCCGTTTGCGCAGGTTCCCATCTCTTCCTGGCCAGTTTCACATTCTGTCACCGCAGCTGTTTCATGGCCCGCACAGGATGGTGTACAGTCACTACAGGAAGCTCCTGAACCGGTTGTACTGCAGGTTCTGTCGCAGGATGCCTGGTATCCGTCAGGACATACCTCTGTCATTACATGGCAAGGGGTTGAACTTTGTTGTTCTGTAAATGAACAAGTTCCGTCAGCACAGGTTCCTGTATAATAAGTCGTTACAATATCATTGCCAACGCATGTAATTGTAGAAGGCTGGGAACATACAACGCCATCGCATGGGTCAGTCTGATTTTCTGCATAAACAGTTGTAACCATAACCAGCAGAACGCATAACGAGACAATTACGCCCGTTTTCATGCTTAAACAATGATTTTAACCAGTATATAACATTATCGCAACTTCAGAAGAACACTGTCTTTAGAATTTCCAGGCCGTACAAACCCGCATATGCAAGTGCCACGTGCAGTATTACCTTACCAGCAAGCGTAGCAAAGAAGAATTTTCTCAAGTCATATTTTATCGTCCCGCACACTATACCGACTATGTCATCTGGCAGAGGCGTCAGTGCAAACAAGAAGATTATAACCGGTCCTTTTTTCTCCGAGAACCATCTGGCAACCGTTTTCGCATATTTGTGTTGCTTTTTTGTTACCTTTCCTTTACCATAAACAATACCGCGGCCTATTCCATATCCAACCAGTTCACCTATTGCTGATCCTAACCCGGCAACCACTCCGACAGCCAATGGATTCATTGTGGTTCCCGCTGCTGTCACAATAAGAAAAGATGGTACAGGGAGAAATATAGTAGCCGAGCCTATCAGACTGGCAAGGAATATACCCAGATACCCCAATGTAACAACAAGTCCCACCAGAAATGAAGCATCCATAACAATGCTTTACTGTATGCTATTTTAAACCTTTCTGTTATGTTCTTTTAATGTCACGAGGAACCTGCAGGAATCATGGTTGCAAAAACTATACTGAGTTTTTTGCGCATAGAAGATCACAAAAAGAAAAAATGGACACTATTGTATATGATGAATCACAAGAAAATGTCACCTACGTAATGGATTTGTTTAGCGTAAGTGAAGAAAGGGCTCTCAATATAATAAGACGGAAACGTGTACTTGATCTTAGAACTCCCAGGTCTCTATGAAGCTGTCTACAACGCTGTCAAGAAAGCTTGACTTGTGCTCTATAAGGTATTTGATTATTGTTTTGGGATCTTTGATTTTATAGTATCTGAATCTTCCTTTTTTTGTATGCGTAACCACACCATTTTGCTGAAGCTGTTTCAGATACCATGACAGGGTAGACAAAGAAATGCCAGTACCTTTTGATATCTTCAAAGGGGTAGTCCTCTTCTTCTCTAATAGAAATATCAGTATATGTCTCATCTTCTTGTTGCGTAATACATTCAGAACTTGTTTTTCCTCTTCAGACCAGTTCTTTGTTAACGGATAATATCTCGTATAGCTCTTGTCCTTTTCTATCCTAATTAACCCGTTTTTGTACAGAAAGTGCAGATGATAGTCAATAGAACCAGTTGCCAGATTAGTCCTTCTTTGAATTTCTCTAAAGTGCAGCCCCGGTGAGTCACATATGCAGCCGAATATGCGCCTGCGAACATCCAGCTCAAGAGGCTGTCGGTCTCCAAACATAATTATTTCCTAAATAATGCAAAGAACAGTAATAACAGGATTAACAGTTCAAGTGTCTGCATTGAAATACCAATATACCCGTAATTACCCTGTACAAAATTATACACAATCAGCAGTGCTGATTTCAGTGCAAACAAAAAGAATGCACTGGCTACAAAAAATAACCTGTCAGAATTCTTTTTGTCAAATGCCTTTGTAGCTATCACCGTGAGCGCAGCAGCAACCAGGAATACTAACACAACAGTGAAATCATAGAAACTTACCTTAAGATCCCTGCCGCCTTTATTCAGGGAAAACTCACCTGCAGCCACATTCTCCACCATGAAAAGATAGCCAACAGTCAAAAGAATCAGGATAATATACACAGCAACTAAATGTTTCGTCTTCATCTAACCACTAGATATAATTCCCGATTAAAGTTTATATACATCTGTAATTTCTAAATTTGTACTAATTTTCGATAACTGCACCAAAAGAGGTATTTATACCCCATGACCATTGGTAATCAGTGATAAAAATGACATGCATTGTTTGTGGTTCGTGTGGAACTTTGTTCCATGGCGGTGGGGTCGGAGTCACGCTCTGTGACGATCATGCTGAAGCCGGAGAAAAATGCTAATCAACAAAACCGCATTTCCCCTGAAGTCTCCGGCTTTCTTTTTTTACTTTTTTAACCACTCACAAAATGTTTTCTGAAGCTTCTCACGATTCTTGAAGAACCACATAGTTTTCCTGTATTCTGTTACCATATGACCCATTCTCACCTTTCTTTTAGGCTGGTACCTCAAGCAATAGTAGTAGTGCCAAAACGATGCGGCAGAAACAATGATCATCATAAAAGGAAGCATCATCATCTCCTTTCTGGATATATTGTTGTGCCTTTGATAAGCCTTGACAAAAATATGCGCTTTCCTAAAGTTCAAACCAGTTCTATCAGTAAATTCAAATCCGATGGTATTTGAAAGGTCTGCCATTTTTGAATCAAAGTAGACGTTACTTGAGTCTAAAAGTCCTTTCAGTCTGCCGTTTGAAAAAACAATGTTTGGGGTTATAATATCAGAATGTACGGGAATCTTCTTTTTTATGGTGAAAAGCATTTTTTGTTTTTCCAATATCTCTATAATGTCATCTATCTTTTCGGCAAAGTACCTGTCAACCTTGTTTTTTTCCTTGATCGTTTTTTCTTTTTCAAATCCATTATTAACCAGTCAGGATGAAAGGCGTCCGGCCAATGTTTTTTATATCTCATATTCATTCCAGAAGATTTCTTGTGTATGATCGCCATCATTTTTGCAACTTGCACAATATTTTTTCCGTTCAATTTAATATGCTTGCCGTCGATGAATTTGTAAATCCAGAAATAACGATTCTTGTACACAATATACGTAGCTCTTTTTCGGTTGCGTATAGGACATGTTATTTCGTAAGGAAATCTGGATTTTTTCAGTTTCTCAAGAAATAAATGTTCAAACAGCAAATCCTTCAATTCCACCAATTCAGGGATACATCTGAGCACGAAATTTCCCTTTGTTGTGACTATTTTCCAATTGAAATTAACAAGACCTTCCTTGATCCTCGTAAACCTCTGAAGACTACCAATATCGTACTTTTTCAGGATATTTTCAACATCTCTATTGCTAAGATCCATAAAATACTTATAGAAAAAATTAACTTAAATTTCTTTTCTTTTTTACTTTTTCAAAAGAACAGCATTCACAGTTCCGTCCTGTCCTGGACGAGAAGTAACCTTTGCTTTACCAAGTTCTGTCTCAATTATCGCGCCTTTTGTTATAATATTACGTCTTACAAACTGGGAATCAGCCGGATTTTCCGCTACTGAAACAATTTTCGTCTTCTGATACTTGCCTTTTACAGATACATTGGCCGTGCTGACTAACAGGGCAACTTTCTTTGCTCTGCCGCCTGTAACGCGCGTTGTCTTTACCTTTCCTTCGCCTATTCTTGTCGGAAGATAGTCACGACCTCTCTGTCTCCTTACTTTCTTGCCATGTCTTCTCCTAAGACCACCGGTTATTTTTCTCTTCGACTTTAACAGCCACTTAGTCATACCAACGATAGTGATTTAACAACTATTTAAATGTATGCAAAATAGAGATAGAGTAACAACAAAGTTGTTTGAAGTTCATATTCATATTTGTATTTTAAATTTGGGAGGTTTAGCATGGAACGTCCTATAGACGTATTGAACAACGCAAAAGGAAAGAGAGTTCTCATAAAACTGAAGAAAGGCGGGACGATCGCTGGTATTCTACAAGCTATGGATCTTCACCTGAACATGTGGCTTGAGAGTGCAGAGCAGATTTCTGAAGAGAATAGTGAGAAACTTGGAACTATCCTTGTGCGGGGTGACAATATACTATACGTTTCTCCTGAAAAGGGGGACTAAGCAAAAAGACGTACGTTAGTACGTCATAAAGGAGAGGATTTGTTTGTCAAAGGGTACGCCCTCAATGGGTAAACATAACAAGATAACACACATACGTTGTCGAAGATGTGGTAGACATAGTTACCACGTTCAGAAAAAAAAGTGTTCAGCTTGCGGTTATCCAAGAGCAAAGCTTCGTAACGAAAATTGGAGATGGAAACCAATCAACCGCAAAGCAAGAAAAGTCAAGACTCCAGGAAAGCAGAAGATAAAGACTTCTCATCACGGCCGGAAGACTAAATAAGTCTCAATTTCTCAGATACTTTCAATGCATATTGCCTCTTCTCTTCCATAAGGGTTTCAAACGAGGATGCCGTTTCTTCTCCGAGTACAAAAAAGTAAGCATCACGATGAGCCCTGAATCTTCTATTAAGATCACACAGCATATCATATGCTTCCCTAAGTTGAGCTCTATCATCCAAAGTATCAGCAACGCCAATTCTTTGGTCAACTTCTTCAAGTATAGCTCTTATATCTTCTCCGTACATCAAATCTGGAGCATCCATAATCTTCACCTTTTCTGCAGAATCTCTATTTTACGAATCTCCACAAATGTCCCAACTCTCATTATACCGCGCCTGATGTCTGCAAGTTCATTATCAGCATAATTGCCGTTGTTTACTCGTTTCTCGAATTCACTCAGTCTTTTAGAAACAGCTTCTATTTCTTCTATATCTTTTGCTTTTTCAGCATCATGTGTTATAGAGTCCAGCAATTCACCGATCTCGCTAATGGACATTGATCCCATTATATCACTATGAAGTGACTGGCAAAAAGCTATTTAAATCACGATATCGGAACAAAGTTGAAATGTGCCATAGCTGCGTCAGGTACTTCATATGGATCAGTCCATTGGAAGCCAGTCTCTTCCATGACTCCCTCAATAAAGATTCCAGGCCTGTTCAAATCAGGTACATAGTCGGGGTTCTCACGAAGTTCTTTTATAAGTGGATCAAGCTCTCTCACGTATTTTCCATATATATCAACTATTCTTCTGGCAGTAACAACATTAATCCGGTTATTCATTACCAGAGACACTTCATGTGAAGTAAGATCAGCTAATTGATACTCTTGGACCGTTCCTTCTTGTCTTGCAACATAGTCATCAAAGATACGTCTACGTCTTTCAAAGAAATCCCTCACCTCTGTGATGCGCTCAATAGCTGTTTTACCGCCATAGCGAGATTGCACCCCCTTTATATGAGGCAACATTCCTTCCATGAAATGGTTCAAAGTACCGGGATACTGCAAAGCACTACCAATAATTCCTGGGTCATTGACAAAATTCTCTGCCCTGAATTCACCCTTTTCCCAGAAACCAAAATGATATCTCATGAATTCAACCAAATTAAAGTAAGTGTTATAAGTAGAAAAACCCTCTGGTGTAACAGATCTAGCATTATAATCAGGTACCTGAGGGTGAACAGGATCAACATATTTTGCTTCAAGTTTACCATCCCTGACATATAGTTTTAGATTATTAGCTTTGCCATCAAATGGTACAAAAGCAGTTTCACCATCAGTAGTCATTTCCTTGAACCATCTTCCAACAAGATCACCAACCGCATGTGTAGATTGTCTTGCAAATTCACGCTCCAGTCGTTTTACTTCCACGTCTGGCAAGAAACTCGGATCAATAGTGTTTTCTTTAAATAAATCCATTTCTGGAAACTTTTCCTGGGCACTTCTAACTACGCCTCTTGAAAGTTCAACTGGTCGTGTATCAAAATCAATGAAGAACCTGTCAACTTTAGAGTTACGTAAAATCAATGCAGCATCATAATAAGTAATACCAGGAACATATTCTCCAATAGTAACAGGCATATTATTCACAGTAATAGGTTCTTCGAGAAATTCACGTGCCATCAGGTTCTTTTCAGCAAGATGCTGTCTTGTTTTCATTTCTGCTTGAAGTCCTACTTCATTAAATTCAAATATGCCCGGTACAACTCCCTCCGGATCAGTAATTCTTATAGTAATTTCAGCTGTTTTACTTCCAGCTTTTATCCTGGCCCTGAAAACCGTCGCAGTTACTCCATGACCAACATAATCTACGACCATTTCAACAGGACCTGAAACATGTGATGAAAGATCAATTCCATGGGTTTCTCTATAGAAATCTGAAGCCTTATCAAGTGCTTGGGAAACTTTTACCTCAAATTCCTTGCTCTCAATAACCTCTTTGACTACATCAACATATTTTTCGTGTTTTTGTATTTTCAGTACAAGATCGTCGATTATCATTTCACGAATAGTAAAGCGGGATTTTGTCTTAGGGCCTAATCTGACTTCAGGCTTGCTTTTATCGACAGTACCTCTTTGTGTTCTCTCTGCCTTGACAGCTCCCCTCTCAAATTCAGCTATTGCGCTTTCGATTTTTGACAACGAGCCTTTGAGTTCAGGGAAAATGTCATATTTTAAACGAAGCTGTTCCCGTAAGCTGCTCAGCATTGCGCTATCACGAGAAAACAAATTTGCCTGTGCATGCCTGACAAGGTCTAGTATTCCACCTGCAATACTCTCCATAGGCCCCTCTATCGTCTTTCTTGCCTCTTCTAAAATGGCAAGTTCTTTATCAATCTTTTCTATAGTTCTCTGTGCCTCTTCTAAAACTTCTGGAGCACACCCAACAACACCACCTGTAACAGGTCCACGACCACAGCCGCGTCTTTCTGCCCTTTCAGTTGCTCTTTCCTTTTCCCCTCTCAGGTATTCAGCCCTCTCTGTAACCGATTTTCTAAGTTCAACAAAATCCTCCGGTTTAAACTTAAGGATATTTCCATCGGCCGTTGTAACCACTTCACCGACGCCTCTCATACCTTTGACGCTATGCCATGTAGCCTTGGACAGGGCAGCAATGAATATAGCATTAGCCGTGGCCTCGCCGCATGACTGTGAATTAATACCGGCGTCAATGCACGCCATCGTCATGCTTGGCATGTGAATCGTCATTGGAACAAGGAAAGACGTTGTTATAGTCGCGTGAACAGCAGAAGCAACTGCCGGGGGTGCGACAGCAGGAACGACAACAGCGACTGCTGTCGTTGCCAGTATTATCTCCAGCATCATAGGATCGCTCATGTACGCAACAGAATTCCAGAGTCCACGCATAAATCCTGAATTAGGGTATTCATTCTGGATCTTGCTAATAGCTGTCGTAACCCTGTTTCTGGCATCAGTATCATCAAGGTTCCCGCACGCGTGTATAACAAGACCGTAGGCGTTGATCTTGTCAATAAGATTTATCTGGCTTGTGACGGCCACGCGGCTTTCTATGTTTTGTGCAGCGTCCCAGTGAGCATCACATAAAGTCTTGCCAGTCACACTCTCAGGATTCCAGCCGTCTTCTATATCTCTTAATGCCTGTATCCTTGCATTAGAAATGAACGCCTGTCCTACTAACATTGAACTGAAAACAGTAGTCTGGTACTGGTTGATACTTGTGCAAACTTCAGGACTTTCCAGTATGTGGCTCAGTTTACGCCCTGATTCCCTGTAACATTGCGTGACTGCGCTTAGCTGATCCCGGTCTGCCTCCAGATTATTTCTATCCACGACTCTGTCGATATCCGTCGTCATATGTACAAGAAATGCATCTGTTCCGTACTCAACAGGTACATTGTTTACCTGGTGTGCACACTTGCCTTCACCATCAAAGTATATGTGACATTCATCCCTGCAGTTTTCAATAGTCGGGTATATCTTTGAAGGGTCAATGATATCCAGGACCTTGCTGCCGATAGAGCTGACAAAAAATGAATCATCTCTCCACCTGTAATCAGGCTCAGATGGGGATGGTGTTGAAATTGATATTATATTTGAATCTGCTGGTTGTATAAGAATCTTGAAACATTTATCCTCATCAAGCGGGCACTGCACACCATTACTTGGTGTATCCACAGTGGTATAGGTTATTAAACCAGAATCATATCTGACTTCTGAACGATAATATAGAGTTGCACCTGACCAGTCATACGGTATATTATTGAATAATTTGTTGCAGAAATCAGTAGCAACATTTATCTCTGAAGTACAATCCTCTGTGCCAGCAGCTATGGTGTATCCGCTCGGATCTGCAACAGACCAGTGTATTTTGTGAACAGTGACATCCCTGTCGTCTGCAAATCTTGATACAATGTTGAAGTTTTCGCCCACCTTTGCGGTTCCTGATGCAGACATAGCAACCTCACCGGTAGCAGTACATTGCCTCATGTCGTATCCACCTGAGGCCAGTTCTACACAACCGTATTTACCGACAACATCACCATGACAAGCAGGTACCTTTGTCACGTATTCAGTAGCCTTGTAGTTTTCATCTTTGTAAGTATCGCCTATTGCCGTCTGAATTCTTTGGTATTCTTCATCCATCTGTCTTGTAATCTCGCTTCGCAGAAGTGCGTCACAAGTTTCATCCGCAATGAATATATTCACGGGTGAATCTGCTGCTTCGAATGCCTTTGCAAAAAGTTCAGGCATTTCCTGGCACGCAAGAGCTGTCCGTTCAAGCCAGTTTGCTCCCAATGCACTTGCAAATGCAAAATCTGCCACTGCCGATGTCAATGCAGCATCAGCACAAACTGCTCCGGCAGGATTTTCCGTTACAAAATTGTATATGTCATTTGCTAAATTTGTAAAGGATGCATAGTAACGCTGGCCCTTGGACGTTTCAACATCAAGCAGTCTTTTATTGTTATGTTCGTCGCCCATGGCTATACGCCATAATTTTTCTCTAAACCCTTTGCATGCTGACAGATGCAGAGTACTTTTGTTGACGAGGATGTCATCGCTTCTGTTCACATCAAGAATAAACAATGCCCTTGTTTCCGAGCTTCGCAGATCTTCTTCCTCATATATTTCGTTTATGAAGTCATACCTGTCAAGTGTCTTTCTCGGAAAATAATCTGTAGTAACAATTACTATAGAAACCAGTTCCTCGTTCTCCAGTTTTCTCAGGATACCATTAACTACTTCTTCTGCTTCGTCGTCGATCACATGTGAATAGTCATAAACGTGTTTGTACTCCCTAAGCTCGCTGTCAGGAATACAGCACTTTATGTTCTCTGCACCAGGACAATAACCGTTTATAGTAGACCTGCCTGCAGCCTCACATGCTGCCAGTTCCTGCTGATCTAAAACGTTTATACACTGATACTCTTTGAAAGGGTCCTTTATACAATTCCCATAGCCAGTAGATACAGGTGTATCGTAAACATCAGGCGTTATTGGAGTAACAGGTGTTTGGGTGATTGGTGTACTTGGGGTTGTATCACAGGAACTTCTGAAACAACAATGAAGATTAGGATTGCTAGTGCAAGTTCCATCTCTCCCGCCACTGTTTATACAAGATTGAATAGCAGTGTTTGTTGGATCAATCGGTTCTTCCACTTCCGTACATGTATCCACAGGTGTATCCGGGACAGGTGGTGTATCACAAGTGAAATAACAGCACTGCTGACCAGGACTGTTTACATTGCATAAATCAACTGTACCACCACGATCTCGACATGAATCCATGGTAACAATGGTGCCGTCTATGTATTCAGAAGTCTCAGCACAGTTAGCATAAGCAAATCCGCCTAGCAACACCAAAATCAATGCAACCAGTTTAATATTCAAACAAATCTCCCTCGTCTATCAGAGCACCCTGTGTAACAGGATTGTCACTATAAGCGGTAAGTGGCATGTCAACGAGATCCGTTGAAGCAGTCTCTGTATTGACACAGCCACAGGATTTTGCACAGCTGGCGGTATCTGTATAGCCCTTCTGTGCACATAGCGTACCAAGTGTATACGTTGTCTTGTCTGATTCCAGTCCTGTTATAGAATTAATAGAAGCCTGCTCACAGTTCTGCTCCAAAAGTTGTCCGCATGCAAGTTTATAAGAATCATCCAGAGAAGCCTGTGTAGGACCGGAAGGAAGAAGCATAATTCCAACAACTAGCAAAACAACCGCTACAACAGCCATGATTCCATAGTCAATGACCCTCATGTAAGTAGTATTTGGCAAAAGTGTTACTTATAATTTTTGTAATGCGTCAAAAACTTAGTTTTATAAATCTAACTTTCAACTATCTTTGAGAAGGGCCTGTAGCTCAGCCTGGCAGAGCGCCTGCCTCTTAATATGGGAAGAGTTTTTGGTTAAGCTTTTTCCCAAAAAGGTTAGCAGGATGTCGCGAGTTCGAATCTCGTCGGGCCCATCCATATTCTGAACTCGTCGGCTGAAAGGCACAACTCTTAAGAAGGAGTCTGTGTGGCTTGCGTATTCTGAGCAGGCTTTGGTTTATGCTTTCTGAAATACAAATACCCACCAATCACAGCCAGAATAATAACAGCAACCCCGCCAACGAAGGTATAATCATCTTGTGGGGCTTCTTCCATATAACAACCACTTGTATCGAACAGACAGTCTGTACATTTCAACGTACCTTTCTCAAAGTCGAAAGTTATACAACTCTCGCTAAATTCTCCGTCACACTGCTCACCTGTCTCGAGTATTCCATTACCGCATCCACTTGTTTTCTCGCCCGTTATCGCAAACAATGAGAAACCTGGAGTTTCTGCTTCATATGTGATATGTGTAGCATTCTCACTTCTCAAAGTAGTCTTTAGACTTTGCCAACCATTGTCGTATCTGTTCAGCTTAACAGTAGACCTGTTTATTCTGTTTCCATCTATCCAACTCTTCTCAACACTAAACGTAAGGAAAGCTGTATCGACCTCTGTGTCTGTTATATTTACTGTTTCAATCTCAACGTACTCATAGACATCTTCTGGAAGATCTGGAAGATCTACTGGTTTGGTAGTTTTGCTGATCTGAACATGAACATTGCTCACAGAACTCGCTGCTTTTATCGTAACCTGTTTCATAGCTGTATTCGCCACTTCAATCGTCTTCATCTCACCCGTACCAATACTGACTACATCTTCTGTAGTAGTGGTGTTTGTTGGTGTTGTAGTAGTCGTCGATCCACCCCCAGGCGATCCACCACCTCCTGGTGGAGGGTCATTATTACTAACCACATTAACAGTAAATGTTACATTTTTCACATCGCTGTTGTTATACACGTCAGTACAGTTCACGAAAGCTGTGTATTGGGCATTGGACAATGTAAATGCATAACTTGAGGTATTGTAACTTATGCTCATTGCATACCAAGATCCAGTATCTATCCTCGTATCACAAGTAACACTACTGTTATCAACAAAGTCAGCAGATACCGTGACGGAAGAAGACGTAACAGTTGACCCATCCAAAGGAGAAGTAATAGTTATGTTTGGGGCTTCTGTATCATTCTCTTCCTGTTGTTGTTGCTGTTCCTCTATTATATATGTCTCTTCAATTGCCCAGGATCCAGCTTTCAATGCTGTGTCAATAGTCTGCACAGACCAATAAATCGTACCATTCAGATTGGGCAAGTTCAGCATTATGTTCCTCCGCTGCATCATATTACCAAAGTAACCGTTATCATCGCCGCCGCCATATACACCTGTAACAATCTGATGCCCGTCAGAAGATGTACCAACTCTCAGATTATAATATAAGCCAAGTGCAGGCGTCTCTGCATCCGAACCAGCAGACCATGAAAGATTCAACACCCCGTTAGAATAGTTAGCACTTAGTGTTCCTGGTGGTGACGGTGCTGTATTCTTTGTTGTTATGTTATTGACATAGACATACGATCTCAAATTAACTTGTTGATCATAATCAAAACCATTCAAAATCAAATCTAAGTCATCGTCGTTATCCACATCAGACCAAACAGCCCCAGGGCCATATGCAGTGTTGAATATCTGGGGTTCTGGATCATCTAAATAACCACCGAATGTATTGTTATTTATATAGAGTGTTGAATATCTTTCCTCTCCTGATGTGAACAAATCTAAATCACCGTCGTTATCATAATCACCAAATGATTGGGTACCCTCAAAAATACCAATTAGATCTCCTGCAGGCACGCTCGATTTAATACTAATCAAACTACTCCCAGTGTTGTTATATATTTCATGCTCGTCACTACTTGTGTGGCCAATTAAACTGAAATCCATTCTACCATTATTGTCAAAATCCCCCCAAACAGTTGAAGTAAGCTCCACACCCAACAAGCTTGAATACCATGAAGAATTCGCAACAAAACTTGTTCCATTATTTGTGTAAGCCCTTGCAATATAGCCACTGCCACTATCACCTACCAAGAACAAATCTAAATCCCCATCATTATCAACATCCACCAGTGTACTTGAACTACCATAAACACCAGTCAATTCCTGTTGCCATGTAGAACTCTCCACAAAGGAAGTACCATTATTCAGATATACATTAGACGACCTTCCAAGAGCCCCACCACCACTGAGTATTAGATCTAATTTACCGTCGAGGTTAATATCACCAAAGGCAAATGAACTTTTCCATGTATTCTGTATATCACCTTTCCATTGAACACTTTCAACAAAAGACGTACCATTATTGACATAAATATTGGAAAATCTGTCGACAGCATTTGGACATGAAGATACACTACCGCCGCCATTAAGACATCCACTCAACGCCAGATCTAAATCTCCATCGCTGTCTATATCACCCAAAGCTATGGATCCGTAATGTACTGCTGTAAGGTTTGAACTCCATTGCGAATCATCAACAAAACTTGTTCCATTATTGACATAAACCTTGGCTAAATATTCAGTACAGGCAGTTGCAACACTATCAGTGCAACCTATTTGAATCAAATCATTATATCCATCGTTATCTATATCACCCGTAATAATCGAAGTCCAAAAGGAACCAGTCATACCATTACTCCACGCAGAATCTTCATTTAGATAAGCAGCACTAACGGTATACGGCAATAGAAACAAGATCATTGTAAACCATATTATATTTTTCATTAGTTTACTTTTTCTTTTTGGTGTATAAATAAAATATCACAACCAACAGAATGAGAACAATAGTAATTAAAAGGTACATTGTTGTATCAGAAGGCATAGCAATTGCATTAGCCGTAATCGCATTTGGATTTTCTTCACCTTGTGCAGTATAATAATTGTATGTATTGTAGATGTTTGTTACAGTAGTTCCATTTTCTACAATCGTTTCTGCTGACTCTGGTGTTTCCATGCCAGTCTCATGATCAATAGGATAAACTTCAGAGCCGTAACCAGAACCTGCACCATCAACAGTCACTGTACCTATACCTTCTTGGCCGTATCCTATCCAAACATTATTCGGATCTATCTCTATTATCCTCTTGATATTGTACGTACCATCTGTTATATTAGGTCGTAAGACTACTTGGAAACTTATGTTATATCCCATAGGACCCATAGTTTGTATCATCATAGGATTACAGTAAGGTTCTACCACAGTTACATCCGTAGGAAGTGGACCCTGATTATAGCAGCTCTCATTTGCCGTATCCAAAAACCAGAAACCTATTCTTACAGGAAGATAATCCCCAAGAGAATATCCAGCCTTTATTGGTATATAGACTGTATAATTAATTGTTATGTTATGTGTCGAACTTAGGGTCAAACTATCAATTGTTTCGTCCAATACAACAGACGTATCTGTTGGTTTTACATGCTCCCAGGTATTTCCAACGGTTTCGTTTATCTCCAAAAGTAAATCATAAAGTTCACAATCTTTGAGTACTATACAATCATATATCGCCTCAAGCCACGTATGTTCCTGATAAGTTGCACCACCTTCCTCGGGCATCACCACATTCACAATCTTATTTGAATCAACAACAAAAATTTCTGTCTTATCATAATAAGAAGCTATGGAAAATGTACAACTCCATGTACCACTTGGAAAAGAATAAGGTCCATAAGTATTTGTGGTATCGTCGCCTTGATCAAAAGTTGCATAAGTACAGCTTGCTATATCAACGTTATCTAAACTTGGTTTATTTTCCTGGCTTCCTGTCACATTAAACGTTATGTTCCATGTGGGATAGCCAAATGTCCAAACCGAACTTGTCAAATTTGTTGGATTGGTAGTAACTCTCCAATAATATGTAGCACCATCTGAGGAAAGTGAAACATCTTGATCCCTTGTATCTGCAACAGTATTACTATAATTTGTATAGCCAAATTCAAAATCTGTTGATATTTCTATTGTGTAATTATCTGCTCCGTAAGAAGATGTCCAGTTGAATTCAGGAATGCTGGAAAATCCAGAACCATTAGAAGGTGATAAAAGATTGGGTGGTACTGCCACAAAAGTTATGTTAAGATAAGGATCCATGGACGTACCAGTATCCTCTTTACTTCCAAACCTCTGTCCCATACTGGACGACATTGGTGCTGTGAAATTTACAGACAGCATAATAGACATATTTTCGTTTTCAGAATCAATTTCGTATTTTACTATCTCCGTGGCATTCCAGTGATAATAAACACCAGCCGATCCACCCAATTTTGTCATAAAATACATTGTGGAATTACAATTTGTTGTATCATTAACGGGTGTAACCCTATGTGTTCCGCAAGGCTGATTCGTCCAGTTCAAGGTACCTTCATTCCAAGCTTTTCCTACATCATCACTATAAACATGATACAGCCCAGCATCTGCAGTCCCATAGGTTTCCTCGTTATATAATGAAAGATTCGCATTTATAACTGTTACTCCATTTGGTATCGGTGATAAATTGAACATTATATACGTTCTATAACTCACATCCTGATTACTCCCATTCAAATATGTAACATACAAGTCCTTAAGTCCATCGAAAGAGCCGTAACCCTCTGGAGCTGAGTTGTCGTCTATACCAGAAAATGAGTCTTCCATGTTTTCCGTATCTTCGTCAATAAGCTGTATCGTAGGGTCCAAATCCCAAAAAGTCTTGTTTTCAAAATTGCTTATCAAAACACCAGTTTCATCGATTACATAACTAAAGTTCTTTGCAACAAGATCTGAAAATGTCAATTCAAATTGACCTTCGCTTATGTTAAAAACCAATGAGTCTCGAGTAATAGAATCGACAAGTCTATCGTCCTTAATTCTGAAACCAAATGCTTTCACAGTATTTTTCATTGTATTGGGAATTGTAATAACGTACCCATGTCGTATTTCACCAGTTTTCTTCTGGACCACAGAATTTATCTCTGTAGTAGGTGCAATACTTTTCAAATGATTAAACTCCGTATTGCTATCATTAGCAAGTACAAAATAAGGTTCCAAGTAGAATGAGTTATCTTCCCAGTCAATATACAAACCAGTTGCATTCAAAGTAAGATCAACTACTTCATCGATCGATTTCATCTCCCCATTTACATTAAAAAAGTAATCGTTCTGTCTTATGACAAGATTACATATCCCATTAACACAAGTTCTTTCGTAATTTGAACCGCGTTCATAAATAGAATTCTCAGAAGACACAGGTGAATCAGCAGATACAGCAAGTGAAATAGAGAAAACGACAACCGAAACGGCAAGCAACATTAGCCTCTTGCTCATCACACCCAACCTGCTTCGTAATTGAAGCGTAATGCTTTAAAAGGTTTAGTTTTTTTTTAATTTTTAAATTCATGACTTAATAGGAACAAAGCAGTTTTATAAGTCCTGAAGACAAAATATTAGCAACAGGTTTATTCTGAACTCGTTGAAGACAAGGCGTCGGGCCCATTATTTATCGTAAGGATCCTTCTTCTTTTTCTTCATTCCGTATACACCAGCTTCCTTGTAGGCCATTTCACCGCCAAACTGCAGTCCCTGTGGTATTTGGTATCCGTGAGAAATATTACTTTGTGTGGTTCTCTTTTGTGTTTCGGGAACCCAGACCTTGAATATTTTCTTGTCATACTCAATAAACGCGTTAACAAGATCACCAACACTCTTCACAAAGATATCGGAAGCCGGCAGACTAACCTGGAATGTCCATTCTACCGATCGTTTTTTTCTGTTTAAACAATAAAGAAAACTGTCCGCAGACCCGAAATATATTTTATCCCCGACTATAAGCGGTCTTGCAGATATCGGGCCGCCCGTGAGAAAATCCCATTTCTTTTCGCCCTGTTCAGTCAAACAATACAGTTTCTGGTCCATAGACACAACATAAACATCTTTGCCTGAAACTTCAGCGCCACCAACTACCATGCCATCTGTAAGAAAGCTCCATTTCTTCATCCCTGTGAAAGCATCCACGGCATGCAGATAGCCGTCCATGGTACCAGCATAGATTATGCCGTTTTCACCGCCAATACCGCCCGGTACACTACTGTTACAGTTGAACTTCCATATCTCTCTGCCTTCCTGGTTCAATGCATAAAGATAGTTGTTATAAGAAGCGCAGTAAAGCAGAGGATTTTCAACTTCAGGTATCTCGTCAAAACTCCTCTTGGCATTTGTTACAACACTCATTCCATTATCATATACGCTAGGAGAAATAACTCTCTCACCGGTTCTGAATCTCCATTTCATTTTTCCGTCTTCTAAAGCATATACATGACCGTCATAAGAGCCTATGAAGATCATGTCATTAACAGCCGTCACAGGTGACGTTGCACCGTCACCCATCCTGAATTTCCATTTTTCTTCACCATCCAGGGAAAAGCAGAAAAGATATCCAGCCCCGTTGGAGATGTATATGTTGTCTCCTATCCCGACAGCCGGCGCAACAATTACATCACCTGTGTGTTTCTTCCAAAGGAGTTCACCTTCCAGATTCAAGCAGTAAAAGTGTCTATCGGTAGATCCAAAATATACTCTATCATTGTGAACCAAAGGTGTACACCAAGCATTCGGACCACCGGTTTTAAACTTCCACACTAATTCACCACTGGTTGCATCAACAGCATAAACGTATGTATCCAGACAGGGAAAATAAACAACACCCTCGTGGTAGACACCGGGAGATGATATAGCTCCACTCACAGGAAGATCATAGAATATGTCCTTGAACTGTGGTATCTTTTGTTTCTCTTCCTTAGGGGTTTCAACAGAATAGTATTTCATCTTGCCTTTTTCCTTGTCGTATTCCATAATAGAAAATAGTAAAGAAAAGTTGATAAATATGAGTGTTGCGCTTTCGCGCAACAGCCAAAACCCGTTGGGTGCAACTTAACTGTAAGACCACGTCCCCGGAACAATGAAAGGAGGTTGCATCGCCTGCTATAACTTACATTGTGGTATAAATACCCCTTTTGGTGCGATTCTCGAAAATTAGTGCAATTTTAGAAATTGGCTATTTTTGCTGTTTTCGGGGGTTTAACAAGTATTAGAGCAGTCAAAGTCACTGTTTGCGCACTGCGCTGTATATCGTGAGCAGCAGGCATTGCGTTCTATGCCCAGAGCATCATGCCCTGAACATACATGGCAAAGATTTGCGCATCTTAGATCCCTTGTTTCAAAGCAACCCTGGCAGAATGTATACAGGCAAGAATAAGCCTCTCTGTAGTCACCGTATAGTATTTTACATGCCCTCATATAGTCGGAGAATTCCGGCTGTCGTGTAACATCCCAGTCACATTCCTGTTGCACGTAGGCAACACAGTGTGTGTTGAATATTCTTTCTGCCTCTACCTTTGACAGGGAACCACCCGTGGATGTCATAAAGAACATGCTCAAAGTAACTAAAACCATCACAACTACTGCAACAATTACTATAACCTTTATTGGTAAATTCATCGTCTCGCCTCAAAGTCTATTGATGTTGGTTCCTCTCTCCTTCTGCTTCCTCTTAAGTTACCAAGCCTTTCCCGTATTCTTCGCCTGTACTTGTATCCAACAGCACCAAGCAGTATGACCAGCAATGCCGCCAGTGCCAACAACATTGTATTGTCCTCGCCTTCTATAGGTTTTATTGGTGTAAAGTCACAGTCAGGGACCTGGTCCCAACCTGCAGGCACGTCACAAGGTGTTGAGAAGTCCCTGCACACGCCGCTAGGACCTTTTGCCAGTACACTGTATGTCTGAGGGCAGCTGCTGACCTTTATTGACTTTTCAAACCTGAATTCCTTGTCTGAGTAATTAACCAGGGAGAACATGTCATACTGTCCAGGTTGCTGCATGTCCATGTTGTATATTATCGAAATATTTCTTCCTGCCTCCAGTCTTGTGCTGTATGTATGAACATTGTACGTCTGGTCAAGCTGTACTCTGTTCTTGCTGACTCCTATCTGGCTTCTGTTACCTTCAGCCCTCAAGAATGTAACATTTGCCCTGCTGTCCACGTGTGTGGCTATTCTAGCAAAGTCAATATCCGTATAAGGAACAACAATCATTCTCACGTCCGTTCTACCCAACCCTACGCTGTCCTTGATGTCAAATATCAGGTCTACTTCTCTGCCATCTGAACTTCCAGGTCCGCAGTATATAGAATTTGACACAAAACAAAGATTGTCATCAGACGCATTGTGAACCAGTAGCTTTATTCTCTTCAGTCCCGGACCGGCCATCTGTTCCGTGTGATTAAACACATAGGCGTAAAGTTTTGGTCCAAGGTTATTTTCAATCTCCCAGTGTGCATGTGTTCCATTGTCCCATACAGCTGAAAGATAGATATCATAACGTCTCGAAATATCATTGTAGGTACATCTCTTCTCCACAATTTCTGCATAACACGACCCGTCACCTGTTTGAGGCTCAACACCAGGCGGTAGCTGCGGACCTATACCTCCGTCATCATCGTCACCGTCATCAGTATCCCCTGTTGTCTGCTCGGTTATCACAAACGTCTTCGTGCCGGCTACAGGGTCTCTCACAAAATTATTCTTGGAGTCAATGGCAACTGCGTGATAATCATGTGAGCCCACGTCAAATGGTGACCTGTAAGTACATGGCAATGAAGACGGATAGTTAGGGCATGATTTTCTCAGTGATCCGTCTACAAACACGTTTATTTCCTTGAAGCTGTTTGGTCCGTGTGCAACAGCTGCAAGTATAACCGTATCCGACTTTGTAAGTACATCAGTAGGTGTATGGCTTACATCCAGCAGCACAGAAGTCGTGTTCAGTCCACCATCTCCGGTTATTGTTGTATCACCGGACACAACAAATGTTTTCAACCCTGCCACAGGATCCGAGGCAAATCCGAATTTGTTCGAAACTCTCGCGTAGTAGTTGTGAACTCCTGATGCATAGTTGGCGCCAACCGAACATGGCAGCGCACTGCACGTCTTTATTATGTGACCGTCCACGTATATTTCCACGTTTGTTGCATTGTCACCTATGGCCAGCAGTGTAACCTGCGTGTCAGGATCTATTGCTGCAGGGCTGTGTGTCACAGTAACAGACGGCAATCCCAATGGTATAAAGACCATTCCAGGCTCACAATCGCATAAGTTCCATGAACAACCCGAACCGCACTGCTGCGTGCAGGAACATGTTCCCTCTGTCTTGTTCAAAAACACCAGCCTTGTTTCGCCGTCCTGACATTCAGCCTCGCACTTTCCTGCGACACATGCATAATCATACTCATCGTAACTGCACCCGCAGCTTGTATCACAGAATCCAGCCTGGTCGCGGATTCCAAACATCTTGCCCTGGCATATGGAAGGTGACTGTACACAACTCTGGCTGTTGTCCGTATAAGGCAGCTCGCACTGTTCGCCAATATCCACTATCCCGTCACCGCATCCTGCACACCTGGCAGTTGTGTTTTTCACTGCAGGTTCTATCGGCCAGCACTGGCTGCTGTCCAGAACAGATCCGACAAGTGTGTATGTTCCCGGAGGAAGCAGGTCGCACTCAAAGTAATCTGTGTTATTGATAGTCCCGACGCCCTGGCATGGAACGTCATTTATCTTGCATGTTGTACAACCGCCGCGTGTCGATCTCACAGTACACTCAATCGTCTCGTTTGTGCATTGCCCTGAAACGTCTACTATGAACGTCTCGCGGGTGTAAACATCAAAGTTTCCCGTACTCTCGTCATGCAAAGTAGATGCCTGGCACCCATCCAGAAGGGAACCCTGTACTTTACATTTCGCACTCCACTTTCCGGCCGAATACACATTAACAGGCAGCTGGAACGTGTTGTACATCTGTCCGCCTATTGATGCACATGACGTGTTTACTGTTTCTCTTTCACCGACAGCACCCGTTATATCACAGGAAACCATTCCGTAGTAAACCGTATTGCCGACATTCTGTACGATAACATCCACGTACGCAGTAGAGTTCTTTTCTACGGTAGCTGCGGATATCGTGTCTATCTGCAGAAGCCCTGAAGCTCCCTTGCAGAACGCGTTGTATCTTGTATCAATATCACCTGTTAACTGCTGTGCCAGTGATCTTGCTTCTGTTGTGTTGATTATGCCAGGCCAGTCTATTACATCGTCAAGGTATTTTATGAACTCAGAAATATCATAAGTTATTGCACCCAGGCCGTCCACACATGTCCTTCCTTCTGCCTTTTCCTGTGTTGACGAATTAGGCGAGTTTATTACCTCCAGCAAAGCACTCCTTGCCTTTTCGTAGTCATCCCTGGCCTGTACAAAACCATCTTTCATATTCAAAAAGTCAGGCATGTCAACATACGGGCAAACATAACTGTAATTAGCTATGCTCCTTATGCCCTGAGGTCCGTCAGCAAACATGTAGTAGACATCCTCCGTATCAACACAACGGAGATGGCACTGGCCCATAGAGCCCTGTTTTGCACCCGTGCATAAGCACGCACTGTCTTCACCGCAATTATCAAGGTCTGCCGCCTGCTTGCAGGCTTCTTCCGTGGCATCTTTACTGCATATAATCAGCTTGTTGAATGTCGCTGAAACAACAGCCGTAAAATCAACACCATCGTCTACAGTCTTGTCACACCTTCCGTTGCAGATTATGTACGGATCTATAGGACAGTCTTGCATGCATACGTTTTCTTCTTCTTGGTCACAAACGCTGTTTCCGCAAAGTGTAATCTTGTATTCTATAAAGTCCAGCCCGTGAAGTTTGTTCATGGTTGCGTTTATCGTTATGTCATACTTTTCTTCCGTTACATTCTCCGGGGAAGTTACCTCCAGCATGGTTGAGCCATCCTCACCTGGCTGGAGTTTGACGCTTCTTGGATTGAATGCATATTCAAAACCTTCTGGAACTTCCGCCCTTAACGATATAGTACTTGCGTCAAAACCTGTAGGATCGTTATTGGTGACAGTCACATTGTAGAAAATTGTTTCACCCGGATACCCTTCCTGTGATCTTGGCGTCGTGTTGACACCAGGTGCCCCGCGTGAAGCAACAATGTAGTCCGCCTGGACAGTTCCAAACAGACTTAATTCCTCGTTGAATATACCAACCAGTATAGGATAATTTCCGTCGCTTGTTGTTTCGTTTGATGCAACTCTTATCACGACATCCCTGGTGCTGGATTGTCCCACGGAAGTTTCAGCCGGCATGCTCACGCTCCAGCCTGAAGGAACTTCCGCACCAAGCCCGAATTTCAGTGTTTTAGGATTGTTGTTTTTTATCGACACCTTATAATTTACGGTTGTTCCCGCAAGTGCCGTATGAGTTGGCGGTGTTATGTTGACAACAAGATTCTTTTTCGTGAAAACATTAAACGTGAGTACAACATGCGGTATGGAGTTCTCCTCACTTCCTGCCGGACAGCTCACTGCAGCGTTCGAACAGGAAGGCGTTCCGGAGTCAACACAGGTGTTTTGTGCTGTTTTTATCGTTGTCCCGCACAATTTCGTCGTGACGCCGCATGACTGGCAGTTATCGTAGGTGGTTGTACAGCCGTTGGCATCGCATGTATTCGTAGTGTCGCATATCTGATTGCCTTTGCAACCACGCCCGCCGTACTGGAAATTTGCATAAGCAACAGACGTAAGTAAAACTATCAAAATCATTGTTATGTAAAAGTATTTCATCTTCATCTCGGCACGCTCACTATTGCTGTGAATTCCCCGTCACCTGCAGGGGCCTTGAATGTATAACTGAAATCACCGTCAGCACCCGCCTTGACAATATCATCTATGGCTGTTTTTCCATTCGGCCCGATTATCTTTACGTTTACGCCCTTGCCTGCAAACGGTCCGCAATCACCCAGGCCGCAGAAGTAATCAATCTCGTCATATCTGATCAGCGGCCCGCCACGATTACATGTAGGTGCAGGACCTACAGGAGGTGTGTACTCCTTGCTGCACACAGAGAAGCATGGATCTTTCAGTTCACAGCCCGGCAGCTGTGACATTGCAAGTTGTATAGCCTGCATTACCATTGGATTCATGCCGCCGCCGCTTGACTCGCTGCCCCCGCTTGTTTGCATTCCTGTTATGCTAAATGCAGGATCAGTCATTACATACGCAGTAATAAGATTAAAAGTTGGGTTCGCTGTAGCAGCACCTGTAGTCATACCCATACAACCCGCTACATTCCATATAGCAGGCTCACCGGAACGTTGAGTAGTTGAGCAAAAACCGTCGCTTGGATGATACCATTTACCGCCAGGGGAGACACAATTTATACATTCTTGTTGCTGTGGTGTCAGTGTTGGCGCAGGTGGTGTTGGTGGTGTTGGTGGTGTTGTTGTAGGAGGTGCTGGCGCAGGTGGTGTTGTTGTGGTTGTTCCCACAGGCACGCAAGAGGTGCCCTGAATCATACAACCGGGTGTTTGCCCGCATTGTTGAATATTTAATGCATTACATGTGGCCTGTGTTTGTGTCTGTGTTTGAGTATTTTGTCCGGGAGTATGTCCTGCCACGGCTCCTGCAGCCAATGATCCACCGGCAACAAGGAGTGGGTTTGCAGGATCTCTTGCAGCATTCCCGCATGTAGTAAATGAAGCCATCATGTCACCCATAGCCATGCCGGCAATCTGGAAGTTTCCGGTTGCAGTTGCAGCTATAACACCGACTGCATCAACAATTGCTCTCCAGTTTGCTCTTCGCCCTTCTCCTTCTTCATGAAGCTTTTCAGGAAATTCTCTGGGGCAGTCCTGGTACTCATACGTTGCCCAGAAATAATTATTATGTCCCTCGCATGTAAGTTCTCTCTGCTCCCTGCATGTAAAGCTGTAACCCGCACAGTGATCGGCAAGTTTTGTCACGTGACCGACAATTGTAACAGGCTCGCCTGCCTGTATTAATCTAAGTCCTGTTATTTGCGTTGCTCCCCCGTCACCCGGGGCAAGCTGGGCTGATCCAAAGGATGCTTCTATTGTAGCATTAACAGCAATATCACATCGCCTGTCGTTTGGCTGTTTCTGCGGGGCATCCTGTATCATGTCGGGAGGGCACCAGTTTTGTGTGCATCCCGTACCCGGAATTGTTGCACCAGGCAGCGTTGTAGGCGGTGACTGGTATTGTGTTGATGATCCGAAATCAAACGTGACGCACCAGCATCTTTCGCTTGCATCACAACCGTGATCACCGTACCCGCCCGGCACTGCCGGATAAGGCTGTCTCGTATATGAAGAACCTGCCTGTGTTTGTGTAACAATGGTTGCCCCTACTACAAGACTTTGCGGGTTGTCGGTACATACACCTGTCGGTATACTCAATGACTGGCCGGAACCGAAAGGATTGCCAAAGGCTGAGGCACCGAAACCGCCATACCTGTTGCTTGTTAAACATGCACTTGAGCATGGCTCATTTCTTCTTTGTGCAGATGTATCGATACCACCACACTGGCACCATTTAGTCAAGCCCTGGGTCTGGCTGTCGCATATGCCTGGATAAAATTCATCCTGGCTTGATGCTCCGAATCTGTCCGTTGTGCACCTGCCTCCTCTTCGGCTTTGTTCCTGGCAGTAAACAGGACATATACGGTTTTCTAGTGCCTGGCATGCACTTGGCTGGCCGCCGGGCCTGAACAGTATATTGTCACCGTTTGGATTACATGCGGCCGCAGTAGATACTGCGTACGTCCATGTGTCGCCGCTCTTCGTAGCACAGCATCCGTCCCCTGTGACGGTATCGGTTCCAGATTCACTGATCTGTATAGTTACAGATTGTTGCTGGCTTGTAACACCCGCTTTTGTTGCAGTAAGAATATAAGTGGTAGTTATTGTAGGATTCACTATCCTTGTTCCTGTTGGAGGAAGGTTGTTACCTAAAGAACTTATGTCAATAACATCGGCACCGGTAACAGACCATGTCAGTGTAGATGTTTCAGGAGGGGTTATAGTAACAGGGCTCCCTGTAAATTGTATCTGAATCCCACCGGGAGTTTGTGACACATCCAAGCAGTTAGCACCATATCGACTGGAACAATCTGCCACACATTCTTCTCTGGTTAAAAATACACCACCATCACCCGTCCACAGAGAACCATCACATACTACTGTGGCATACTGTGCATGTCCACTTTGTGCTGCAGCGCATGCAGCTTTGCCAGATTCACTGGCGTCGCATGGACCATCCGGTATAGGAGTACTTGCATAAGCAGAACCGGCAAAAACAATCAGTACAGACAACACTAAAGCTATGCTCAATCTTTTCATGCAAACTTCTCCAAGTTTATTACCTTATTTTACTTTGGCCTTGGACTTATTTTAAGCTTTTTACCTAATTTTCATTCCGTTTTCCACGGCTTTAGAAGGAGAAAGTATTGTACCGTCATCCGCTGCAAGCAGCATTCCATGACTTTTCACACCACGAAGCTCCTTTGGCTCCAGATTTGTGACAACTATTATCTGTTTGCCTTCCAGTTCCTCTTTTTTGTAGATTCCCTTCAGACCAGCAACAAGTTGACGCTGCTCCTTTCCCAGATCAATCTGTAAAACATACAATTTGTCTGCTTTTGGGTGGTCCTCAACCTTCGTTATCGTAGCCACCTTCATCTCCACTTTCGCGAATTCCTCAAAAGGCATCATATCATTCACCATTTCTATGGTATCTACTGCGTCCTGCTTCATGTACTTGGTCTTGTATCTACGTACTTTTTGAATATCTACATCTTCAATCTTCTTAAAAAGAAGCTTTGCTTTTATCTTCTGGCCGGGCTCTACGATAAAGTCCTGCGAAAGTTCCTGTTTGCCGCCCAAGCAATCTATTGCTTTCCCGGCTGTCTCAGGTATGAACGGTTTCAGCAGCATTGACAATGGCTGTAACATATTGACAGCTGTATACAACGCAACAGCCTGTTCTTCTTTTGACGCCTTCCAAGGCTTCTTGTCCTGGAAGTATTTGTTTGTTTCTGAAGCCAATGCCAGTATCTCTTTCAAAGCCTCTTTCAGCTTGACCTGTTTCACTAGCTCCTCAACTTTGTGTATAGTCTTGCCAAGTTTCCAGTGAAGATTGTGTTCTTCCTCACCTAACTCTGCTTCAGGTACTACACCGTTGAAATTCTTCTCAACAAACAATGTTGCTCTATAGAACAAATTTCCGTAGTTGCCTATGAGCTCGTTATTGATCCTTGACTGAAAATCGCGCCAGTCAAAGTTGGAATCCTTGCTTTCCGGGAGTATTGAAGAAAGATAAAACCTCCAGTAGTCCGTAGGAAAAAGATCCAGAGCTTCGTCACTAAACAACCCAACACCGCGGGATGTAGAAAACTTGTCACCTTCCCAGTTCAGGTATTCATAACCTTCCACATGATGAGGCAGATCGTATTTCTTGTTTGCCGCTATAAGCGTGCCGGGCCAGAATATTGTATGGAACGGCACGTTGTCTTTGCCTAAGAAGTGGTAGATACTTGAATCTGTCCACCATTTCTTCCAGTCCTTCACTCCGGCTTTTGTTATCGAGATATAGCCAATAGGCGCGTCAAACCAGACGTAAAAGACCAAATGCTCATAACCTTTCATAGGAACTTTTACGCCCCATTTTAGATTTCTGGTTATACACCTTGGTCTAAGTCCCTCTTTGATCCATCCGAGCGCAAAATTTCTTGTATTGTCAGGCCAGTGTGTATTACCTTCGATCCACTCTTTCAGCTTTGGCTGGAGAGCGGCAAAGTTAAGGAACAAATGGTTTTCCTTGCGAAATTCAATTGTTGTTTTGTTACAGACAGTACACCTTGGTTTTACCAGTTCCTCAGGATCCAAAAGTTTGCCGCATTTTTCACACTGATCACCCTTTGCTGAATCGTATTGGCATGCAGGGCAGGTACCGATTGTATATCTGTCCGGAAGGAATTTTTTACAGCTGGTACAGTAAGGTATAACAAGTGATTCTTTCTCAACATAACCATTGTCATAGGCAGCCTCGAAGATCTCCTGTGTTATCTCATGATTCTCTTTTGCAGATGTCTGCCCGAAATGCGTGAAGTCAAAGTTCCATTTTTCATATATTTGTCTCTGAATATCATAGTACTTTTTCACATATTGCTCCGGTGTCAGCCCTTCCTTTGCAGCGCCTATCTCTATAGCCGTTCCATGGTCATCCGTTCCGCATATATAGATATTCTCAACGTCAAAGAGATCCAGAAATCTATGGAATATGTCTGCAGGCAGAATAGATCCAATAAGATTGCCTAAGTGTTTAACGCCGTTCACATACGGCAATGCACTTGTGACCGTTACCCTATTTGGAAATACTTTTATCACCTTATCAAAAATTTATCCACTTGCTTTACTGCCTTCACTCTGCGCTTCTGATAGCTCTTGAGGAAGCGCTCTACTTTCTTGGCAAGATAATCCTTAATCTCGCCTGAAGTCATTGAACCGTTCTTGAATTGTTCTCTGATTTCGCCTATTTTCTTATCACTCTCTTCAAAGATGTAGAAGAGATACTGGTAAGCAACATCAACATCCGGATTGCCGCCTTTTTCCCTGTGCTCCTGCAGCGTAGCGCCGCCGCCTGAGAACGCTCTCATTATCTTCCGTCGTGCGACGTCAGGAGCATCTGTAAGAAGAATACAGGTTTCCGGCTTGCTTGAGCTCATTTTTCCGCCCAACAGGCCCGGCAGAAACTTATGGTAAGTGGAAGACGGTTTAACCATTCCAACCTTTTGTGCAATATCTCTTACTAATCTCATGTAAGGATCCTGGTCTACACCAATAGGCACAACTACTGGCCTTGGACCTCCGTGCTCCTCCAGCTGCGGAAACAGGATATGTGAAGACTGCGTAACACCGTAGAATATGGCGCCCGGATTGGTTTCATTGTCAAAGCCGAAAATGGCTTTCATCGTCGAAAATGTCGCTTTTGTTGACAGTTTAACAGCCAGTTCATAGACCCTGGCAGTTTTCGTGGATATGAATATATTTGTATTTTTTCTCTGGAACCCGCAGGCAATTATATCAGGTATTACCTTTTCCATCGCATTTTGCGTAGCCTTTTCCAGTGACTCCGTTTTCTTGAAAACATAACTTTCATCGTCGGATATAGGTATGAAGACGTCTGCCCCGCGTGACTGAAAGAATAAAGCCTGGTCCAGGAAAAGCTTATGGCCTATATGCAGGGAACTTGAAGGGTTTGCACCTGTCAGTGTCGCGAAGCGCTTTTTCAGGTGTATAGCCTCAAATATTTTCTCAAAATCCCTGTGGCCAAAAACCAGGCCACGCCTGTACATAACAGGAAGATCTTTCATTTGACTAAGAAACTTGTCAATATCTTCTATGCCGAACTTCTCCATCTCCTCTCTGTAGTCAATGTCGCCTTCGACTTCACTGACGTTTATTTTAGCCATAACTATCACCTAGTTTTTTGTTGTTAAATACAGGAATAAAATGGAAAAAGCTGTATCTTCTAAGTAGTATATTTAGATATAATATAGCCAAAAAAGCTTTAAAAACATGCATGTTGTTACTATTACAATGGGACAACATAAAGGGCCCGGTTACGCATCAGGCCTGGCATGGGCCGCATTACTTGCCGGCGGGACCACATTAGCCGTATCGCCGGGTTTGCGTAGAGATGTACATGACTTTTTTGAAGGAAAATCTTATACAGAACGTGTTGAAGCTGATTATTCAGGGTATGCCTCAAAGCGCCCTCATCTTGTAAGTCATCTAAGATCTTATTTCCAAACATACAGGAACGGCGGAGTAAGAAAAAGAGAATTAGAAAGAATGGAAGAGCTTTTTGGCACAGATATAACACTTAGAGCATTTGTTGATTCTCAATACCCTGAAGGTGTACCATTACCAACTGACGTTGAATTTGATAGACTTGTAGAGCACCTGACGATGACTGGAAGACTAGAAAAGGGAGATTATACACCTGAAGAGCTTAGAAGAAGATTATTCCGTAAGGCAACCCACCCGGATGCGTTAAGATCAATGGGTGCTAAAGGCTACGTTGCTGCCTTTGGACTGTCATTGGCACAACAGTTCACTCCAAATGATTATGAAAGATACGTAGGCTATCTGCAGGAAACGGGTGCAGACAGGGATGTCGTAAGGATATACGGCAGGGTACCCACTCAAAGAGAATTAAGAGATGCCATGAACGGTATTGCCATAGACCATTCAAAAGCCAGGGTAGTCAGGCCTCCAGGGGAAGAAAAAAGAACACTTCAGACCGGGCCAAATACATGGCTAACAACCACGGACGCTGACCCGACAGGGTGGTACGATGAAAGAGAGAGACAGCTGCTGCAGGACAGAAGAGATGCACAGATAAACGAAAATCTTGAGTCCGTGCCGGAACCTCTACGCAGTGGAATAAACAGGGCAAGAGAAGCGGCGGAAAGAGCGGATATACAGGGAATGATGGAAGATATTTACAGAATTCAGCAGGGCAAGAGAGGAAAATCCGCAGAAGCTGATGAAGTACTAAACAGTCTGGCTGCAAGTAGGGAAGCGGCAGAAGAAGCAGCCAGAAGATTATTGAAGGGTCTCAATGGAAGACAAAGAAACCAGTAATTATTTTTTGACGCCGTATATGTGGATATATTCCGTTAACCTCTTCTTTTCGCGTTTTATATGAATCTCAACTTTCATGTCTTTGAACAAATCCCTTATTTTTTTATTATTCGACAAAAATTCCGGGCCGGGTATCAGGAATGTCTCGCCAAAAGACAAAAAGTAGAACTTGCCCCTTTTTCTAAGAGATTTTATCAGCTGAACCAGATAGGCATGAGGGTTATCCAGATGCTCTAAAACTCCTACGCCCGTGACTGCATCAAAAGAACCTCTTGGAAACTTCTTATCGCCCTTGACAAAGATGACATTAGGTAATTGAAAATTTTTGACTTTCTTTATTGCATTGCGTATCTGCTTTCTGCTGACGTCCACAGCCACAACATTTCCATCGCTAGCGGCCTCTGATAATGCCAGTGTTGTATTACCGGATCCGCAGCCAAAATCAAGAACAGTTGATTTTTTCTTCAGCCTCAGGTGCTTCATGATTCTTTCCGTCTCATCTCTCCCGAACCAGACCTTGAAGGCGGAGTCCCATATAAAAGATATCTTGTCGTAGAATCTTTCAACAAATTTCTTGTCTGTCTGCAGTCTTATCACAATATAAAGCGGTGCGCCTATGAAAACAAGGATCACTCCCATCAGGAATACATAAACAGCATCGTTCACCTGCGTCAGCCACATGTACAACAGCATCAGGTTAAACGCTATAACCACAAAGGGACCTGTTTTCGGGAACGGTGCGTTGAAATATCTCTTTTCCTTGGGCAGATCAATCCTTAGTTTAACCACAGACAGCATAACAAACGTGTACATTATTATAACAAGAGGAATCAGCAGTGAAAGCAAAAACATGTAGCTGCCGAAAGCTATGATGGTTATTATTGTTGTCACAATTGTCTGGAATGCAATTGCCGTGTGTGGTGATCTGTATTTTTTGTGGACCTTGCTGAATATAGGAACAAGCATCTTGTCTCTTGACATGGCATAAAGAAGTCTCGGAGATGAGACAATCCAGGAAGCGGCAGTACCGACAAGAGGTATGAATATTACCAGTGCAAAGATCTGTCCCATGCTCGATCCGAACAGATTATCCGCCAGGAACTCCAGGGGAGCCGGATGGCTTGCAAATGCTGCAATATCCAGGTTGCCTAAAGCCACGAAAACTATCAGGAAACTTATCAGTGCTATCAGTGCTGTTGCCAGCACAAGGATTTTTGGCAGGACTTTTCTTGCATCCTTGATCTCCTCGGATAGATAGGTAGTTGTCTCCCATCCAAAAAATGTCTCCGAAATGAAGTAGACCGTAAGCAAAACCATCGGGATCGGGGCGATAAGAACGTCAGAAAAGTTGGCCGTGTTAATCGTGAACAGTCCCGGGACTATAAGAGCCGTCAGGGTGATTATTGTCATTATGCCAAAAAACAGCAAGAGTTTTGATGACCAGTCAATACCGTGGTAATTGACAAAGTTGAAGAAAAGTATGAAGAATACGGCAAGTCCCATGCTCGAAATTGCGCTGGCCTCCGGAAACAGGTATCTTATAGAGCCGACTATCAGCATGCCGATAGTTATGTTCGCCACTATCCATGACAGCCAGCCAAATACAAACCCTGTTGATTTCCCGAAAGCATTCTTGATAAAACCGTAGGCACCGCCCGATTGCGGGAATAGTGAAATCAGTTCGGCAAAATAAAGTGAAATGAGAATCGCAAAGCCTGACATTATGACCCAGGCAAGTATGGAGGAACTTCCCGAATACAGGGCACCGATAGCCGGGAGAAAGAATATACCTGTGCCGAGAATAGCATTTATTGTCAGCATCAATAAAGTTTTCTTGCCTATACTCTTCTTTAGTTCCATTATTACACCCTAATTATCGTTAGTATATATAACAAATATACAGCGAAAAATACTAAGCTCTCTTTCTTTCCAAACTTCAGTTTTCCTGTGAAAAATACAAGCA
Source organism: archaeon (assembly GCA_028279825.1). Classification (GTDB taxonomy): domain Archaea; phylum Aenigmatarchaeota; class Aenigmatarchaeia; order GW2011-AR5; family GW2011-AR5; genus GW2011-AR5. The sequence goes on along the minus strand of JANQNA010000002.1, from coordinate 60,969 downwards.
GGGCTGAAGAGAATAACAGGAATAACAGGGACGTGGCGGCAACGGCATCAACAACTATCGGGCTTATAATAGCCGCAACTCCAAGAACCAGTGTTATGTTCGAGACAATGGTACCCATGCTGTCCCCTATTGCTAATTCGACATTTCCTTTTCTGAGCGCAGCAACATTCACACTTAACTCCGGAAGAGTCGTTCCGAGAGAGATTATAGTGGCTCCTATCAGTGTCGCGGAGAGATTGAAAGAAGATGCCAGTATAACAGCATATTCTGTAACAATATTGGCACTTATGATGACAACAGCTATACCGGCCATGGAAAGCAGGGCGTATTTTCTCGATTTTTTCTTATTGGTTACGTGATGATCAACCTGGACTTTCTTGTCCAGAAGAATTCTTGCAAACATATAGAAGAGAAGCAGAAGAAACAATCCAAAGATAAATCCTGCAGACCCTAGTATGTAAAGAAACAGCGCCGAGATCGAAACAAGAATACAGGCCAGTGCCATCTCGTCAATCTCTCTCTTGTTTACCTTGAAACCGATAAACGCCATTATTCCGAAAATCAGTGTCATGTTTATTATGTCCGCACCGATGATATTACCCAGGCTGATTGCACCCACGCCGGTTGCTGAAGACATTATCGCAATCGTCATCTCCGGCAAAGACGTTGCAACGGCTATCAGGATAAATCCCACTATAAACTGGTTTATGCCGGAAGTTTTCGAGAACTTAACAGCATTTGTAATTGTAAAATCACTTGACTTTGCCAGTAACACCAGTCCAACCAGAAGCATCAGTACTTCAAAGATCATAATAGAATTTGTCTAGCTGACTATTTTAGCGTTATCGTCATGAAATCTCTGGCAATTTTGACATTCGGGTATTCCTTTATTTTCTCTTTAAGCTCCTCAACATTCCTGTATCTCCTGCTTATGTGTGTCAGCACAGCCTGTTTGACCTGTGCCTCTTTTATGATTCCAATAACATCCTCAAACGTTGTGTGCTTGTACTGTGTGTCAAAGACGTCCTCCAGGAAGAAAGTTGAGTCATGTATCAGGAGACTCGCATGCTTTGCAAGGTTGACAACATTCTTGCAGGGCAGGGTATCACCGGAATAAACAACCTTCTTGCCCTCCTCTATAAGGGAAATATCAGCCAGTCTTATTCTTTGTCCCTTGTAAACAACAGATCCCGTCTCTTTCAGTTTTTTGTACATTAGCCCCTTTGCCGGTAATCCGAGTTTCTTTGTCTTTTCCTTGTCAATTTTTATGCGATCCTTCTCCACAAACGCATATGCAACCGCAGGTATACCGTGTTTTGCAGGCACGGAACACACAGAAAACTCAGGCGTGTCAATTAATTTTGTTACCTGTGAACCCTCAAAAGGCACGGGCTTTGCAACAACTTCATATCTTTTTGAAGCATACCCAAGTTCCAGTATAGTTTCCACAAACTTGTCTGCTTCAGGACCGTATATATTCAGCGGCCTTGTCCGCTGCTCAAGGTTCATTGTCTCCATTAACCCAAAGATTCCGGCAAAATGATCAGCGTGCCAGTGTGTAACAAAAATATCGTCTATTCTCATAAAGTTGAGCTTGGCTGTGAAAATTTGTCTCTGTGTACCTTCACCGCAGTCCAGTAAACAGCAGTACTCGTTCTCGCTCCTGTATTTGAGGTATATGGAAGCATGATTTCGTTTGGCTGTAGGTATTCCGGCCGTTGTACCTAGAAAGGTAACATCTATCTGGGTCATAATTCTATTTTGATCCAATGTTTATATATCATACCTTGTACGTTTTTTCTTCCACATTCAATTCGATCAGAAGCAGGACCAGACCCACTACCAGCATGGCCAGACCGCCATATACAAATTCGTCAAGAATCGTGGCAACTACGCCCATACCGAAAACCAATCCCGTCAAAAAGAGCAGAACCTTTTCTTCGTCGTGCTTGTTCAGATAAAACTCCTCACGCGACATAAGCGAAGCATTGCTACGCCTTCTAACAGATTTCTTTTTCCTTTTCATTATTAACCACCACTAACAATGATGAGTTCGTCGAGGTTGCCCCGAAGATCCTCTTCATCAACGTCAAGGTTGCATCCTACACAGCGAAGAAGGCACCTTGCTTCCAGATTTTCCTCGCCTTCCTGGACATATCCAAGTTTAATGCATGCACTGGCAAATGCAGGATTGTTCTTTGCCTCGCTTTGCAATGACTTGAAAGTTTCATACAAGGTAGGCTTGCAGTACTGGCTGCAGCCATTGGAGAAGGTTGTATAGGCCTGCGTATCGGATATTGTTCCCCCTGAACTTAGCATGAAAAATGCACCGACAGCCACGACAGCAAGTACAGCTATTGCTACAATAACCATCATGTTCATCGGCATTGATATTCCTTTCATAATCACATCACCCGCCTGATATAAACAAACAAGATTGCCGGGACTGCTATTACGCCAAGAGCTATTGCAACCAGGTTAAGCAGGTCCTGACTGATTCCTTCTGAAGGAACCTTGCATGTTCCGTTTTCACATGCAAGATCCACAGGACAATCTGAATCCTGTGCACATTCTGCTGGAGGCTCAACGCAAATACCGCCTATACATGAAAGCCCGGCTGCGCAGTCACTTACCGTACGGCAGACCTGTGTGTTAGGCGTCTCCGGTACGCACTTGGCTGATATGCATGTGAATCCGGCACCGCATGCTATACAGCTGTTGCCCTGGCAGTAACAGGCATTTTTTACGCCCGGACAATTAGACAGGCTGCATGTCTGTAAAGACACACACTTGTTGTTCTCGCACTTCTGGCCTGTAGGGCATGGTATTGTAGCACTGCAGTAGTCTGCCGGTGGAGTTGCGTAAACGTCAATTATCTCTCCAAGTGTTATCTGATCTTCCAGTGTAGGAGGGCTGTGTATGCTGTAGACACTGCAGGTTGTCACCCTCCATGTTCCTGTAACATCAACAAGTTTCTGTACGTGGTAAGTATCAGTAACTCCCATACTTATCATTGACTCCGGCGAGGATACTTCATACTTGTTATTGGCCGGGTCAAATACAGTACAGTTCACGAATGCAAGCACGTCTTCAACGTCATCATTCTTGACGTCAACCTCTATGTCAAGAAGGTCACCAACAAACAGGTTGTCGTTGGCAATTTTTGCATCCACTATCATAAGAGCAGGTGACTGTACGTTGAATGAGTGCTTCTCCGTTGATTTGTTATGCAGCGTGGCTGTGTTGTTTTCGCACTGTGACATTGTATCTGCTACCCTGACAAAGCAGTCATAAACATCCCAGTTTCCTCTAAACTCAGGAGTAAACTGTACAACAGGCGTTGATATATCTCTTGTGAAGTCCGTGCATATTGAACTGTTCTGGAACGTTTCATTCCTAAAGTTCTCAAACGTACATCCGACGTATCCATACCTTTCAACAACTCCGATATTCTTCACGTTAACTATAATCCCGACTGGTTTGTCTTTGTCGGCAATACTTGGCACGTCTACTGATTCAATGAACAGGTCAGGCGGGTTTGTAACGCTGATTGTCCTTGCAAGTGAATCATCTGCAGTTGGTGTTGAGCATGAGTCATCGAAGGATCTTTCAAGATTGCACAACAGGTTCCACTGGCCCAGTGAATCGGCCTGCATTGACAATGATCCAGTTGTAAATGACTCACGGGTAATGGAAGTGCATACGCTTGAATTAGATTTTGTAATCCCGCCCTTTGAAGCTGTACATGAAACTCTTGAAAACCTGTCAGTAGTTGATGGATTGTAAACGGTATAGTCAACCTTTATCCTTCCGTCAAGATAAACAGGTTCATTAACATTTATTGTTGAAAACTGCAAGTTGTATCCTCTTATGACACTAAACGTATCACCGTTGTAAAGTTCCCCGGTAGCTACAGCACCTGCACATCCAAGACTTGATGAGGACTGGACAGAACACTTTGAAACAACCCATGTTCCTGCAGTGTCTGCAAATACCGAGAAGTTGTAAGTCTTTGTTGACTGTTTCAGCACAACTGTACAAGGCATTGATGCAGTCTGGTTGATTCCCTTTGGATTCGTGATCGTACACAGGACTGAACCGAACTTGTCATCTGTAAGCGGGTTCGTAACCTGGACATTTATGCCGGCGTCACTGTTGTTGACAATTGTATCCGGTGCCTCGACCTCGCTAACAAACAAATCAGTAGGGTCAACAACATCAAAAGTTCTCACCTCTTCGGAAGTATTTGTAGTGACAGATGGACTGCAGTCAGTCTTGGTAGACGAATTGACAAAACATTCATCGATTGTCCACTCACCTGCAACATCCAGGCTCTGAGGCAAGGCGACAAACTGTGAAGTGCTTGCAGGAATCTGCGTGCATTCAGACACAAGTCTCTCCGTGCCGCTTACAGGATTCTCTGAAGTACATCCGGCAAGCGCATAAGCAACATGTGTATGATTTGTGTTTACCACGTCAAGCAGTATGTTTGTCTTGCTTCCCTTGTATGCGGAAGATGGAGTGTTTACGCTGTTTATGTAGAGATTTGCAACTGATGAAGTATCATAAGGACTTGATGTTTCCAGGTTTCCGGGAGTGTAAACAGTTCCATGCAATACACGCGAAGCGCAGTCAGCGGAAAGTGAGCCATAAACAGAACATGAATCCACATTCCATACACCATACTGGTCAATCAGTACGCTGACAGGAAGACTTACTGTTTCATCCGTGCCAACCTCTGAACACAATGACGTCTCGGTGGTCGGGAAGTTCAGTGGATTTCTCACCACACAACTCACCTGTGCATAGCGTGCTACGGAAGGATTTCTAACAGACACATCTATGCCCGCCAGTGTTCCGTTATCCACCGGTGGTGGCAGAGAAACGGATGTAATTGTAAGGTTTGTCCCCTTGATGACCTCAAACGATCCAGGATTGTTTGTTGTATACGTAGGCACAGAAGCCGAGTAATCCGGATTTGAAGACTTGCTGATAGTACAGTTGTCAACATACCAGTTGCCAACTATGTCTGCTGTTATGTTCAGCTGGAACTGTGTATTTGAGCCAAGCTCGATTCCCTGCTGGCCTGAAAGCGTATAAGTTTCCTGAGGATTCCTGAAATTACACTCAAACGTGGCAAAGGCTGCCTGACTTGAAGGGTTTTGCACGACAGCCGACAGGCTCACCTTCGTATCATTCATAACAGGACTGCCGGGAACATAGACTGCCTCTATGTAAAGGTCTGTTGGCAGTATCACAGTAACATTCTTCTCTTCCAGTGAAACATTATTAAGTACGAGGCTGTGGCACCCTGCAAATTCCGAAGCTTCCACCCTGCAGCGGTTGATTGTCCAGTTTCCAATCCTGTCCGCAGTTCTGTAAACGGTTGCAACACCAACATCATTAGCCGGTATGTTCGTGCATTCAGAATAGTTCCTGTCAAAGAATCCCTGAGGGTCAATGAAGTCGCATCTTACCTTGACAAATTTCTCGACTTCATCCGGATTATTAACCATGGCATTCACCACTATCAGTTCTCTCTTTGTAGCAGTACTAGGAGCTGATATTGACTCGATGTAACTTCCAAGCCCTGGCATTGATTCAAATGTGCCCACTCTAGGTGAAGTGTTTACCTCAAACGAGCAGTCAGATCTTATTGCTCTTCCAAGTATGCAGTTGTAGGACCACGTGCCTATCCTGTCTGTTGTAAATGGAAGGTCAAATGTTATAGGATCGTCAACAGGTGCACATGCGGACTTCTCACGGAGTGTTTCACCGCCAGGCTTTGTGACTGAACAGTAAACTGTTCCGTACATATCTCTTGGACCTGTCTTTGTGACTGTCACAGGCAATACAGTCGATGTGTTGTATCTTATTATGTCAGGCATTGTCAGTGACATCTTCAGTGAAGTTGGTGTGACAAGATTGTTCAGCAGGTCATTTATTTCATCAAGCCTGTCATTTGACACATCTATCAGATTTTCAGCAATTGGAACACTAAGGTCCTGCATTGTAATCTCCATGAATTGCAGATGATCTATGGTAAGCATCAGTGCCTCTCGGTGAGCTGCAAGCGTCTCATTGTTCACAAAGTCATTCTCGCCGTTTTGCTGTATGAAAATATCCATCTGGCTTATCTGTATTGAAATTCCTTCCTCCAGATTCTGGAATATCTCGAGAAGCTCGTTAATCTCATCTATCCTGAATGTAGGACAGTATCCTTCGGTAACAGGACTTATCACCGTAATAGTGTCAATTGATCCCGTTGTTGTCTGTCCCCTTGCAACAAAGTAGTATGGAAGAACCATGTCATTGCATCTTAGCTGGCATTGTCCCTGGCCGTCCATCAGGAATGAACCACAAAGATTTGAGTATTTTATGCCGCTTCTCTCTGCGTTGTACGATGATATGCAGTTGTCCACATTTGAGTCGGCATGGCACGCATAGAAGGAAGCCGCGCGCATTTCAATGTCAGATCTCAATCTGCCCGTGAAATCCAGGCCAATATCCGTCGTCTCCGACTCGTATATTGAAAATCCGTTTACGTCGTCAACGCCGAATATTATAGGAACCGTTACGTTGTCACCGTACCCTGGGTTACCGTTTGCATCCAGCGGTCTTACAAATATCTTGCATGCTCTTCCGCCTTCATGCCTGCATTCAGCATTTGCACCTACGCCTATTACCAGCTCCGAAGGTTCTTCACCGCTGCAGTCCCTTGTTTTCCATGGAATTGTCTGTGTTGAGTTGCTCACAACCCTGTACTGGCACTGTGATATGCCGCCGATACTCGGGCTGTCGTGAACCAGAAGTGTAAAGTCTCTGCTTGCCCAGCCGGTTGGCTTTGGAATTATTTCTGAGAACGGTGTTACCCAGTCAACCTTGTAATATTTAACATCCTTGTCTTCTGCGGGAACGCCCTCAATCGTTGCGTTTATCCTTGAAACAACCCTGCATGTGTTTTCATCTTCCTGCATGATGTTACAGTCGCCGTCCGGACCTATTGTTACGTTGAACTTTCCGTTGCATTCACGTAAAGTGTCGTTAACTGTGGTTATTATATCAGATCCGTTTATGGACTGCACGCTGTAAGAACAATCAACACCATAGGACAGAAAATCATCATCATTCACGGTTACCTCAAACATTTTCGTGCGGTATGTGTTTTCCAGAGGCTCTGTAATATTTGTCTTGATTAGTTTTATCGAATAAGTTCTTGAAGCATGTTCACCCTCATTTCCCGATGCATCAGTTGCGTATACGACAACCTCGCAGTCACCGTGCATCGGACAGTCCATTCCGGGACCTACGCTGACAACAATCTTGGAATCACATGGTCTTTCCGCAACTTCCTTTTCGCCGCCCTCATACTTTGTGTAATAATAACACACGTCAAGTTCCTGGTCGTCAACATCGGAAACTTCTACAGGAAACGCAAAGCTCTGTGCACTTCCATCGTCAGGAGACTTTATCTCTGATATAGGCCCCGTTGCATCCAGCATGATCTTGACCTCCAATGGATCTGAAGTCAGTCCTGGCCTGTATTTGTCTGTTACAACACAGTAGATTGTTTTCTCTCCGCCTTCAGTTGCCCACTCGGCAGGGAATTCAGTTACTGTACATGACGGGTTTTCGTCTGCCCACTCACCTTCACAGAGATTAGCATCAAATGGTGTTGGCTTAGGGCAAGGTCCGCTGCTGGATCCGCCGCCGGTGTCACCTGGTCCGCCCCCACCGCCGGATCCCCCTTGCACTGTAAATGTTTTGGAACCTCTGACCCCGGCTATGGTTGCACTGCATGTAACCTGCCCTGCTTCTCTTGTGTTTCCTCTGGGAACAAAACAATCTTTACGGCCCCAGTGGAATTCTGCACCGGTACAAGGTTCTATAACCGGATCAGATGCAACATCAATTTCCTGGTTACCTTTGAATGCAGTCAGGTCGAACGTAACTGCACAATCAGTAAATATTGGACCCGTGTATGGATATGATTTTCCCGGGCACTCATAGTGGTGGATTATCATCCTGACCCTGTCAGGCACGCCGCAGACAGCGTGCTTTCCCCATCCGCCAGGATTATTACTTTTATGCGTAGCACAAGTTCCGGTAGCACCGGTAAAATGACTTCCCTGGCAGCCAGGTGATGACATCCCTGTTATTGGAATACCAAATGTTACCTGGCCGGTTATAGGATTTGATCCGCCTGCAGGAGCATCGGCACAGTTTATCGCTGAGACTTCAACACTGACATCCGTTGCAGTCATTGTATCCGGTTTATATCTGTAAACATAAGTGGTTCCAAGTTCGACATCAGTATCAATAGCTGAAGTCACGAAAGGAGCGTTTGCCTCGTCAACAACTTTTGGGTATTCCACAAAAGATCCGTTGTTCTTCCTCTTCAGGATAACGTTCTGCTCTGCTCCGGGTGCAATTGTCCATGAAAGTTCTACGCTAGGTGTTGACCCGCCGGTACAAACAGCTGCAAATTCCTGTGCCGTCGAGTTGGCACATGACTCTTCGGATATTTCTATCTTAACGTCTGCAAAATCTGTTGTACTTGCCTTGAATCTGTAAACATAAGCCTCACCTTTTTCAATGTCAGAGTCTGTCCATTTTCTTTCCCCCAAAGGAAGTGTAATTGGCGGGGTTTCTGTAAACGATCCCGTACTTTTTCTTTTCAGGATAACGTTCTGCGTTATTGAATCGGGTGCAGTCCATGTAAGTGTGACGCTTGGTTTTTCGTAGTCACATGTACCCTGCATCGACACGCCGGTAAGCCCGCCGCCTGTCGTACCGCATCTAAGTTTTATTTGCTGCTGCGACGGAGGATCATCCCAGCCGTATACTTTGTCAGGATCTTTTGCAACACTCGTAATCTCCAATGGCTCACCCATTGTCACCTGTTCCGGTGTCACGGTAAGTGAAGTCAGTGTAGGAGGATTGCTACACTTGCAGTAACCTTGGGCGCAGCCAAACTTACAAAGTGCTCTTCCAACCTCCTTGTCCCTGAAATCGCCCGGAGATTCGGCACAGCCTATGAATTCACCAACGGTATCAACCTGATGTTCACCGCAGGCATAAGTCTTGTATTGTTCCTTTGACACTATTTTCCTGAATCTTTCCTCACAGACAGATTCAGTTGATACAGGATCCCATCCGTTTAATTTAGTGCATGATCCGCAGTGATAATGATTCTCAAACCAGTAAGTACAATCGTCCTGAGTCCCTGCACATGCAGGCACTATCTGAGGCCTGTCCTGTCCGTCAACCAGATCACACTTCTGCACTTCAGTCGGGGTTAAAATGTCGATATAAAACATTGCATTGCCAAGACCCCAGTAATAGTTCCCGTCTGAACCCTCCACAGGATCGCCTCGTTTCTTTATCCACATTGAAGCAAGTGATGTCGCGAATTCTGAATCTTCGTCAACAAAATGCGGTGTAACCTCCAGTGGATTAGCTGCAGAAAGACCGGGACGACCAGGTGGTTGATTTAGAAAACCACCCCTCTCTGCACAGCTTCCGCCGGAGCAGACAGCATACGGACCTCCGCCGGCAGCTTCCGTAAGGTTCATCCTGTAAACACAAAGAGGATCAACACCCACAAGCGCCGGGAGTGGATCTGAATCAGACCATGAGTCCTTTGAAGGATTCTCCCATTCAGGTCTTCCGCAACGGTCATTCTCGCATTGCTCATAATTCAGGTTAGGATCAATACCGCAGTCGGTACCGCAGTTGTTAGTATTACATTTACATCGCTTGTATACGGCCTTTTCACCGTAAGCAGTAATACCGTTGTGATGCTGCCAGATTGATACGCCATCCCTTATGCATATCCTTGGTTCTCCCCAGCCGTCCGGACCATCAGCCGGAGGACACACCCATTTATCAAAAGAACCGTCCGTAGGAATATGAGCACAGTCAGCGTCGCTCGAGCATGTCAACGCTTCGTCAACATCAAAATCATAAGGATCAACACACATGCCGTTTACACACTGCTCTCCGCCTGTACATGTAACTGAATCACAGCTTGCTGAGGTAGTCCCGGTATCACCCGGAGGTGTGTCAGAACCATCAGATTCACACGTGCCAACTTCATCAAGTATGTCCACGCACGATTCACCAATGTCACAATCATTGTCATCAACGCATACTCTTGCATCAACAGATATCGCAAATAGTGACAAAGCTACTGCAAATACTACAAATAGTCCTAAAGCTGTTTGGGCTTTCATGAACAACTAAAAAAATATTGTGTTTCCCCCCATATAAAGATGCGTGAGAGAGATTAACTCATGAAAAAAGAGTTTGAAGCATTGAAAAAGTTCCTGGATGACAATAACTTAACCTACAAAGTGTCTACTCATCCAAAAGTACACACGTCCGAAGAAGCTGCAAAGATCAGAGGAGTTCCTCTGAAGAGCGGTGTTAAGGCGTTGGTATTAAAAGCAGAAGAAAAATATTACATGATCCTTGTTCCCGGTGACAAAAAGATGGACTTTTCAAAGTTAGGTCTCGGGAAGGTCCGTTTAGCCGATCCGAAAGTTGTTCTGGAGAAAACAGGCTGTGAAATCGGCTCTGTCCACCCTTTCGGAAACCTTTTCGGGTTAGAGGTCCTGATGGATGAAAAGATTTTAGAGAACGAAACCGTGAATTTTTCCGCGGGCACCCACAATGAATCCATAAACATGGATCCTAAAGACATAGTAAAATCAGTTAAACCAAAGATGGGTGATTATACACAGTGATCATATGAGCAAAGATTCAACATGGGGCGAAGGAGAAGAAATAACACTAGAAACACTAAAAACGGAGAATATATCAGGTAAGTGGCTAAATCTTGCTGCAGGTGATGGAAGATATGTCAATTCTCTTCTGAAAAAAGTCAACCATCTAGTATTGGCCGATATAGACCAAGGTGAAATTAACAAAACAATAGAAACACTTACGGAAGACGAGAAAAAGAAAATCGAGGTATCGATATTTGATATGACAAAGGAATTTCCTCTTGAAGACGGCTCATTTGACGGGGTTTTATGCACAGGAACACTACATCTATTCGGACAAGAAGATCTGAAATCAATATTCAAGGAGATAACAAGGATACTGAAACCGAGCGGTAAACTAATAATAGATTTTGCGACTGACGTCAAAAAAATATTACAGGACGACAATTCAGTTCCACTTGATAACAGACCTGATTACACACTAGATTATAAAGGAGCCGATATCAAAGAACTACTGGAAGACTTACTGAAAGGTTACGAAACAAGATTCCAACAATCAGAATTTGAAGACGATCTAACAAACATACAAAATTATGGTTTCAAAGCAAAAGGAAAATTCTTTCTGGTTATAGCAAAGAAAAAATAATATGTTTTCTTTGTGAGACCTAACTTTCTTTTGCGAAAAGAAAGATCGATTAAGGTGTGAGTCTTGATCTGTCTCTTGGCCAAAGCGCAACCTCACGTATGTTCTTCACGCCGGTAATCAGCATCGTTAATCTTTCCAATCCAAATGACCAGCCCGCGTGCGGCGGCATTCCATATCTGAACGCGTCCAGATAGAACTTGAAGTCCTTGGGATCCAAGTCATTATCCTTCAGTCCCTTTTCCAGAAGTTTTAATTCGTGTGTACGTTGTGCACCGGACATGGCCTCCAGACCGTCTATGATTACGTCATAAGACCTGCAAATCTTTGGATTAGTTGGTTCTGGCATAGAGTAGAATGCCCTAACGGCCGTAGGCCATCTGGTAATTATGACCGGGTTGAAGTGCTTACAGATTATCCTCTCTGTTTCTCTTGTAAGATCATCTCCCCATTTTATGTCAACACCTTCTTTCTGAAGCAATTCTATTGCGTCATCATACTTCAGTCTCTTTATTGGCAACTGTGGGATCTTTAGATCCTCTCTGCCCAAAAGTTTTAGATGTTCCGCACATTTCTCCTTTACCTGTGAATACACATAGTTCAGCATACCTTCTGCATATTTCAAAGCAGGCTCCTCATCCTCAACGAAAGCAGTTTCAATATCCATCTGCACAACTTCATTCAAGTGATAGGACGTGTTGTGCTCTTCAGCGCGAAACGCCGGAGAAATTATGCAAACATTGTCGAAACTTGAAGCCATTAGAATCTGCTTGTACAGCTGTGGGCTCTGCACCAAGAATGCTTCTCTCTCAAAATAGGACAGAGGGAATAAATTTGTGCCGCCTTCTGTAGCAGCAGCAATTATGCATGGTGCGTGCATGAACTTGAAACCTTGCTGTTCAAAGTAGTCAAGAAAACTCTTGTATATCACACTCTTTATTTCAAAAATAGCAGCCCCTTCCTTGCGTCTAAGGTCAATAAATCTGTTTTCTATTCTTGTTTCTAACTCCGATACAATTTTGGAATCCGTTTCCATAGGCAAAGGTGTTTCCGCTTTTGCCACAACATCAACCTTTTCAGGTATCAGTTCCACTCCAGTCCCCGTCTTATCGCTTGCGGTCACTTTACCTTCTACAAGTATAGCACTTTCCCTCGTGATTTCATCAACCATATTGGAATCCTTCACGGTTACCTGAATCTCACCATCTCTGTCATAAAGAACCAAAAACTTGACACTTCCAAGATCCCTGATCTTACGAACCCAGCCGGCAAGCTTAACTGTTTTGCCGACATGCTCCTTGGTTATCTCGTTTATGTAATGGCTTCTCATTTAGATCACGTAAGCATTATAGAAAACTGTCCAGACAATGATCCATACAAACAAATAAACAACAGCCCCGTTTGCAAGCCACCACCGCGCACTTTCCTTTATCTTCCATAGAAATCTCATACCAAAAGTCACTGCAACAAGCACAACCAGTGCTGCAACTGTAGCATAGGCTGTGTGGTTCATAGTAAAGGAGACATACCCCATTAATATAGCAACCACCGTGTAGATGCTTGTTGTCCTTAACTCAAAGTCAAAGTACTTCACTTGAATCCCCTCAAGTTTGTCTGTTGTTTTTCTTCCATCATTTTTTGGGCTGTATACCAGCTTTTCCTTACAAAATCCGGAAACTCCTTATTCTTCTTGATCCAAGCCCTTAAAAACTTAACAGTTACCTCGTCGCTGGGGTATCCCGATCCGAAGAATCCGTGTTTTTTATGGAGTTTCTTTACCTCCGCATCGCGGAGCTGTTTGGCCAGAATAGAGGCCGCTGATACTTCCAGGTGATTTTTATCAGCATAATTCTCTGAAATTATCTTCACACGCTTGTTTTTCAGTTTGCCTCTGATTTTTTCTGTAAATCTGACCGTGTTTGTCTCCGGAGAGTCTATAACAACCTTTTCCGGATTTAGCGCATTGATAATTTGCTGCATTTTTTCTATTTCCAGGAGGTTGATGTTAGTTTTATCCCTTAATTTATCAATTTCCTTTGCTGATACTTTCAGAAGAACATAATCATCTGCCAGTTTCTTCAAAGAAGAAGCTATTTGCGTTCGCTGTTCTGGAGAAAGCAGCTTTGAATCCTTAACGCCCAAAGTTTTGAGCTTTTTCACCTTAGCTTCATCAATCAAGTAGCCGCATAAAACCAGCGGCCCGCATACGGGCCCTCTTCCGGATTCATCAATTCCGAGGACTTTCATACCAACTACTTGGAAGGGATCGTTTAAAAGCTGCCTCTCCAGACATTACACCTATGGCTCCCATAACAACATCAGTCGGAAGATCAACCCACAGATCACGATTTCTTTCGCGTGCCTGTCTGCTTGTATATAGATCATGTACTTCCAGATCTGTCCTGCACACAAGAGGAATCTCGTCATCAGCATGATGCATGCGCGTAACAGTAACCTGATCTGTAGGCAATTCAAAATGCGCAAGACATTCCTCAAATAACGAATCCTGATAATCACGCCAGAATTTATCAACGTAAGCGCGCTGTCCCGGCAATCCCCTAAACCCAGCCTCTTTGAGAAGGTGCACAAATGCAATCATCCATATCTGTGTAGAGGTCAGGGGTGTGTATTCCAGTCCCTCGATAGTTGAATGCTGACCATTAAGTTCTGTCCACCTGCCTCTAATACGTCCAGTAGAAAGACGCTTATCCAGATAACATCTCCTCAGAATTTCTCTTCCGGGATATCTTTCTACATCACTATACAAATTAGATACGCCAACCTGTAGCATCATCCGTCTTCTGTCAATAGATGAATGCTCATCCAGGTGAGGCTGGAAATAACCACTCTCATCAGCAGCAAAAAATCTTGGTCTTGCAATTCTCATTAAAACACTATCCATAAGGTCTTACAATACCACGACGTGAAGGAGGAATGTTCACGTATTCAGGTTTTTTGTGGGATCCCCCATTAGCGCCCAACGATAAACGCTCAAAATGTTCTCGGCCAAACGGTACACAAAGTGATGAAAAAAATTCATAACTATCAAGCAAGCCGTAACCACGTTCATGTGCCCGTCTGACTATGGGATATTGATTGTCAGCATTTCTTCTGCATATTACAGATCCGCGTGGAATTCCACCATATTCTCCATAAAGAACGTCCTTTATACCTCTTGCAAAAGCACTTGGATTTCTGTATGCATCAATAAAAGCCTTTTCAGATGTCGGATCAAATCCAAGTTGTATCAGAAGATGTGCCCTTGCAACTTCCTGAAGCCCAATGGCATGGCCATTGACCCAATCTTCCATTTCCGGTTTGAGGTGTATGAACCTAAAATCCCTTTCCGGTTCCTCCGCCCTTATCAATGCACCCCTGCGTTTTTTGGGAAGGTTATGTCTGCGGGTACCGTCTCCTGGATTTTGTGACTCAACAGCAACAACCAAACAAAATTTATGTTCGCCAAAACTACCTGTCTCGTCAATTCCAATAAGCCGACCACTACCCATTACAACTCTACTTTACACTTTTTCGTATTTATAGCGCTATTAAAAATCTATTCGAGGTAGTTGTAATTTCCGCGTAATGCGTTTTTGTTGTTTATTTAAGAATAAGCACGAATTACTTTTTGTTCACAGCGGAGTAGAGCAGCCTGGAGAGATTGAAACACGAAGTGTTTCTATCGCTTGAATGCTCGTCGGGCCCATAACCCGGAGGTCGGTGGAAGCAAGCAACTTTCGTTCTTGCTGCCGAATTCAAATCCACCCTCCGCTATTTTATTTCTTTTTTAAATTAAGATAACAAGTATTTCTATGCAGTTACAAGAAAAGGCTCATCGAATACTACAACAACCTGTTTGTGATCGTTGTCTCGGTCGTCAATTTGCACAGCTTCTAAGCGGCTACACAAATGAAGAACGCGGCCAGTTAATGCGCACGGTTGTGGCAATGTCCATAGACAAGGAAGGATACTCAGGAGCTATAGATCTTTCAAACTTCCGCGGATTCAAGTTCTACAAGCTTGATGCAAATCCGGAAAAGAAAAAGTGCGCCATCTGCAATGATATTTTTGAAACGCTGCATAAGACGGCTGACAAGGTAGTACGGACCGGCAAAAAGTTCGAGTACAATACATTCCTGGTCGGGACAAAAATATCTTTTGATCTTATTTCAAGGGAAGAAGCGCTTTGGGAAAGAGTCGGTATAGATTATTGCGAGCCGATAAAGGCCGAGCTTAATCGTGAAATAGGAAAACTTGTAGAGAAGAAGATAAAACCTTCTTTCCATTCAAAACCTGATATTAATTTCGTAGTGCATGTGCCTGAGAATAAAGTTGACACACAGGTTAATCCAATATTCATTTACGGTGAATACCAGAAGTTAGTAAGAGGCATTCCACAGACAAAGTGGCCCTCCAAGAAGTACAAGACTTCTGTAGAAGAGATAATGGCCAAGCCCTTCATGCTTGCCACGCGCGGTAGAGCGCATAAACTTCATGGTCTTGGACGTGAAGACATAGACGCAAAGTGTCTTGGCTGGAGGCCTTTTGTTTTAGAGATTCTAGAACCGAAGAAAAGAAAAATAGATATCAAAAAGTTGTCAAAGAGAATCGGTCGTGGAATAAAAGTAAGAAAAATGAGGCCCTCCAATATAAGTGAGGTAAGAAAAATCAAGGAAGAACGGGCTGATAAAACATACAAAGCTGTTGTTGTCTGTGAGGGTATCAAAAAGAGTGACCTTAGAAAGCTAAAACCCCTGCTAAAGGGGCTCAAGCAAAAAACACCCGAGCGTGTTATGCACAGAAGGGCAGACAAATACAGGTTCCGCAAGGTCCATTCAATACGCACAAAATTCATTTCCAAGAAAAAGTTCCACATAACAGCAAAGTGTGAAGCTGGTTTATACGTAAAAGAAATGATAAGCGGCGATAACGGAAGAACAACACCTTCCGTATCTTCTATTCTAGATCAGACATGTATGTGCAAAGAACTGGATGTACTGAAAATCCATTCGTCCCAGAAAAAATAACTATTTTTTATGTTTCTTGACAATCTCAACGATCTTCTTTATCTCTTCCTTCTTGAGATTGGTCCGTTCCTTTGAGAACAAAGATTCAACTTCTTCCTCTGTGTCAGGCATCATGCCGAGTATAAGTGCAACGTATCTTGGTTTAAGGATTGTAATTGAGGCAAGTTCCTCCATGATGCTCTTCAGCTGCGTTGCTGAAAGATTTGCCACTTTCTCTAAATACTCCAGACATATCTTCTGGTCATAAACAAGATCTCTTTCTTTCCTTCTCTCATCCAGAATTTTCTTCGCATCGTGTATACTTACATCTTCTTCAGCTACAATATCCATCTAATCACCCTTTTTTCAGATGCATAGGCTCGAGATTAAGTTTTTTCTTCAAAGATCCATCCCTGACCTCTACAACATATACCCTTCCAGATTTTTTCAGCACAGTTCCTGTTTTGCCGTGGAACCTTGGATGCTGGAATTTGCCGGAAGAGTTAATAATAACGTGAACTTTGTCGCCAATATTGAATGTCTTAAGCTTCTGATTTATTGTAAGTCTTGCAGGCTTCCTGAGTTTCTTTCTTGACTGCCTCATTTTACCGTAAGATTTCTGTACCATAAAATCTACCAATCACAAACCTTTTTAAACGTGTCTTCTCTGCCTCAGAGCAAATAAGTAGTACTTCTGATCCCCTTCTAGCTCGTCAAGTATCCTTCTTACAATAGTCTTTATCGGGTCAGGGAACAGCTTTACCCTGCTGGATATGTCTTCAAAGCTCTCGAAAGGCTTTTTTGATCTTTCATCAAGTATATCCGAAAGGTGTTTCTTTCCTATACCCGGAAGTAACTGAAACTGGTGCATCCTTGGAGTAATTATTGTACCCTTGTTGAAGAATTCAACAAATTTGCCCTCGTTTTGCTTTACTAATTTTTCAACTATCTCCGGCAAAACATTCCTTGACATGTTCGTAAGGTCGTTGTAGTTCAACTGGCCGCGTATAAACCTTATCTTATCCCTCTTACCTTCACCGATGTACACATCTTCTTCCTGTTTTAGTGTCGCGCCTTCTCTGGCCACTAACTCCAGCAGTGAGAAAAAACTAGTTCCTATAGCCTGGGCTATCGGTTCTGTATGCCTTCGGTCGGCATATCCGCTTGGCAAAAAATCCAAGACTATACAGTTTAACTCTTTCATCTAAACCATTCCCCTTTCCCATTACTCCTAATATTTAATGAAAATGCTTTTAAAGTAAGAACTAGCGTTTTCTGTAGATGAAAATTACAGCCGCCAATCCCAAAAGTATTATTATCTGCCATGCCTGGAACTCTTCAAGTCCTTCTGCAAATATCAGGATATTTCCTATAACAGAAAAATATCTGCCTTCTGTCACGTCCTCTGCTACAAATGATGTAGGGAATGAACCTGATTTTGCAGCATTAGGCATCACAACATTGATGGATCTGGACGTAAGGCTGCCTACCTGTATGAATACCTTGTCGTCTTCACCGGAACTGACCCAGCCGTCAGGATCATCATTAGGAGCCGGGCCCGCGGTCTTTCTTTCCTCGTCCCAGCAGTTGAAGTCGTTGTTGCAGTCAAGACTTATCCATGCAAGAGGATATTGCTGTGGATTATTTGATGCTGCCTGCAGCCTGAAATCTCTTTGTGTGTCGGTAGGATTCCATATTGTTAGTACAAATATCTGTCCAGGCCTGTCACCTAAAGCATGCCTTGTCTCTATAGGTTCTATTGTCATCCTTGCATCACAGCTTATGAAGAAGTCATGCTGGACCTCCTCTTCCAGGCCGTCCATTTCGCCGCCCTGCTTGGTAACTCTTGTGTACAAGGTCTGGTACTGGTCGCACGCAAAACCGCTGCTGGAAACCTCTTCTATAGTAGGCGTATATGACCTTGAAAATCCATCCCAGTATGCCAGCTTAGGAGGATTTCCCGGTCCCCAGAAGCTGTAGTGATCAAAGCTGTATTCAACCCTGCAGTAAACATCTTCACACTGTTCTACATTCCCGCCTATGTCAGTGTAAGGCCTTGCTTCGAACCATATTGGCATGAGTTTTGTGAAGTTTGGCGCACCCGTAACTGTAGGGGAAACTACACCCTCTTCCAGATCAGGGAATGTAACCACCATGCCAAGTTCGGACTCCGTTACAGTATAATTACCACAGTCTCCGCCGCCTAAACCAGAAGAATTATCAGAGCCGTTTACACATAATTCAGACTGGAACTTATCGGTGTCCAGGCCTATGTAGAACCATCTGTCTACAACATAATCACGTGCACCTATCTGTACATCTTCAACCGTATTAACAGCATTATCTGTCAGGAACTCCGCCTGCGTTGTCTGCGTTTCTGTGAAGTAATCTTTCTCTTCTGCTGTGTCACGGTCAACGATTATGTTCAATGAAGGAACGTTAAGTTCACAAGGCCTTGTTATAACGCCCGGGTTATCTTTATCTCTCAGGAAACAGTATATTTTTCCGTTTATTATTCCCCCCTTCTGTACAACTTTCTTGTCTAGTCTCAGGGCCATTACCATTTCTTCATCATATTCAGAATAATAAATCCTGATCTGTCTTGTTCCTTCCGCAATATTTCCAAGTTCATCCATTGACCTGTAATTGACATTGTACAGCCCGCTCCTGTTCAGTATTGTCGGGTCAAGCCTGTCAAAGAGGACTGAAGCCGGCTCCGTGTCGTTAACAAGGCTTATGTTGTATTCAGTCCAGTTGCATGAAGTGATTGCATCCGTGCACCTGAATGATATGGCTGCCGGTGCCCTGTACACTCTGTTCTGGCAAACTTCACCGTTACAAATAACGTCCGTTTGCGGGCCTGTTGTGTCTATAACGAATGTAGGGGCTGCATAAGCGGGACATGCGTTTGTCTGTAAAGAAGTCCTTCCCCATATCTGCACCTGTGCCTCTCCGTCTTCATGTCCCGGCAGTACGTCAAAAGTAGCAACATAATTATTTCCGTTCTTCACGAGACCTGCAACGTATTCGGAAGTAAATCCTCTGTCATAACCCGGCGTCACATTGACAGACATGTCATATCCAATGTCAACATCCGCATGGAAGTTCACCGTGACTAAACCACCTGTAGTCAGGTTAGGTGTAATCGAGTCTATGTACACCTGTGGCGGGTTTGCGCATCCGTCTATCACGCAAATAGGATATGCCTGGGCTCTCCACTGTTCCTCGTTCTGGATATCAAATTCGTCTATAGCAATGCATGTTGCTGCAACACCCGTATCTGTAGGCTGGTTCAACAAAGTGTCCAGAGCGTAAGAACCTGAGGAAATGTCTATCGTTACCAGCCTTCCGCCCAGTACACCGGCGTAAGAATATGCACCCTCCGGGAATGAGCCGGTTACACCGCTAAGAACACCATCCTGTATGGTATTCGTGACCGTCGGGGAAGCGGGATTGGAAACATCTATTATTGCAAATAACTGATTGGCCGAGGATGTAGCATATGCACGGCTTCCCGATACAATAATCATGTTAAGACCGGAGAATTGAGGATGAGTAGCCTGGCCAACCAACGTCGGGGAAGCCGGATTGGAAACATCCACGACTGATACACTTGGCGTACCGCCGGCAACTGCCAGGTATGCATAGTTACCGGAAACGTCCAACTGATTCGTGTTATCAAGAGTCACATCATTTGCTGAAGAAACAAATGACGGATTTGCAGGGTCCGAAACATCCATAATTACCATGCCGCGGTTAGATATGTGTGTGGACATGTATGCATAATTACCAATCACCTTGATGTATCTTGGGTCATCAATATCCGCATGGGTGAATGTGCTCAGGTATACCGGGTTCGCCGGGTCTGTAATATTAAATATAACTAACTTGTCAGTTGCCCTCATTGGCACGTAAAGATAATTGCCCGAAACGAAAACACTGTGAAGCCCGCCTATTTCTGCATGTGTAACCTCTGTAACGTGTGATGGATTTAATGGATCGGATATGTCAATAACGTCTATACTGTTTGAGTTACGCGAGGCAACATACATGTAATTCTCATCCTCTGACGGATAAATGCTGCCTGCACCTTCAAGACCCGACACGCCGTTTGCCAGTAATACAGGATTTGATGCAACAGAAATGTCAAAAACTTTCAGATTATTTGCAGCCCGGCACGGGACAAACATGTAGTCACCCATAACGTAAGGGCTTGAAGCGCCGTTTATCGTTGCATCCGTATCCGTATCAACAATCTGGGGATCCTTTCCTGACATTGACGCATTATCATGGTATGTTATGCCTACAGCCGTCTCCCATGACAAAGTATCGGCACAGTTGAAAGGATCACACTGTCCTGCCCATGCCTTTACAGTCAGCGGGCCTGACTGGTCATCAGTCGGACTGCAGCCGAGTGTTATCGTGCCGCCGCTTATGCAATTTCCTGTATAAGAAATTCTCTCATCTATGACAGGCGGGTCATTCGCAGCAAAATAATCACTCACAATTCTTGAATTTCCGACGTTATCATAAGCTGTGACTGTATAATCATGGCGGCCGTATGAATATGTTGAGTTATAACTGCATACAATGTCATTGCATGTTGCCACTGGCACAAGATTTACATTCATTTCTATCCTGTTGACGCCGCTGCGTGCATAGTCACCGGCACCCGACACGTACAGGAGTAAAGAAGACCCAACAGGTATTATTCTTTCAGGCGGGTCTGTCTCCGGCAAAAAGCTAGGACCTGTATTGTCTGAAGAGGCCGTGGCAATGCGTGTAATCGAACGTCCCAATGATTCATCTTCCATGTAGCAGGAAATCTGCACGTCCTGGGAGTGCATCCAAGGTGAAGTAAATGTACATGTCGGATCTCTTGGGACAAAAGGATCCGCACCGCACCATGTGTTTGAACCGTCCTCGCATATCAGTCTCACATTTTCAGCACCCGGGTCAGTATCGTTGCCTAATGACGTTACAGTTATCGTATCTCCGAATTTGGCATAAACCCCATAAGAACCCGTAAGTGTTATTCCCATAAGCTCCGGTTTTGGATTTGTTGAACATTCATCATCTCCCGGAAGGCTGTCACACCCGTATGCACATGTCTGGTTTAGGAACGGATATTCGCATAAGCCGGTGTCGGGCACGCATACACCGGGACCGTAATAGAACAGGGTAGACCCGTCACAGTAATCCTCAGCAGGCGGTGTATCACAGGTTACGCTGCCGCACTGATCAACAGTATATTGTGTACAATTTGATCCTCCAAGATCCATCCCGCCATCATAGAAACCGGCGCATAAATCTGAATGGAAAATATTCGTGTCTATGGGTACAGTCCATTTCTTTGTTATCGTATAAGCAACGCCGTCCACGCTTTGCGGTTCCGATATACTTGTCACTTCATTATTTGTTAGATAATTTGTTTTGCTGCTCCCCCAGGCCTCGCAAAGATAGCACTGCTCTGTTGGTTGTTGCGGGTCTATTGTAATATCAAACGTGTTCACAGGATTCCACATATCACACATGCCGTATATGTTTGCAGGAATGTTTGCATCCCTTATTAAGCAGAACCACTCACCGTTTATCGGGGTTCCTTCGTTAACATGATCGTTGTCCAGAGTTATCCATATACGTATTTCTTTTTCCGTGTTTGTGAAAACGTACTGCTTCGTTGTTTCCGTGTTTCCAAGAATATCTACAGACCTGTAATCAACTGTCTGGCCGTCTGCAAGGGATGTAATTTCCGGTGGTGTAGATGGATTGTAAACTTCAAAGGCCCCTCCGTTTATGGAATACTCCGTGTAATCACAGCCCGCAAGATCCTGGCAGTCGAATGTAACCGTTACCGGTATTCCATTGTAAGAAGCCAGGCATGTCCCGTCGTTACATGTTGGTGTGGTGACCGGTGGTGTTTTGTCTATGGTTAGCGGTGCTATTACAGTTTTTGGACATGCGTATGGAGAAACGTCTCTTCCAGTCATATAAACATCGGCAATGCCGTCGTCATGTTGCGCAGCAACAGTAAACGTGTAAGTATATTGATCTCCTGTCTGGCCAGCGAAGCTGGCATCATACTCTATAGATCCACCCCCCTGAGCGTTTGGCTTTACCTTGACTTCCGTGGAAGACAGTGTTTCATTGGCACTAAACACAATTGTCACTGTATCTCCTAGTTTAACAGGGTTAGGTGTAATAGAATCTACTGTCAGTTCAGGAAGGACAGGACAGTTATTCAGTATGCAAACGGGATATCCGTTGCCCCAATTAGACGTACCGCCATGGCTGTCTGTTGCCTGGCAGGTTGCCGCTATAGGCATACCTTCCGTGTAACCGCCCGGCACAGGAAATGAAATCGTGAATGTTCCTCCTGTAGCAGGTCCTGTCATTGCCGCACCTACAAAACCTGTTTCCCATGTTCTTGTATTGAAGCAATCAGCCTCATTGCATGTACCAATCCACGCAGCCGTGGAAACCGTGTCGCCTAAAGGCACATTCGCGTCTGTCACGTCACATTCAAGAATCATCGTCTGCCCTGTCTTGCATTCGCCGTTTGCAGAGTTGTAATAAACATCACTTGTAACCGGAACATCATCCATGTAGAATGTATCCGTAGGACTTGTCGCAAGGTTGTCAAGATTGTCCAAAGCCTCTACGTAAAAAGTGTGCTGCCCGTAAGCAAGTGTTGTTTGGAAAGAACAAGGTGAATTCAGGCACGTTTGCTCCGCAATATCATCAACGTACAGGGTCATTGATTTTAGTCCTGCCAGGGTATCTGAAGCTGAAGCAGAAAAAGTAATCTCTGTCCCTGTTGTAACATAAGTCTCCGAAGGTATTCTTGTAGGAGTTATTGATGGCCCTGAATTGTCAGAAGTTATTGGCGTGGCAAGGTCGTCTGAAAAAGGTCCGACCTCATCCTCAACATAACACCAGACATCGTTAGGGCCGTCCGGCCATGTAACCGCGTCAGGAGCAGTAAACGTACAGGAAGGATTATTTGCAGCCAGGCTGCCATTACACAAATCATTTGCATGCTGTGTTGTTCCGCATATGAGACGTACCTGCTCACTCTCAGGATCAGATGCAACAGATGTAGCTGTCACAGATGTTCCTTGTTTAACGGTAGAAGGATTGAAATTCACGGAAGTTAAAACAGGTGGCGGGTTTGTCTGGCATACATCATCGCCTGTCTTGGCTAAACAGCCATACTCACATATATCAGTTGTTGTGGTACATGCACCATTACTGCAGCCAATGTATCGGACAAGATTGCCGCCGCTGCAGTAATTCTCCTCATTAAGACAATTTGTACTTTGGCTTGTAGAATAATCCTCGCATCCTATACAACCCGGTTCCCAGCAACATTTGTAGTTTCTCCATTCTCTTGTAGTTCCGTCACAGTACCATCCGTTTTCATCATCACAAACCCAGGTCGAATAAGAGCACGTGCCGCCGCTGCATGAGCCACTATACTTGTAATTATCACCGCTGCAGTGTGAATTACAACTAACGCCGTCACAAGGATCAGGATTGCACGACCCTCCGTTGCATCCATGTGCACAAACCGGCCCACATGAGTCTCCTGTACAGGTACCGGTAGATCCGTCACAACTACCGCCAGTACAAGCCCTGCCGTTGCTGCAATATGCAGAACAAGGAGGGACACAGGTTTGTGCCTCATCACATTGCATTATCGATGTTAAATCACATATACCGGGCTCAATAACAGAATCTATACACGTATCAACTTCACTGCACCCGTAAGAACAGCCAACACAGTTTGTCTTTTCAGTGCCGCTGCACCAGCTACCGCCACAATCACCAATACGGGCTAATCCAACATCTGTATTCAAAAAGAATACAAAAACCAACAATATCGCAAACAGCAGATAACCTTTCTTCATGTATATCTAAGATATCTATGGTCAAGGGCCGTATATAAATTTTTTAGATGTTGCGATCATCGTGATTATACATTTATACCGGTAAAAACAAGTATAAACATGGATCCGCGGAGAATACAAATCCTGATGGCATTTACAATACTGTTCATTGGAACATTCTATATAATAGATGACGTAATGAATATAATTGGCTTGGACGTTAATACAGTCAGTGGTATATACAAAATAATATCCGTAATAATACTCGTATTGTCTGTAACGACATTCATCGTGTTAATAAGAGATGCAAGAAAAAAGATCTAGTTCTGGAATCTGACACCATGCCTGTTCCTGTCAGGTGCCACGTTACCTGTCCACGTATCACCGTGGTTCATAAGACACGCAGCCCCTTTCTCTGGTTCTGACAGTTCATCCGAAAGAAGACCGCCGGTCGCCATTAAACGAGGTTCACTCATATCTGGCTCTACATGACCGGCTCCGTGACAATGACCTAGTTCATGTGCAGCAACATGTAGTTTACCTGGCGTATCATCGGAATTTGAAGACCCAAAGTAGTTTCTATCAAGTGTTAGATGACAACTAACTATATATCCATTAGGATCTAACCAGGGACGTGCAGACGCACCATCACCTATTGTTACAACTATTGAACCGTCTTTCCTGTTGCCATTTACAGGTCGGCCCACTTTAACAACAGGTGGAATTGCACCAGGATCACATAAATAGTCGCTTGTGTTTCTCTCACTTATAGCCTCTAAATACCCTATTAATTCATCGAATTGTTTCTGCGGTAACCCGCCTTCCACAACATATATCTCTGTGAATGGACGGGCAGGATCTACTTTTGTTACGGTTCGCCCGTTTGATACACTCATCCTTGCGTAATCGTTGAAGAACCTTTCAAATAAGCGGTCGAAAACAACGCCGTTACGTTCATCGCCGTATCTAAGAACTGACAGATCTGTGTGACCCGGAATTCTTGCTCTTTCAGTAACGTGTGGCACTAATTCACCCTCTTTCGTGACTTCTATTAAATATTCCTGGTCAAAACCAACGCCTGGAACAACAAAACTTCCGTCAACGTCCGTGGAAGGATCAACAGATTCTGAATGTGCAGAAGGGCCGCTAAGTGACCTAGCACTTACCCTTGCACCCTGGATAGGCTCGCCTGTCATACGACTATAAAGACGCCCGCACCATGAACCGTCTTTACATCCCTCTACAGGTGGCGTCGGTGATGGTGTTGGTCCCGGAACCGGATCGCCAGTTGTCTGGCCGCTTGTGTCAGGTACAGGTGTATGTCCAGCTGGACCGCTGTCACCGCATGCAGCACTCGGAAGTGCAATCATGCTTAAACCAAGAACATAAGGCGCAAGACCGCCTCTTATGTAATTACGCGCAGCTCTTACAGGCCCGCCGCCGTTACCGTAATTATCAATTTCTCTGGGTGTAGGCTCAGCTATAAGACCCCTTCCCATTAGATCCTTCGGTATGAATAACGACATTAAACCACGTCCATATTTTCTCTTGTTTATATTAAGATTTCCCAGGTATATAAAGATATGGTATTTATATTACTTTCTAGTGGTGACTTTTGTCACTATCCTGTCAGGAAAATAGGCCCTACCAAATTGAACAGAAGAAGTATGATCATTGCCACGGAAACAATCTTTGAAAGCCTTTTCTTGCCTGTAATTTCACTGAAGAACAGTCCGCCGTCCAGAGGACCAATTGGCAGCATGTTCACCAGCCCTATACCGAAACTGAAGATAAACATCCAGAACAACAGCGTAGATATCAGGAAGTAAGCATTGAGGTCAAAATTCAGCGTTATAGCCTGCGCGATCACTGCCACGCCCAGATAAGCAGCTCCCTCCTTTTCCGTGAGCGTTACAGTATAAGTGTTCGTCTCTTCACCAACAACCGGTACGGACTGCGGCAGCAATCCTCCTGTTATACCGGGTATTATGTAATCAACTTCTGTGGTTGTTACCTGGATTGTTTCTCCCGGGCTATATTGTGAAAGCGTATCAGAAAGGTCATCGACCATTCTTATTTCCTGTCCGTTTATCGCAGTTATAGTACCGTTTATACCTGCCACAGCCGCTGGCAAACCTTCTAAAGGTGTTGTATATACGCCGGCTGCGGATATCGTGGATGTCATAAAGAGGAACAACAGCAGAAAAACAACAGCGGCAACCACCATGTTTGCAAAAGAGCCTGCAGCATATACGCTCAGTTTCGTACGTTTTTTCGCCTTTTCCAGCTGCTTCTCATCCGGCTCCACAAATGCACCCGGTATCAAGATAAGCAATAACCACCCGACAGACTTTATTCTCACTTTATCCAGCCTGCACATAACACCGTGCATAAACTCGTGAGGAATAATGACAATAGCAATTCCCACAATCCATATCCACCACGGAACAAGGAAAACGCCGGGCGCACTCACGGGATCACTCACAGGACCGGGCAGCAAAAGCTTAACCCCGCCTTCAGCACCTTCTATTACGGACCATGCCTGTGTTAAGAGCAATACTGATCCAAAAATCATAATAATGACAGCAACCACTATTCCGGCCGTGGACATCTTCCGCCAGAAGCCGGGCCATTTATTGGCAATTTTGTCAATGAAGTGTCTTCCCTTCTTTGTTCTTCGTATTATGACAATTCCTTCAAGTTTAACGTTCTTTTTGTCCGAAAAAATCAATCCCGCTATCACAATTATGAATCCTGTAAACAATGCAATATCCATCGAGGTTATCTGAGAGAGAAGCGCGGCTACCACTATTCCCAATATAATATAGGTATATTTTGGTATCGCCATAAGAATTACCCTTCTATTCTCGTATAGTTGCCATGGAAGGTTATTAAACGTTTATCTTTTGTTAGGTCTCCTTTTTTTAAGTATTCAGTTAAAGTATTTGCTATGTTTTGGGCAGATAATGTTGCAAAAGAAGTCGTTGAAAGGGAAGACAAGCTAAAAAGGTCAAGCATACTCAGGACGGAAATGGGCCTTGGTGCGTCAGGCATACCTCATGTAGGCTCAGCCGGTGACGGAATAAGGTCATTCGTCGTAAATCTGGCCATAAAGGAACTTGGAAAACTGAGCGAGTTTATTGCTTTTAGTGATGATCGTGACGGCCTGAGAAAAGTTCCTGCAGGGTTTCCGGCTGAAATGGAAAAGGATATCGGAAAACCGGTGTCCCGGATAGAAGACCCGTTTGGATGCCATGATTCTTTCGGATCACACATATCTTCATTATTAACAGACGCCTTTGTCGAATTAGGTGTTGAATTCAAGCTGCTTCGCGCAAGTGTGGAATACCCGAAAGGAACCCTGGACGATCAGATAAGAACAATCCTGAAGAACGGCAAACGATGCGGGGAAATTATTCGCGAAGTGACAGGCCAGGAAAAGTTCATGACACAGTTGCCCTATCTGGCAGTCTGTGAAAAGTGCGGCCGCGTCTACACAACACGAAGCTACAGATTTGAGGATGATAAAATCTACTATAAATGTGACCAGTCGTTCACAGGAAAAAACTCCAATACCGGCAAAGAGATAGAAATCAAGGGTTGCGGTCATGACGGAACATGCGGCATAAGAGACGGCAAGCTTGCTTGGAAAGTTGAATTCGGTGCAAGATGGGCTGCCCTGAAGATAAACTATGAAGCATACGGCAAAGACATACTTGACAGTGTAAAATGTAACGACAGGATTGCCAAGGAAATTCTTGGCTGGGAACCGCCTATACACTCTTTTTACGAATTATTCACCGAGAGGAGCGGTAAAAAAATATCCAAGAGTGCAGGCAATGTATTTACACCTGCAAGATGGATGAAATACGCGAGTCCGTTAAGCCTGCGTTTGCTTTTCTTAAAAAGACTCGGTACGAGCCGTGTTGTTGATCCTGATGCAATACCGGCCTACATGGATGAATTAGACGAGCTTCAGAATGTTTACCTGGGCAAGGTAAAATCCGGTAACCAGAAGGAACTGGAACACCAGAAAAGACTGTTCGAGTACGTTCATTTCCTGAACAAGCCAAAAGAAGAAGTATCTATTCAGTATAACATGCTGGCTACGCTCCTGCGGCTGGCAAAGAACAGGGAAGTTGTAAAGAACATTCTACAGCGCACCGGTCATATCAAAAAAGACGATGATATAGAGGAAAGACTGGGCTACGTGGAAAACTGGGTAAGGGATACCGTGCCCGAAGAAAAGATAATTTACGCTTTAACAGACGACCAGAGAAAAACCATCAAAAAACTGATTTACGAGTTGGAGTCAAAAGAATGGAACGAAAGGGAACTTTATGCACGCCTGTATGCAATACCAAAAGAAGCTAATCTGGATGTAAAAAATTTCTTCGAAGCGGCCTATGTGCTGTTGCTTAATAACAAACGCGGACCAAGGCTTACACAGTTTATCGTGGCCATTGGCTGCCAGAAAGCAGCCGATACATTAAAGGGAAGAATAGAAGAATTTTAACGCTTCTCAGCTTTAGCTATAACTAATCTCATCGTAACAGCAACATCAGGATTCACAGATATGCTGTCTATCTTTTTCTTCACTAAGAATTCTGTAAAGTCTGGATAGTCTGAAGGTGCCTGTCCGCATATTCCGACTTTTCTCTTTCTCTTGTGGGCTGTCCTGATGAGATGTTCTATCAGGTGTTTCACTGCATCGTTTCTTTCGTCAAATGAATGGGCCAGTTTAGTACTGTCCCTGTCAATACCAAGTGTTAACTGTGTTAAATCATTGGAACCGATAGAAAAGAACTTGAAGTGTTTTGCAAACTGGTCTGCTATGATAACATTTGAAGGAATTTCAGCCATCACGCCAATATCTGCTTTCAGTTTTTCAGATTTGATTATTGCCAGAACCTTTTTGGCCTCCGATATAGTCCTACAGAACGGCAGCATAACTTTAATGTTCGTGAGACCAAACTCGTTGTAACACCTGTTCAGAGCCTTTAGCTCCAGGCGAAAAGCCGGCTCATATTCAGAAATATACCTGGACGTACCCCTCCACCCGATCATCGGGTTTGATTCTTCAGGTTCGTAAGGCTTACCGCCTTTTAGATTCCTGTATTCATTAGTCTTGAAGTCGCTGAAACGAATAGTAATTGGTCGCGGGTAAAATGAAGCTGCGATCTTCGCTATGCCTGAAGCAAGTCTGTCGATAAAAATTTTCTCCCGTTTCTGCTTGATCATTGCCATTGGATGTTCGGCTATGGCCGATGAGATTATGAACTCCTCTCTTGCCAGACCAGCCCCGTCCACCGGCAAGAGCGATGCATCAACAGCTTCATGCGGCTCGCCAACATTAACGTACAACTTTGTTCGTGTTTTTGGCATCTTCTTGATATTGTGCTTTGTAGAGGAAAACTTCAGTTTACCTTTCCATATTCTTCCTTTTTCAGCAGAACAGTCAATTGTTATCTGCTGCCCGTTGCGAAGCAATTTTGTAGCATTAGGCACACCGACAGCGGCTGGTATTCCCAACTCTCTTGACACAATAGCCGCATGAGAAGTTCGGCCACCTTGTTCTGTAATAATAGCAGAAGCAATCTTCATTATAGGCTCCCAGTCAGGATCAGTCATTGTTGTTACCAAGACCTGGCCCTTCTTGAATCTCCCGATATCGCGAACATCCCTTATAACATTCACAGGACCTGCCGCAATCTTGCGGCCCACGGCCGCCCCTTCAGCTATCAAAGTTCCTTTTTCAAGCATTCTAAATTCCTCAAACACATTTTTCTTTGAAGCATGAACCGTCTCGGGCCTGGCTTGTATGATGTAGATCTTGTTGTCAGCATCTTTTGCCCACTCAATATCCATCGCGCGTTTATAGTGCTTTTCTATGCGGAGCCCATAGGCTGCAAGTCTCTCAGCTTCCTTGTCGCTTATAGAAAATGAATTCTGCATTGTTTTTGACAGCCTTTTTTTCTTGACGCCGTAGATCGATCTTACTTCCATCATTGTCTTCTTGCCAAGCTGTTTCTCTACAAGCCTGCCGGATTTTTTGAAGATCCAGAACTCGTCAGGATTGATCTTTCCCTGGACAATGTAGTCACCAAGACCAAAGCCTGAATTGATTACAATAAAGTTCTGGTGTCCGCTGTCAGGATCAATTGTAAACATAACACCGCTGGCCTTAGAAAAAACTTGCTTCTGCACGGCCACTGAAAGGTAAACTTTGAAATGATTGAATCCTTTATCCTGACGGTAAGATATCGCTCTGTCAGTGAACAGCGAAGCAAAACAATTGCGCACGCGCTTCAGAAGATTTCTCTGGTCAACATTCAAATAGCTCTCCTGTTCACCTGCAAAGCTTGCATCCGGAAGATCCTCAGCAGTAGCCGAAGATCTCACAGCCACAAACCTGCTTCCTAATTTGTGGTAAGCGGCAAGTATATCCTTTTCAAGATCCTTAGGAAACTTTGCAGAATTAATCATGCCTCTTATCAAAGCACCGGCGCGTTTCAGTTCACGAAGAGAATGAACATTTGTGCCACGCAGCACATCCTTTATCTTGCCGTCAAGGTCATTCTCTCTGATAAAGTATCTGTAAGCAGCAGAAGTAACAGCAAAGCCGTTCGGCACCGGCAGACCAAAAGAAATCATTTCTCCAAGCGAGGCATTCTTACCTCCAACCAGAGGAACATCTTTCATCCTAACTTCCGAAAAGAACAGTACGTGCTTCAAATTACCACCCAATTACGTAATAATACTTGACTGCACTACTATAAATTTGCTTTCCTTACAAATTTTCTTTGATTAGAATAAGTCAGAAGTTTTTCCGCTTGTTTTGGTGTAACCCATTTATACCCGGAATGTTCTGTAGAGAGGCGTATGCTTCCACCACTACATTCACAAAGATAAACTATCTGTCTCGATTCCACATGACCCCGAAGGGGTTTGTGTCTGTAAACAACTTCTCCTAATTTCTTTACAATCCTGACTTTCAGGTTAGTCTCCTCTTTTATCTCTCTAAGCAGTGCCTGTCTAGGTGTTTCTCTGCCCATTCTTCCTTTTACAAGCTCCCAGCCTTTCCAGTTAAGGCTTCTACGCAGAACCAAGACTTTATCATTCTTCAATACTACACCTGCAACCAATCTCCGCATTACAATAGAATTACATCTAAATTTTATATAGACTCATCACACTTTTTTAGTATGCCTGAGATGGTAATAGTTTCTGATTACGCTGGTGAAAGACTCGGGAGAGCAATAGCTCAAAAAATTGGTTGTAAATACGTGGATACCAGAGTAGACGATTTCTCTGATGGTGAAGAAGACATAAAAGTAAAGGATGAAGTACGTGGGCGTGATGCATTCTTTATATGCCCATATCAACCTGATCCAAGAAGAAGGTCACATGAAATAATGCTTATAAACAGTGTCATAGCTGATTCTGCCTACAGAGTAATTGATGTTCCAACATACTTGGGTTATATGAAAAAAGACTGGAAAGATGAGGCAAGAGTACCAATATCCATACGTGAAGAAGCCAAAATAATCGAACAGTATGCAGACCGTGTATTGACAATGAGCATGCATTCGCCTCAAATACAAGGTATTTTCAGAATACCACTTGATCATTTGGATGTTAGTGTAATATTCACACCTCACGTAAAAAGGTATATAGATACAAGCAATTTAGTAGTAGCATCTCCTGACATTGGCGGAGCAAAGAGAGCACAGATACTGGCTGAAGGAGTAGGAACACATAATTTAGCAATTGTTTACAAACTAAGAGATCCCCTAACGAAAGAAGTTACTTCAAAAGGTGTCATGGGGGATGTAGATGGAAAGGATGTACTGTTCATAGATGATCAAGCAGTTACATGTCAATCATTAGTGGCAGCAGCTGAAGAAGTCAAAGGTAAAGGTGCAAAAAGAGTTCTTGCATATTGTTGCCACCCGGTACTAAGTGAAAAGGATGGAATACCGGCTTGGAAAAGAATACAAGATTCTGAAATAGAAAGATTATATGTAACCGATACAATACCAACTCTTCCCACGGTACCTGACGGCTGTGAGTCAATAGAAGTAGTATCAAGTTTGCCATTATTTTCAGAAGCAATAGCACGCTTAAATGCCAATCGTTCACTAAGTGCACTGTTCGATCAGGCCTTCTTCGATCCCAATGTATTCTAATCTCTCATTTTTATATTTTAGCGACATAGTTCTGACCATGGAAGAAAAAGCAATAAGACGCCACCCGCAAACCGGTGAACTTAGGGTATATGGGGATGAACTGCTTTACGGAAAAGATGGTGTTCCCCTGATTATTTTACCTCCCTTTGAAGAATGGATACGCAGCAAAGAAGTGCTTGGTCGTGTAGATATCAGGCCAAGAAGAGCTGGCGAGCATGATTACAGCAGATCGTAAAGAATGATATTCATGAAAGGTAATCTAGAAGTTATTTGCGGGCCGATGTTTTCCGGAAAATCCGAAGAACTAATCCGAAGGATGAAAAGAATCCAGATCAGCGGAAAATCGTATCTTATTTTCAAGCCGATAATTGACGATCGTTATACGTCAAAACAAGTTGCCACGCATGACAAAAGGACATTCACTGCAGTGCCTACAACCATAGACAGAGTAGGTATAACAGAAATGGAAAAGATGGTCGAAGAAGAAAACCCTGAGATTGTAGCTGTGGATGAAGGCTGTTTCTATGATATGTCTCTTACAGGTTCAGTGTTAAAGTGGGTCGATCAGGGAAAAAGAGTAATAGTTGCGGGTTTGGACAAGACCTACCGCGGCGAGACATTCGGGCCAATGGGTAATATTCTTGCCCATGCTGATGAAGTACTGAAGTTAAGGGCAATCTGCATGAAATGCAAGAGCAACCAGGGAGTCATGACGCAAAGACTGATTGACGGGAAACCCGCAAAGTATAGTGAACCAACCATTGTTATAGGCGCACAAGAAAAGTATGAAGCACGATGCAGAGACTGCC
The DNA here is from genome assembly GCA_028279825.1 of archaeon. Lineage (GTDB taxonomy): Archaea > Aenigmatarchaeota > Aenigmatarchaeia > GW2011-AR5 > GW2011-AR5 > GW2011-AR5. The sequence goes on along the minus strand of JANQNA010000002.1, from coordinate 27,706 downwards.
ACGAGATAGAAAAAGAATAATTTGCTTCTTCAATAACTTTTAAAGTGTTACTAAATGATACAAGAGATAGACTGACACACGAAGTATGTCTTACATCCATGCGAGGGTAGCCAAGTCTGGTCAAAGGCGCAGGGCTTAGGACCCTGTCGGTTAGTCCGTTCGGCGGTTCGAATCCGCCCCCTCGCACTTATTAAGTTCTATCCCTATAATTTGACATATGAAAAAGAAAATAAAATGCAAATTCTGTAGAAGCACCAAGATAGTAAAGAGAGGAATTCGTTATAATGATTCAGGAGAAAAACAAATGTTCCTCTGTAACAAATGCAAGAGAAAGTTCACGCCCGGTCCAAAAACACGATTTCCGGAAAAAGAAATCAGACGTGCTGCAAAATTACATCGTCAGGGATATTCTTTATCAGAGGTCCAGCAGAAAATGAAACTTAGAGGTTACAAAATTTCCCGCTGGTCTATTTCTCTCTGGAACAAAAAATACCGAAGACTATAATAGTTTCTTTTTGAGATACCTAGGTTTTTCTTTACAAAGAAAAAGATCGGTCATATACCGTTAATTTGACACATACAAAACAAGGAAAGAGTTTTTACATACTCAATCCTTGTTCACTGATCATGCTACATGGTAGCTCATTCATCCATCTTCAGGGGCCTGAACTCGCGTGGCAGTAAAAAGAGATTGCCGTCCGGAATCCTGGAAGGATCCGTGAAAACCCATCCCAGTCTCGCCATATCGCTGTTGTAGTAACCAACGAGGCCTTCGTGACGGAGCATGGCCACGCGTGCCTCGGCCTTCGCAAGCACATACGACTTCCGAACCTCGTCAGGCCACTCAATGTACTCTCCATCGTGTGCTTCCTTAATGGAAAGCATGTCAGCCCGATGACGTTGGAAATCGTTCTCCAGGTCAACGAGATCGCCGGCAACAACTCTCAGGCACTGGTACTGCTCGGTCGTGGTGCCAGTGCAGTACTGTTCAGGTTGCTCCACGTCGTTGCTGTCGACGAAGAAAAGAGGCGAAACAACCGCCACGACTACCAGCAACGCTACTATCATTGGTGTTCTCATTTTCGTTCCCTCCCTTTAGGTTAGCCGTTGACCCAGATCCAATACGCCGCGCTGACGACGAGACAAAGAGTGACTATCATGAATATGTCCCTGAAAATTCTCACGGCAAGTATCACTGCCGGTTTTCCTGGCAGTACAGAGATCTGGAACAGAAAGAACCCGACGGATCCAACCACAACGAGAAAGGCCCAGACACAGAACAAGGTCTTCCATGCGGCATCGAATCCCATCAGACGATTCCAGACGTTCTGAAAGAATCCAAAGGGATCGCTTTCCACGACAATGCCTATCATTGCCATCACTACAACAATGACAAGCCCAAGCAACAACAACCACGAGATCACCTTCATCGTTCTTTCCTCCGGTTTAGGGTTTGCTCTCGAAGAACTAGCCGGAGCGTTTAATTCTTTCCAGGGCGTCGTGAAATTTCTCGACGGCCATGCCAAATAGACGCTCAGTCGATGTGACCCTCGATGAAAGCTCTTCAGTTTCTTCACTGAGCCTACTGAGTTCAGCCACCCGTTCCTGAATGTCCATGATGGTCAATACTTTGACCTGGCGTTGCTTGACCTCGTCGCGCTCCGCATCGACCTCGAAGCGAAGCAACAAAGCTCTCACGATATCGTCAAGTGGTTCCTGGAGCTCCTCGCGAATCTGAGCTTCGCGGGTTTCCTCTTCACTCATCGTCTTTCCTCCGGTTTAGGGTTTTTGGTTTTAAGTAAGAGTGCATGGGAAGCAGTATTCCGCTTCCCTTGTTGCGTTACTCGCTTGGTGTGAGGACGATAAGCAGGACCGTAATGACCACAGTAGGAACGAGGCTGCCCAATGGTATCTTAGGGCGGTCAGATCTCAACAATTCCTCGCAGCTCTCTGGAACGTATTCATGCTGACCCAGGATCGGGTCGTCAAGAATACAGACCTTCTCCCAGCATTCACAGTCGTCGGGGCTGTCAACGACCCGAGGCTTCTTGCTGTCTTTGTTCGATGCCTCTGAACTTTGTACGGCTTCCTCGGCGATGGAGTCGTAGTCGATCGCCAGGCCGGTATCCGCCATGACCGGAGAAGCCATGGCAACGACAATCAGCAACGAGATGATTCGGATCATCGTCTTTCCTCCTTGTTTAGGGTTTGTACTTATGAGTGCGGAGGAGAGCGGTTGCTCTCCTCGTTGGATCACATCAAGAGCATCTCTGTAATCCCTGATGCAACAGTGACTATCACAGCCACCATGGTGCCAATTAAATAGACCACAAAAATAATGATCAGGTGCGTACGGGAACTTGCAGGCACAGCACCCCGTCGCAATCCCTTTCGCAAAGCGATCAAGAACACCACCGCCAAAAACGTCATGACGATGGCATATTTGAGGTATGTGAAGAACATGCCCCCGAAGGCCCCGAGTGATCCGGTTTCCTTGATGGAGTAGGTCACCACCAAGAAAATGAAGCTTATCGCGACTGATGTACATGTCAAGATGTTCCATTTGAGGCTTGCCCAAATACCAGACACTATGAGAAGAAGTGTCCAGATTTCCCACGTCTCAATAGAAGGCATCGTCTTTCCTCCTTGTTTAGGGTTTTTACGAATTAGTGCTGAGCGTAGCAATGAATGTTGTAGCTACGCTCTTGGTGCCTAGCCTCCTACGACACTGTACGGAACGCATCGTTGGTATCTGGGGTTCTGAGTCTGCTCAAGGTCTGGACAAATGCCCTCGACCTTGCCGTCCTTGACATCCAGTGGCTGATCCGATAAGCGGATGCACGTAGTTTCAGGGCCAATGTTGTTTACATTCACCTGCAGTACAACACCCTGAATCAGAAGGTTGCCCTCGCGGTCCGTTACGGTGATGTACTGGGTTGGCTTCCCAACACGATGCATCTGGATCTTCTCTCCACGTAAGAAACTCGGAATCGCGATGCTCGCAATGGCGCCGATGATCGCCACCGCGATTATCAACTCGATGACAGTGAAGCCTTTTCCAGATGCCTGTTTTTTGAGACCTAGTGGAATGAACAAGATCGCCAAAAAACCTATCACAACTATCCCCACGGCAAAACTGGCAAGGCAGCAGAGACCGCAAATCTCCCCAGCATCGCAGTCCTCAACACCACAGTCTTCGCCATGTTCAGGAGCCTCGGCAGGTTGCTCTGTGGCATTCTCCACGAGCGTAAAGGACGCAGCACTCGCTGGAAGTGTGGCCATAGACAGTAAGAGCACCGCCAACAACACAAATAGTCTCATCTCCCCTCTCCTTTCAAAAACCCGGGCCTGGGTTTTATGCCAGACCCGGGTACGACACACTGAGTCATAGACTCAGCTTCACCGGCATCCGGACCAGACCTCGGTCAGTCCCAGATGCCCTTGGCCGCGAGAAGACAGTTCCTGCCAGTCTTTCGCTTCAACATTGAAACTCCCTTCGGAGTCATTCAAGAGAGATCACTCTCTCCACCACATGCACCACCGCAGGCAGTGCAACTTCATCCCCGACGGGAATGAATGCTTAAGGCTTATGAACGAACTTTCAGTTCTTATGAGTGCAGGAGCGGTGCGCTGCTCCTTGCGACTGAGTCATATTCTTGCTGCAAGCTAGTCAAGAGCGGACAACAAAAGCAGAATCGCGGATGCACATAAAACGAAATTGACCACTCTTGTGTAGAACCTGTACGGCGGCTTGTAGTTCCAGAAGTTCCTGTCCCGGGTCATCCAGATGACCATGCCGATGCAGACGATGAACCACACCGGCATTGTACGCCCGAAGGGATTCAGCAGGAACGTGCTCATGAAACGGAGCAGAATAGTAAGTCCAAGAAGTATGCTCCAGTCCCTGAGCCGGAACTTCCACCTGGAAGTTTTCCCCACCCACTTTCTCTCTAGAAACACCTCCTCACCTCGTTTTCTTTAACTTCAGGAAGAATGTTGCATTGAATCCCCATCTTTCGCTGGTGTCAGGCTGGATTATGATCTCCGTACCGGAAAAGGGAAGGCTGTTTGTTGTGAATGGGTTTTCTGTTCGGGACGCCAGGATAGTGAAGCCTGCTCTGCCGAAGTCAATACGCAACGATGCGTACAACCTCTTCAGGGTAGACTCGGCGATCTGAACCCGGCGGCTAACGTCAAATCTTTCGGTGCGGTTACCGCAGAAGTCGCACCCGTATTCCATTTTGCCGCCGGCAAACTTCAGTTGATATGGTGCCTCGTTGTAGCCGACCACCAGAAGGTACTTGTCACTCAATGATGCACCTGCCTCGAAGAACGGGCCAGGCCTGACTGTCTCCTCGATGCCCCACTTCAAAGATCTATGGCTGTTGATGAACGAAAGATTGTCCATTGTGTGCAAGAAACCAAATGGTCTTGTTGCACCCGCAGCCAGGAAGAGCCTGTAGACTTTCAGGGTAAGCGCAAGGGACGGATCAAACGATATTGAATCGCGTCCCTCGAAAACGGTCGTGTTGTCTGAGTCAGCACCCAGCGCAAGGTCCTGAACCTCCAGACTCTTCACAAAGGGATCGTGCTGGGTGAAATTAAACCGGAACTCCATGTTCAATCTCACCGGTGCTTCTGTCACCTGCGCCATGACCGGCGAAGCCATCAGCACAAGCAGAACGGCATACATCCTCGTCACACTTCACCTCTCTTTCAGAATTCGGGGCCTGCTATGAGAGCCAGGCCCCAGGACTTGCCTCAAGCCGGCGACCAGAGCTACAAGCCCTTTACGTTACGAGTCGCCCTTCGGATTCAGCCCGGGCAGATGTGGCTGGTCTCCGCGATCTCGGCAAACGGCGTGAAGACTCTCATAACACATTTCCTCCTGGAAATTTTCAGAGAGCCGTTGCTGTAGAAAAGAGAAGCACCATGCCTCTCCACTTCAGCATCACCAGATGATTTTCCCGCTGTCTTGATGCTACCACTTGCACACTACAGCTTGTACGAGTGCATGTGTTTTATGAAAAAGAATTATTGAGTTCCGGCCTGCTATGAGAGCCAGGCACTGATGCAAATCTAAAGATGGCGATCGGTTACTCAGTTGACCTTGGCAGCCCTAGGTCCGGAACGAGGTCACGATCGCTTCAGCCGAGAGACGTTCCTTCTTGGTCATTCCAGTTGCTCGCATGGTACACCTCCCGTTTTTGCCAACACTCACACAGTGTGAATGAGGCCGGTACGAGTATGAATGCGTGGGAAGCGTTGCTCCGCTTCCCTTAGGCCTCGCGCCTGGAAGTATTGGTACGTCTACTCGATGTGGATCGTCCCGTCATCTGACAGTTCAAGCCTCACGTCACTGATGTGGATGATCTCGCCATCGGCCTTGTGATGCTCATGGCCTTTCTTCTCAGCATCGAGCCAGGTGTAGACTTCTACCCCGTTGTGCGTCCTCGTCACCAAGACATCCGGTAGGTTTTCCCGGGCGGCGACAGTCGAGTAGAGAATCACCTTGCCCGTGTAGACGGAGATGGCGTATAGGTGCCTGATCTCTGAGAGGTGCTGCGATTCCTTTTGCACCTCGGCCTTCTCAACATTCGGGTTGTCGGCAAAGACGGGTGTTGCCAGCAGAACCGACAGAACGAACGTCATCGCCAGAAGTCCGACAAAAAGTTTCTTCATCGTTCTTTCTCCGGTTTAGGGTTTTTGGTTTTACGAAGTATGAGTGCGGGACACGGGAAGATGCACCGTGTCCATTAAGTTACTATCGCCACTTACGATTGAGCAGCAGGACGCCACCGGCAACAGTGCCGATTCCAAGAGGAAGTCCCGCAAGCATCAGCGCCCAGAACGGAGCACGAGTTTCATCTTGACGTTTTGTGTCATTAGTGGCAACCCCGAGACCGAAGAGGGCGACACCAATGAAGAAAAACGCCAAAAACAAATAGTCAACTATGGTCATGACGAATGCCATGACAGCAAAAACAGAGACAGTGCCAAGGCAGACGGCTAATCTGTCATGGATGGCTGCAGCCAGTAAAACAAATACGGCAGTAAAGATAACAACGACGCCGATGGTCATTGCGTTGTTGTTCGTGTCGCTGATCGGTAATTTGCTGTTCCAGTAGTATACACATCCACCAACAATCAGCTGAAACACGAAGAACAGTGTCGAGTACTTCCACAGGTTTGTCATTTCCTTTCCTCCGGTTTAGGGTTCATGATATTCAGTCGTTCCAGTGACGAATCACATGAGCCAGAAAGACCACTGTTATCACTATAAGCCCGGCCAGGATTACATAACCGAGCATACGAAGCGTCACCCTCAGCTCCTCGAAACTCCTGTCGAGTTGCTGAATTGATGCGGTGAGCTCCTCACACTCCTCGTCTGTCAACCCCAGCTCTGCGCATCCCGGGTCTGCCGCCACCGGTTGTTCGTATCCGGTTCTTGGAAGTTCGAACGTCCTCGTCGGGTAGCAGAGACCCGTGTTGCGAAGGATGTATCGCGAGTATCGGACCCACTTCTCCGGGAGGTTGTACGTCATGAACGCGTTGTCCAGATGTGTATCGCGCACATGATTCAGCGCCGCGCCGTTCTGACCGTTGAGCTTGACGATGTAGTAGTATTGGCGAACACTATCGTGAAAGCCGTTGTTCCTTGCAATGACTCTCTTGATGACTCCCTTGTTGTATTCACGAAAGCACTCGTCCTCAACGCTCGGATACTTTTCAGAGGCACAGGGACTCTTGCTGTCGGCGTTGATCCACACCTGGGTTCCAACGGGCAGATGTTGTCCGCCGAAAGCCACGAGAGGATACGAACCCGGAGCCGGGACGTTCGGAAGGATTCTCTCTTCCGTCATGCTGACTTCAGCGAAAGAAGTTGCAACACCGACCACAGCAAACAGCACAAGTGCCATGATCGCAACGATCAGCACTCTACTCTTTTCTGGTGTCATCGTTCTTTCTCCGTTTTTGGGTTTTGGGTTTACGAAGTATGAGTGCGGGACACGGGGAGAATCACCGTGTCCATGAAGTTGCACGACAAAGATGTCATGCCCTTCGCCTACAGCGTTTTGATGATGTTCCGGATACGGACCGCAGCCGCAATGCTCCTGGGATTTTCGATGCATACGATCTTGACACGGTCGCCGAGTTCCTGCAGCTTTGCTCCTTCCTGCTCACTGAGCCCGGTGGTGATGAGGATCACGATCTTCCTCTTGTAGACTCGAATAACGGTTTTGGGAACCAACGGGTCGCCAGTGAGAACCACATCAGCAAACTTGAGATCATCACCAACATCGGCAACATCACCGAGGTAGTGAAGTTGTTGATCGGTCAGTTCCGCACCGAGTGCCAAAAAAACTTGCTTCATCTTTCTTTCTCCTGTTTTTGGGTTTTGGGTTTGACGTCGTGTTCGTGTATGGACAAATTTTGGTTGAGCTTTTTCGAAAAGCTCATATGAGTGCGAGAGCCTGCCTGTCAGAGCACAGACTCTGGAAGCCTACTGCCGTCGCTGCCTGCTTCTGAACTTGCGCAGTTGCTCAGGGGTCATCAAATCCATCGCCGTTCTGAGATCCTTGCTGGCAGCCCGGTTTTGGCGGTCTGTTGAGCTGAGCTCCGCAAAAGCATGAACGAACTTCTCCCTGGCAGTTTCACGCAGGATCGCAACCCTGCCCAGCTGTAGCAAAACATTGCGATGCTCCTCCATGGCGGTTTCGAAATCCTTTGCAAGAGCCAGTTGCTCCCCCTCGCGTGGATCAAGAGGGTCTTGAAGAAGTTTCACTTTATTGAGCTTAGCTTCCAGTCGTTCCCTGGATGCGTAGAGAAGTTCCTCCGTATCCATGAGAAGGATTCGCAGGTTGGCCTCTTCCATTACAGCATCGCTGCGTCTTTGCCGTACTTCGTCACGATACGCGTCTTCTCTCTTTTTACTCATTTCCTTTTCTCCTGTTTAGGGTTTACCGTTTCTGGTTTCTAGTTCGTTGTATAGTAAGAAAAACGGATTTTTATGAGACAGAGAGCTGGCGCAAAACGTTTTTGCACCAGACTCTTGGTATGTTTGGATATGTACCAACGCACCCGGTTAAGGGGTGGGACATTTTCCTGCACCTTGTTGGGGTGCCTAGTTCCTGTTAAATCACATCACCTCGAGTTACGCTTCGTCAGAGGAAGACTGCCTCCTTTACCCTTTGTCGGTTGTTCAGACCTTCTGGCTCGTGCTCGCAGCTCGGAACACGGCGTCGACACCGAACTGGTACATACACATAGGATTATCCTCGTGTACATGCCAAGGTTATTGGATCTGGAGAGAAAGTATCCAATCCCCTCTCCCCTGTTCATGCACCATCGTGTGTGTGGTGCAACTCCATCCTGTTAGGGATGAATGCTGACGGACGCGCCAAGCACACAGGTCATTCGTTTCTCCAGAACCCTTTTTTGTTTTTTACATGGGAAAGAACCCCAAAACCCATGGTGTTCATTAACATAGAGTAAACGAACTGACTTGCTCATCAGCTTGGCACGTCCATAGAGAATGATTGCGGGACGTGGGAAGACACACCACGCCCTTTCGGTTGGTTGTGTGCTACTTGAGATGTCGTTCGACCTTGAACATGAACGGATCGCTGCCGTAGACGATTCTGACTCCAGTGGACCTCAACCTCTTCTCCATCTGTCCATCGAACTTGCCGATGGGAAGAAGGATCACCGTCGTTTTGATCGCTTGCTCGGCGAACAACTTGGCTGTAGCCACATCGTCGGTGATGACAACCTCCGTTTCCCCGAGTCTCTCTTTGGGAAGGATCTCAGCAACCTCCCCAAGATTCCTCATGTCCTCGTCAGAGATCCTCATCTTCAGGTAAACCTTCTTCATCATTCTTCTCCTGTTCTGGGTTTGGTTGGAGCTTGCCTGCCAACGGACCCTAGACACATGCCAGGGTGGTCCCCCGCAATGTGACAGGCAAGCTCCCTCGGTTTATGAGACAGAGGAGTGGCCTTACTGCACCACTCCCGGTTTTGTTGAGGTTTCGTCCCTCAGCATCTCTAAAGACGCTACATCGTTTTGCTGTTCTAGCTATCGTTTTGTTGTCTATCTAAGCTAGGGTATCCTCCTTTCTTGGTCGGGCGAGAGGGAGTCGCCAAGTAAGAACGTATATTAGTGCGAAAACCCGGGCCTGGGTTTTATGCCAGACCCGGGCAGATGCACGGCTAGGACAACATTGTCTTACGGTTCCGCGTACCGGTCAGACGTTGTCCTCGATGCCACGGCGGGTGAGCTTCTTCATGGGACTAGCTCTGGTTGGCCACATGGTGAACCTCCTTTGGTTCGTTCATGGTCACCCTTCACTAAACGACAATGAAGGCAGGATGAATCAAACGGGGGGTGGAACCCAAGGTCGGAGAAACCTAACCACTCCACCCCCCGGCCCAAATGATACGGCTCCTGACTGGGCCCATCAGGACAAACGGCTAACGACGATCAAGGATGCGCAGAACTTCCTGGTTGATCAGCACCATGACGGTCTCTGCCACGACTGTCCTTCTTGCAGGATCGTCTTCGCCTTGCTGCCTTATCATGCTGGCAATTTTCTCGGCGCATGGACCGAAATGAGCGTTACCCGGCAACGTTCGACGAAGCAGTTGCAACTTGCGTGACATACACTGATGAAGTTGCTCAGCTTCTCCGTCCATAGAGACTTCGTGGAGCATGTTCATCCTCCGGTTTTTGAAGAATCGAATGAGTCAGAGAGCTGGCGCGAGATGATTCGCGCCTAGCTCAACACAATGGGAATGAACCCGCACCCGGTTGGGGTGCTTGATCCTCAGGGGAGGATTATTGTCCTATCTAGTTGTCGTCAACTCCTAGGCGGCCTGCGACGTGACGGAAACTGACATCCCGGCCAGGACCCGCTTCCTTTTCTGGCGCAGTACCCTCAGGTGCTTCCCCTTACCGTTCCGGGGAGTCCTGTGGGTCTTCTTGCGCCATACTTTTGGAGTGACCCGTTGATTCATTTCCAGGAGTCGGTTTCTCCGTCCGCGTCGAGATCGTTTCACGACTTACCTCCTTAAGAGTTGACTGCGTCGTAGTTGGCTTACGTCAGCGTCCGTAGTTTGCCTCCTTTCTGATTACAAGGGAGAGGTGTTCTTGCGGACACACCTCCCCCCACGACTTAGACTACGTCACGTCCGTTGGTCGGCTAGTAGCCGGTGCGTGGAATATCAGTCTTCTCGGTGGGGTAACCACCAGCCTGCGGGTCGATCTCCACCCACCACTCCTCGGTGTTAGTGTGCGAATGCGACGAGGAGTAGCCCAGCGACACGCTCTTCGCGCCGGCTTCGCACGAGACGGTAACGCGCTTCCTGTCCTTCGTCCAGGTCTGGCCCTGCTTGGCCTTCAGGCGTACCTCGTACGTGCCGTTCTTGAGAAGAACCGTCACGTTGGCCTTGACACCGTGAGGGGTGCTTCCATGGTAGTGATGCGGCTTCACGCTGCCCGAGGTCATCTTGTAGGTGTTGTACGGCGGGTTGAGGTCCTCGCAGGTCGGCTTCTTCGGCGGCACCTTGCCGGGGTACTTCCCGCTGGCCTCGCACTCGAGTTCCGGCGGTCCGTACGACTGGGTGCACGTGAAGCTGACGTGCTTGGTGGGATCACCGTAGTCGGGACGGTTGTACGTCTTCGGCAGCGAAGGATCCCAGACGCAGGCCTGCGGAGTTGTGCCAACGTCGAACGTGGCCTTGTTCTTGGTCAGCTCGCGGTCGAGGCTGCCGCCAAAGGGCGGAGGATCGTAGTTGTCGCAGCTGTCCTCGCATTCGACCGCGAACTTGCCACGGCCGTCATCGCACTCGGTCTTGAGATTGTAGGTGAACGATCCGCCTTCCTCGATCTCGCCGCTGCACTCCTGGCTCTCGCCGGCCGGGAATTCCCAGCTGTGGACAACGCTTTCACCGTCGGAAACCGTGCCAGTGCCCGGATGCGATGAATTGACGTTGATGCACACGGAGCAGTCGTCGGTGACCGCGTTGTGAGACAGGAACGAATCGGCGCACGGAGGCGGCGTCGGTGTTGGCGGAGGCGGCACACACTTGTCGGTGCGCACGTGCCAGGCCTTGTTGAACATTCCGCGTGCATCGATACCGTAGTTGCCGCCGTCCGGAATCTTGTCACCGCAGCCGGCGTCGATCTGGAACTCGCGGCACTCGTCGTCGTCAGGCAGTTGGATGTGGTTGAAGAAAAGCTCGTTCGAGTTGCTGAACGTCTTGACCTTCTTGTCAACCAGATCCTGTTCGCCGGGCTTCTTGCCGCCGGTCTCGTCGAACCACGCAACGTGAACCGGGTGATCGGACGGGACGTTCTTCCGATCGAAGCGAACACGCAACGTAGCGCCGTTGGGAACGGTCGTCATGTTGTCGAAGTTCAGGGGAACGGCCGTGTATTGATCTTCGCAAGCAGCCAAGGCTTGTGGAGTCGGCTCAGGCGTGGCCTGGGCCGGGGGTGTGGGTGTGGCCGGAGTAGCCGGTGCGGTCTGCACGGCCACGGGTTCTTCGACTGGCGATGGGCCGGGTGTACCAGCGTTGTCGCAGGCCCAGAAACTCAACGGCAGAACAACGATCGCCAGAGCGATCAGCCACTTGTACCTACTCATTTACGTCCTCCTTTTTCGGAACCTCGCCCGAAAGTTATGGGTTGAACGACTTGTTTTTACGTCCTTCCTCCTTTCCTTACGATTTCACGAAAATAATTGCTAGGGAGAACAATTGTTCTCCCGTCCGGTAGGTTGTACTTTTTTACTTCCGGTCTGTACATCTCCTGTTTAGCTCGGCCAGTTCAGCCGCCCTAGCCCCGTCAGCGATTGAAAAGAGTTCACCGCGTAGGACAAGGAACTCCTGCATGGTCAACTCACCCTGTGCATGTCGTACTTCTTCTTCCTCGAGTGTGTCGGAAAGTGCATCAATGGTGGCACAGGCTTCCTCAGGAAGAACAACAAAACACACATCACCAACCGCTTTCACCACTACCCCCTTCTGCAGTTTACGACTTGCCTTACGTCCTCGGGCTCTGAATAAAAGCAAGTAATATTGCAAGGAGAGAGGTGTTCTTACGGAAACACCTCCCTCCAAGACTACTTACGACTTACGTCTGCTGGGGCCTAGTCGCCGCACTGCAGGTTGGTTGTGACTGAAGCCTGGACGTTGCCCTGCTCCCTGCTCCAGACATTGACCGTGTTGGTGACGCTGCTCTGGCATCGTCGCAGCTTGACCTTGAAACCAACGGCACCTTCCTCGCCGGGCTCCATGGTGCCGTAGTTCCACTTGCACTTGCCGGTGTGACAGCTCTGGACGTAGTTGCCGTCGCCCTGCTCCCAGTGGCTTCCGCCGATGTAGTATGTTCCCTTCGGGATGCGGTCACTGACCTTCACCCCGCCACCGGTGCAGTCATCATCGCCGACGTTCTTGAAGTCGATCCTGTACCTGATGTAAGGTCCAGAGCGGCGGGCCGACTTGATGACCTCCATGTCGCAGCCCTTGGGCTTGGGCTCTCGTCCCACCACGCAGGCGTCAGTGCGAACATTCCAGTAGTCGTTGAGCTCATGGGTGTACTTGCCGCCCCGCGGAGGATTCTCGCCGCAGCCGGTGTCGATCTGGACCTCGCGACAGTCGTCGGGCAGTTGCAGGTTGAGGTGTAGAACCGGTTGGTTGTCGAACGTCCTCGTCTTGTGGAAGAGCTTGATCTGATCACCTGGGCCCAGAGTACCGCCTTGGGTGTCGAACACCGCGACGTGAACGGGCTCGAGAGGGTCGATATGATCCTTCTTGAGCTGGAGCTTCAGCAAGCCGTTCGCCGGCGCGACGCCGTCCATGCTGAAGTTCTGCGGAAGCGACGTGAAGCGGTCACTGCACGATGCGGCCGAGTTGTTCGGATCCGGAGTTGCCGCGGGTGCGGCTTCGACTGCCGGTGCAGCAGGCACCGTAGCAGCGGCCGTGTCGACAGCAACAGGGGTGTCGATCTGTGATGGGCTGATGCCGGTGTCACTGTCGCAGGCACCAAGACCAAGGACACCGATAGTCACCAGCACTGCCGTCCATTTCGTGGACTTCATCATCTACTCGATACTCCTTCGCTAATTCGAGCTACTCGCCCGAATGGTTTTTGTTGGACGACTTGTTCTATGACTTTCAGTTTCTCCTTTCTTTCATCCAGCTGTTCCCAATGAACAGCTTACATTAGAGAAATGAAAATGATTGCGAGGGGAAAGAGGTGTTCTTGCGGAACACCTCCCCCCACGACTTAGACTACGTCACGTCCGTTGGTCGGCTAGTAGCCGGTGCGTGGAATGTCGAAGTACTTGGTAGGCCTGACACCACCGTCGATCGGGTTGGCGACGACCCACCAGTACTTGGTGTTGGTGTGGCTGTGAGGGGAGCTGTAGTCCAGCCCGACCTCCTTGATCTCCTCCTCGCACAAGACGGTGCCCCTCCAGCTGTCCTTCGTCCAGGTCTGGCAGTGAGTGTTCGTGAAGCTCGGCCCGACTCTGGAGCAGGTAGACGCACGCAGCCTCAGCTCGTACGTGCCGGCCGAAAGCGCAACCGTCGCGTCAGCCCTGACACCGTGCTTGACGCGACCGCCAGCATGGGTGTGATGCGGAACGACCGAGCCTTCGGTCATCTCGTATGTCACGTACTGGGGATCCTGGTCGTCGCACGGTACAGGTGTGGGCTTGGGCTTCGGCGTGCGGCCCGGGAAGCACTTCTCGGTCTTCGCAGTCCAGCTCTTGTTGAAGTCGATGCCGGCGTAGTCGCCGTCCCTGGGCGCCTTCTCGCCGCAGGCGGAATCGAGCTGCAGAACGTAGCACTTGTCCTGCGGGATCGGGATGCTGAGGTAGATCACGGGCTGGTTGTTGAACGTCTTGACCCTGGGGCTGCCGGGCAGGATCTCTTGCGAGCCGGGCCGGCTGGTGCCGCCGTGGGTGTCGAAGCCTGCGAGGTGAACGGGCACGTCGCCGGCGATCCAGCGATCGTCGTCACGCTCGAACTTGAACCTGACCGAGTCACCCTCGATAGGATCCAGGCGTTCGAGCGGCGTGGCCGTGAACCGGTTCTCGCACATGACCGACTGGGCCGTGACCGTTCCGTCAGGCACTGCGGCCGTGTCCACCGCAACCGGAGTCTCGACTCGCGATGGTGACATCCCGGTGTCGCCGTCGCACGCCCAGAAAGTCAGCGACGAAATGGCAATCGCCGAAGTGATGGTCCAGAACTTCTTACTCATCTTATTGTCTCCTCTTCAGGCACTCGCCCGAATGGTTGTTGGTTGAACGACTTGTGGTTGTTCTACGACCATGCACCACAACGTGCGGTGCAACTCCATCCCTGAGGATGAATGCTTAAGGCTTATGAACGAACTTTTTACAGTTTTTATGATTGCGAGGGAAGCGTTGCTCTGCTTCCCTTTTCAGTGAATGAACTAACCCTCGTATATTTCCCTGCCTACCCAGCCTGATCCGAAGCAGATGGCCGCCAGGATCAGTCCGGCGAACTGTGGCGAGGTAATGGAAACTAGAAGAGCCACGAGAAGAAAGAGCGTCAGCACGAAGAACTTGGGTGCATGCTCCTTGGCACGGTGATCGTCCATCTTCACCGAAGCTACCGCATTGGCCCCAGACGCGATCGTCAGGATGAGCAACGTGCCCGACATCAGCGTGATATACTCCATTTTCGTTTTCTCCGTTTTTGGGTTTGACGACTTTACGAATGAGTGCAAGGAGGAACCATAGTTCCCCCTGACGAAGAATGATTTACTTCCGTCTTGCCAGCAGCGAACGGATACTGGTTGACTTCAGCAGCGTCTTCAACGCATCGGTCAGTGCACGCTGCGTCAAGAGACGCACACAAAGATAGTACATCTCCTTGCGCGCGGCCTTGAGCTGCCACCCGTGGCGGATCTTGAGACTCTTGATCGTAGCCCTGAGTCTCTCGTTCTCTGCTCTTGCCTCTTTAAGATCCTCATTGAGGCCACGGATCTCATCACCTAAACCACCAAATACCATCTTTCTTTCTCCTGTTTAGGGTTTTGGGTTTACGAATGATTGCTGGGACGATGCGTTGTCCCGTTCGGATTGAGGAACATCAAGGAACTGCTTAGACGGAACTTCTTTCGTCGGCAAACTTGCCCATTCGTTGGAAGCATCGCCGCGCCACGTCGTTGTGGCTGATCTTGACGATCGTTGACACATCCCGCATGGAGATGACTCCAATGCGATGCGCCACCACAAGCATCAGGGCTTCGTCTCCCTTCTCGGGTAAGCCGCTGAAGGACATGAACAGATCGCCCCCAGCATGAATTGCACCGCCGAACTTGAGGTTGCCCGGATCTCTGCTGACCCAAGAGCTCACGTGACCCTTCTTGTGTGCTCGGATCGCTTTCTCCGCAGAAAGCTCCTCGTACTTCTTGATCTTGTCGGGTTCGACACTTCCGACCAGGCAGCACATTTGCTCGAAGAGTCGATAGCCAATGGAAGAAAAGAGGCGGAAGTAGCCTCCCTCGCGCCCGTTGGCATCGTCGCCTAGTTCGGAAAGGACAAGACGTAGCGACAGCTTGAGATTTTCCAGGACAAGTTTGAGCTTATCCGGGCTGAGTGCAGTAATCTTCATCTTTCTTTCTCCTGTTTAGGGTTTTGGGTTTGGTACGTCTTATTAGTCAGTTGGCGGACGCACAGAATCCGATTTGGTTAACGGTCGTTTTGCAACAACCGGAAAGGAGGGTTCGAATCCCGTGCGTCCATGGAGTATTATTGCGCGGCGCGAAATGATTCGCGCCTTTGGGTCAGTTAGCCTAGAACAACTCATCACCACATTCAAGGGTACGCATGTATCCGAAAAGTACCACGCCGATAATGAACATGATGATCGTAGCGAAGATCCAGACTATCCCCAGCACGATGCAGGAGATGATTCTGGGAACAAGCCACCATCTTTCGGTCCGTGAATCGATGATGTCCAGAAAACCAAACAGGTAGCCGGTGACTGCCTCAAAGATGTAGTACAGCCGGTCCTGGAGAGCCTCCCAACGACGCACGAGAACAACGAACAGAACGAGCGCGAGTCCGATCAGAAGCCACGTCATCGTTCTTCTCCTTTCGGAAGAAGAGGGGCATGAGATCCAGGGGGTAAGTGAACCTCATGCCCCTCGTGTTAGTTTTTCCATGTTGTCAAGACTAGTGAACGCACGATCGTAGGCCTAGTTCAGGCGTGAGTTCACGACGAGGAGTTGCGAGTACTCCGCGTGTTCATCCGGCAGGTTGACCACCGTGTAGATGTCCTCCGAGAAGGAGTGTTGAATGGCGTGCCTGTAGACCACCACGTCGTCCACGTGGAACCCAGGGATCTTCACAACAGGCTCGGGGTTGTCCAGAGCCTCAACCTCGTAGATATGCTGCCACCCGTGCTCCTCCTTCTCTGACCCGGCGACCGTTGCCTTGACGTAGGCATTCTGGAAGCACCTCTCCTCGACGATGGGGAAGAAGTTCCGAGGCGTGCACTGGAAGTCGCCGAAGTTGGCCCAGACGGGGGTCCCCTTCGGAAGCGGAGCGTCCACGTCCTTCTCGTAGCGTTCCGCGTACGGGGCCTTCATGTCCGACTTCCTGACAAACCCCATCTCGATGATCATCGTCTGGCCGTCGGACGTTGACACAACCATGGGTTGATCGATCTTCTCGAAGAGTTCGACGAACTGTGCGTTCTCGGCCTTCTCGGCATTCGCCGGCTTCGCGTCCTTGGGCGGCTTCGAGATCTCGGGCGGCCGGGAATGGGCGCAGCCGAGATTTGCTGCCAGGAAACCGGCAACAATCAAAACGATCAGCAAGGCTGCCAGCTTCTCACCCCAGCTCAGCTTCGTCTCCGTTACGACTCCTCTTCCGATTTCGTCTTGAATTCCCATCCTTCTTTCTCCTTGTTTAGGGTTTTTACGTCGTTTGTGTTCTACGTCTTATGAAGTATGATTGCATGAGCGTGACGATTGCCACGCTCTTGAAGACTACTTCTTGAACAAAACGGCAGCTGCTCCTGGTTTGTTGGTCAGAATCGTGATGGCCTTAGAGATCGTTCCTGAGAAGATGTAGCAGATGCCAGCGATCAACATGATCAGGGACCCGGTTCCTGGAGGCACACCACTCGGAGTCCTTGTCTTCTCTTCCGGCAGTGGGAATTCATCGTTGAATTCTGCGACCTTTCTCTCGAAGAACCAGTTGTACTGTCTGCCATCAGGCATTCGCTCTATGATGTCACCTTTTTTGAACACCAAACGGCGGCCGGAATGACGAACAGTGTATCCAAGTTGTTCCAATCTCTCGATGCCCTCATTCAGGTCCTGTCTGGAATACTCACCATACTCAGGGTCTCGTATGTGGCGGAGTGCACTCCTCATGTCATCCAGGATGTCGTCCACTTCCGCCTCTTTGCTGGTCATGGTGGCACGGATGTAGTGCTCCCTGATTTGAAATGGATGAGGTCCCCACCTATCCCTGCATCTTGTGTCGAATTCTTCCCAGTCGAATGGGTTCAAGGGAGCTTTCTGCAGGAAGTAACCCGAGCAGCGCCGCCCGCCGAAGTTCGCGACTAAATACCCAAGCTCCTCGAGTTGCGCAACTTTCTGGTCTAAAAAGTCAATGCGTTTTCTGTTCTCCAAAGGACCCACTGAGGTATCCATCCTGTAGACCAGGCGCGTGATGTCCTTACGGAGTTCCTGGGCCAGCTCCTGGCGTTCCTGGCGTTCTTGCCAGAGTGTTACCTTGTCGATCACCACAGGTGCAAACGCCAAGCACAGGAGAAGAAGGATCGCCACGACAACGATCACCTTTTCTCCTCTGGTCAGTGGTTTTGAGTTCAAGTAGGACTTCATTTTTCTTTCTCCTGTTTAGGGTTTTGGGTTTTACTACGTGTTCGTGTATGGATGAATGAAAAGGTTATATGAGTCAGAATGATTGCGTGGAAGAACGACAAGATCGTGTCGCTCTTCCGTTGCGAGCTACTGTTGCATACCCGCGATGATCTGCTTCCCATTACGAATTATCGTTGCATATTTACGACCGCCGGGACGACAATCATGGTTGCAACGACGGACAGACCCGTGATGATCTTGGCGCGCTTCCGAACCTTCTTCTGCGTCTCCGGGTTGATGATCCTCCTCTCAGACAGTGTGTTAAGGAGAATTGAAGCGGCACTTCCAAGGACTCTTATCTCGATGGGGAATCGGTGTTCCATATCACTCGTGGAAATGACCAGCTGACTTGCACCAACCTCAATCATCTCCTGCTTGGTGTAGAACCACATGGCGTTCTTCAGTGTGGAAATGCCGGGCTCCAAACAGAAGTTCCAGGGTTGACATTCGAGTGGATAGTTCCAGTCGGGGGCGTGAAAAATTTCGTATATCTTGCCGTACCTCAACGCGATGGCATCGTAGTCGATCTCCAGCTTCTTCTCTTTCGGTTCGGTACTTGCAAGACGAAGCTCCACATCGAAGCAGTTTCTCAGAGAAGCACCGAAGTTGCTGTTGAGCGAGACGTTCAGCACCCTTGAAGATTCCAGGTTCTGTTCAGCCCAGAAGACGCAGTGCGTGCCAGAAATCGGCTGCGCACTTAAAGGCTTGGGGCAGAAGACCGCGAAAAGAATCACAACCAGCAAAAAGGCTGCCACAACAAGCAGCCTATGTTGGAGGGGCATCTCTTGACCTTCCGAGACTTCTCTTACGGACTCATCTTGGCAAGTCATCTTTCGTTTCTCCGTTTTTGGGTTTGACGTCGTTTACGAATGAGTGCGAACCACGGGAAGGGACACGAGGTCCGTGGGGGGGGGTGTGTACAAACATCATGTCCCTTCCCTGTTGTGTTTTCCAGGATGTAACTTCATCCTGTTAGGGATGAATGCATGTATAATTGCTGAGCACAGGAGTACACACTGTGCTCTGGTTTTAGTAGAACGACATCATCACGAAAGTTCCCACAAGCAAAACTGCCATGATGATCACCTCAGCAAGTGTCAACGGTTTCGCTTTTACCTCCATGTCAACCTCCGTAAGGTTGGAGTGGCTGCCGGGTCCATTAGGAGGGTATCCCAATGTCCTCCCCCGGAAAAACACTGGGACGCATGAACCCGGCAGACACACAGAACTGGTCGGGAACTAATCCAGGTGATTGGGCGTTAACCTGTTCCAGACAGACGTACTCGTCTTACGCAGAGCACAGAGATCCTGTTTTGTCAAGGTTCTTCTTAATCCGCAAGTCAGTCGTCGCGTGGACGCGTTATCGCTGATGCACGCATTAGACTTCGGATTGTCTGCCTGTCACTCAGCCCGGTGAGTTCCCGTTTGAAATTGGAGGACGCGCAGCAGACGAGAGAACCTGGGATACCCCCTAAAAAGTTCTCGGTTCCGTTCTGGGCTTGGCGGGGTTTAGCCACGGCGAGAAAACAGGAACCTGTCCACTGCGCGACCGCAGAACTTTATTAGTGCGTGGGCGTGACTGAATTCTTAGTTCAATCACACCCTTGGCTGCTCAGCCGAAGAGAGAACGGATCCAATGTACCGTGACCGGAGCTTGGAAGAAATAGCCGATCGACAGTAGCAGCCCGAACGATAGGCTCGTGATGGCAGTCGCTACTCTTCCGAAAGACCACTTCTCTTCAGGTACCCTGAGTACTTTGCTCTGATACCAGAGAACGACAGCAGAGGCGGCACAAAGAGCCGCACTGATGGGGACGATCTTGGCGATCGTCTCGATGACAACCAGGGCTGTCTCGATCTTGATACCGACCACGTCCAGCATGAAGTGGCCGATAAGTACCTCGAAAATCTCGAAACCAAACATTTCTCTTTCTCCGTTTTTGGGTTTAGGGTTTTGTGTCGTGTTCGTGTATGGATGAATTTTGGTTGAGCTTTTTCGAAAAGCTCATATGAGTGCAGGACGTGGGATGCGCTCCACGTCCTTTCGAAAGTTGGATCAGTAGCCTCGGGCGTCCCTTAGATCGAGCAACTCCTCGCGTTGGTTCCTGTTCCGCCGGTGCCTGCGCTGCGGCTTGCCCGTGGCGAAGGGATCCACATGGGATACCGGGAAGGGTCCACACAAATCCATGATCTGATTCGGCGTCAGTTCATCTTTCGTGTGAACATGAGTCGGTTGTTCCGGTCTCTTGAAGTGCCTTCTCATTGTTCTTTCTCCGTTTTTGGGTTTTGGGTTTTACTACGTGTTCTTATGATTCAGTATTATTACGGGATGTGGGATGCGCTCCACATCCTTTGAGGAACTAGTTGAGCCAGTGGGCCATCGACGTTTTCTGATCCTCCGTCGAGACGAAGCAGCCGGCGGTCTTGAGGTTGAACGCCTTCCTGAAGTACTCGTTGCCGAAGTAGTCACCTCCATTAAGATTATGAGCGGCTGTCCCACAACCAGTGACGACATGGAGATAGTAGCAGCTGTCGCCAGCAGGCAGCTCCACTGTGGCGAGAGACGATCCTAGAGTGGACATTCGTCCACGATGGTAGGCGAATTCGCCGGTGCTCTTGGCAAGGAGTTTCTGTTCACCGATCTCTTGCGATCCGTCGTAGACCGCAAGGTAGAATCCCTTCCACGCGTAGCGGTCGATCGGGTCGAAACGGAAAGTCGCCTTCCCGTCGTCGAACATGGTCTCCTCGTTGATCAGCTCGACGTCGAACACTCCATCGCAGCGACTGCCCTGTTGCTCTGCGAGTTCATTTTCGGTCTGCCACTGCTCGTAGCTTGACTTTACAGTCTGGACAGTCTGAGGTCCCCAGGTGATCCCGGCGTAGACGACCACGCAGAGCAATGCAAATGCCGGCATGATCATGCCGATCCTATCGCCCAACGTGTCTTGTTTCACGTGGCGGCGACGAAGTGACAAGCTCAGGCCTTTCTTCTCAGAACGGCTTCGCGAACTCTCTTGATTCCTCGACATTTTCTCTTTCTCCGTTTTTGGGTTTTGGGTTTGCGTCGTTTACGTTTATGAATATGAATTATTGCGTGGCACGGGAAGACGCACCGTGCCTTGTGGATTACGAGCCAAGGGCCTCGACGAGTCTTCTGGTCGCCGCAACGTGTTCGCCGTTGGCCGTCGCCAGGCCCAGCTCAAGGAACCCGACAAGCAGACTCAGCGCCTGCTCCTCAGGATGCTTCCTCCGGAGCTCTTGGAGTTCGGCAAGAGCTTCCCTGACACCCGACTTGTTCTTGTTGGCCGGATCTTCCATGAATTCGGCAAGCTCGGGTTTGCCGACCATCCTGAGCATGGTTGCGAAGTTGGTAACCTTCTGTCCGAGTTGTTTGTACACTCGATTAGCGATATTCACCTCGAGTTTCTTCAGGCTTCCTTCATGGCGGGAGATCACGCCGGAGATGTTCTCCAGAAACAGCGGTACACTTTCCTCATTGGAAGCATCCTGAGCCACCGCAAGAGCGATCCGCTTCACCCGTTCATCGGTGGGATCAACGCGCAGCCTGTTTGCGATCCATACGCGTACCGTTCCCTCAACTTCTCTACTCTGCTCTTGAGACAGTGTCATCGTTCTTTCTCCGTTTTTGGGTTTTGGGTTCTTTGCGTCGTGTTCGTGTATGGATGAATTTTGGTTGAGCTTTTTCGAAGAGCTCATATGAGTGCGGGGCGGTGGTATATTACTGCAGCCACCGGCCCTTTGGGTCACCCTTAACTGCCTTGTCGGAGAGCTTGGGTCGCCATTTGGTGCTTGGCCTTGGCCATTCTCAAGGCTGTTCCAGTCTCTCTGGCAGCATCCAACAACCGTTTGTGATCCTGTCGGGCGCGAGCGAGTTCCGTCTCGGTTTCTTGGTGACGTGCGAGAACGTCATAGACATTAGTCATGTCTTTCCTCTCGGGTGGGTTCCCTGTTGGAACCATTTCGGGTTTCGGGTTATTTCTACCTCTATCATTGACGAAAGTCAACGGAAGACAAACGAAAGACCGAATTTCTTTTCAGGAATCGAGCCTTAGCTAGATTCCTAGAAGCAGCCCTGGACGTATGGATTGGAGGATTTTTCACAAATCCTCTACCTGTCCTGAGTTATGAATGCATTCTGCATTCCTGCATTAATGAATTTAGTTACATTCCATCACGGTTGTAACTTTTCTTTTTGTTTATGGGTTAACATGAACGTAATATGACTATAGTCGTACAGCCTCGAATCCGCCTGACTGTTTGAAGCTGTCAAGGGTTGCTGCATATATCAGCATGCCTTCTTTCTTGCGCGCAGCCTGCTGCACCAGCACGTTGCGCACTTCGTCTGTAGCACAAATGTAATGGCTCCCGGACGCAATTGCAGCGTCAATCTCCATCCTATTTTGACCGTTAAGTATATAAACACAAATTTCTTCACCATTCCTTCGTAGTAAAAGGTAGTTTTCTCTGCGATTTACGTCCCATCCGCCGTCTCTAAAGATATTGGCAACGTCATTCATTTCCAGATCTCCGGAAAATTTCTTGGATCCGACGGTTTTCTCGCCTAATTTCGTCAAAAAGCACAATTTTGTCCTCACTCTGCCGCTCTTTATCTCTTTTGTATCCACAAGACCCGCTTTCTGCAATTTAGCCAGATAATGGTTGAAAGTAGTTCCCGACATTCTAACTGATTTATACAGTTGTGATGTAGTCACGCCCTTTCCGGATCCTATCGATTTCAGAAGTTTTTCCGACTGTTTGTCTAAATGTCCTGTAAATGGCTCTACTTCTGAATATTTGTAATTAGTCTTGCCTTTCATTTTTTCCCTTATCTGTTCATCCCTTATAGAACCCTTTTTCATGTCTATTTTGTCGAATTCAGCAAGGAAAGTAAACGGAAACTCGCTGTTACGTATCAAGACAAACCCGTGGCCAACCGGCAATCTACGCATATAGTCTTTATCGTCTTCCAGAGCTAACATGTTTGCAGCATCCTGAATATCCGAAGAATACTTTGAATCCAGGCCAAGGTTCATGTAGATCTGCATGGAAGTATTACCCAAAGCAGGATAACTAACAAGTGAAGGATGCTGGTCTGAATAAATTATGCCAACGCCTAATTCACGAATTTCACGGAATATTGTATCCATGACCGTCTCAGCACCAAGTTTCTTCAGCTTCTCTCTGTTCAGGATATGATGAGCTTCTTCTATCAGCACAACCGCTGAAAGTTCTTCTCTCTGGCCGTTTACCAGTAAATGGTCCCTTAACCATTGCAGAAATATTTCTATGAAAAACGTCCTGTCGTTTGTTGACAAGGCATCCAGTTCAAGTATTGTAATTTTACCCGGAACAAGCAGGTCAGAAGGCTTTATCCCTGATTCACAGTCAAAGACCTCTCTCACACCGTCCAGTTCCAAAGACTCTAATGGTCTCATTGCCGTTGACAGCCAGTTCTTCTCTCTGGAAGTTCCGGAATTATAATTTTCCAGTTTTTCCTTCAGGTCACCCATTCTAGGTGTTTTCTTTTCATTATACAGTTCCTTCATGGCTTTCAGGATTATATGCTGTCCGCCGCCAAGCAGCCAGTATGCGTGGTCAAATACGGACGCAAATTCCTTTATCCACTGGGACCTGTCCGTCCCTGTGGGAGGCTTAAGCGGATTAAACCTGAACGGGGCTACATCCCTGCCGATAGTATAGACATCGCCCATATCAAGATCTCTATAGTTCCTTTTAGAGAAGTCAAATATAATCACGGGAACATTCTGTTCTGAAAGCTGTTTCACCATGGCAAGCGAAAGATTTGTTTTACCGTAGCCGGAAGAACCGAATATACCTACGTGTGTAAGCAGCTGTTCTTTGGTTATTTTCAGCTTTGACATCTTCTTTCTTCCGTATAAAACGTCACCAAGCATAATGTCACCCTTTGAGAATTCAGGAGGTTCCATCAGAGCCGTATCCTTGAGATCGCTATCTGACATGACTGAAGCTTTGACAACGTCAATCATCTCCATTATCCTTTCCTTAGAGGTCTCATCACCCATCAGATAGGTCCTTGCTAACCTGGCAGCTACATCCCTGCCCAGCACGGGTGTGAGTCTTTTTATCTCATCGGATACAAAATCACTTTTATTCATTCTCATCTATATCACCAAAAATAGAAGTTATCTTCTTTTCCGTTTCAAACTGTTCCGTAACGTCCTGCAGCTCGGTCATAAGTTCAGTTGTGTCTTTCCAGAACTGCAGCTGTTCGTGCCTCTTTTCTTTTCGAAGTATGGATACGTCCATCTTCAGGTTACGCTTTTCATTCTGGTCAGAAATAAACGAAAGCATGTCATTCTTGTCTTCAATGTCCTTCTCTATGTTTGTGACAATATCCTCATGCAGCCTCTTTCTGAGAGCCAGGCTGTCGCTCAGTTCGGTTATTCTCCTCTCCAGGAATTTTACCCTGTCAAATATACTTCCTATAACCTTTGATCCCTTTAGCTTCAGTTTATCTATTTTATCATTTTCAGAATGCGGCATGGTCTGGCGTATCAGTCTGTCACGAACACGCTCCTTTTCAATGTCGTATTCCTCGGGATTTTGCCTTGGACGTCTTTGCGGCAAATCCATGTCTTCCTTCAGATAAACGTTGTCTTTCCTTTCTCTATAATCGTCTTTCTTATACATAGTCACTACCTCTCAGTAATAAGCACCGAAAGCTTTAAATAGGTTTCGGCCGGACCAAAAGTTTTTATTTCTTAACCCGGCAAATAGCGACCAGGTTTTTGGGGAATTTGAAGAAGGCTTTATCAGAGCTTCCAAAAACTCTGATATTGGTAAATCCCGCCCTTTTCACTAAAGACTTTAATTCGTCTTTGGTGTATAAATAGCAGTATCTGTCATATTTTCCACTTTTTGTCTCCCAAGGAACGGTTGTCTCTCTTCTGGTGTTTTGAAATCTCGGCTGGTTCTTGTTCCACACCCCTATGAAGACGTATGCCCTGTTTTTTGAGATTCTTTTCACTTCCTGTAAGACCTTCCGGTGGTTGTTTTTCTTGACGCAATGAAGGCTGAACGCAAAAAGAACTGAATCGAAAGAGTTATCCCTGAAAGGAAGATCAACAATGTCTCCTCTAACGGGCAAAAACTTGATTTTTGCCTTTTTTGCATTTCTCCCTGCAAATGTCAGCATTCTTTTCGAGAAATCCAGTCCAACAGTAGTCGGGCCTTTTCTAAAGTTCCTCCCGGAACCGCACCCAAGATCAAGAATCCTGCCCCTTTGTTTCTTTAAAAAATCAGTTATCTCTTCCCTGGGTTTTTTTCTGTACTTTTGCCATTCCGGTGCTATTTGTTCCCAAATTTCTCTCTGATTCACAGAAATCACTCCAGTGTTGCATAACTCCATGGAACGTTAAACTCTCTGGAATGTATAACCACTGAATTAAACTCGTGTATATTCACATAGTAAGGTATCGGGTATACCTGCGTGCCGTTTATACTTTTAAGGCTCCCAAGAGTCAGCCCTCTTTCAATATCTCCCCTGTTGGGAGAATTCACTGACCTCACGAGGTAAACACCGAGATCATAACCGTTTGCCGCCAGGAAATTATTGCTGAAGACAACGTAATAACTCTCGTTCTTTTCAACTATACCCGCCGCGCCTGCTGCATCAAAAGCAACCCGCTTGAACGTGCCCGTTTTCTGGACAAAGCCGATGAAATCCTTATCTTCCTCTATGACAATGTTGGGAGTATCACCGGGATGGGTTTCCATGTAGCCCTGTACCTGTTCTATTGCATCCGACAGTCTCAGTGAACTCATACCAGTTACCGAAGATTCTGTACAGCCGGCTGTAAGCACCACTACAAGAAGCAACAGGACGTACTTCATAAGAAGTTATGTCCATGATGCCTTAAAAAGACAGGCCAGAGTAAAATAACAAAACTATAGCAAATAAAATTATAGCTATTCCCCAGATTATTGATTTTTTGTCTTTTGTTTGCTTAATTCTCTTCAGGAATCCAAGAAACTGTAATAGAAGCACCAGACCGGTTACAAGAATCAACAGATATCCCGGTATTGTAGCCATTGCCGCAGGATTTATACCAATATAATGGACAATTGCCAGGATATACGCAGGATAAGATAATCTCTGCACATTCTTCCACCTTCTTCCCAGCTTCATTGCGACTAACCTGGAAGAACTAACGTACACCGGCAAGAATACTAGCATAGAAATGAATCCCATCAGCCATAGGTTCGTAAAGGGATCAAGATTCTGGAATATCTGTGAAACATCCCACGCAAAGTAAAAGAATAGTACAGCAATGAAATGCATTATTACAAACGTGACTCCCCAGTCTCCCAGAGTACGCCTGTGCCTGATGTAGTTCAGTTTAGTAAACAATGCCAAGGGACTTACCAGCAGGGCAATTCCAATAAGCGTGGCTGCCGTGAAAGCAAAGCTGCGCACTAGAGAAGCACCGATATCGCCGTTGCTAAACGAAAAGTATTGGTAAAGGAATTGTAGCAACCAAAACACTACCGCAAGAATACTTGTCTGGTATCTCATTCTCATAGTGTCCCAAAAGATGTTTTTAAAGAAAATGTTTAAGTGCTCCCGACGGGATTGCTGTGAAGAACAGAGTTCTTCAAGCTCCCGATGAGCATAGCTCATCGAGGATGAACCCGTGGGTTCAAATCTTTGAGTGCTCCCGACGCACCGATTTGAGAAGAGCGGCCCCAATGGCCCATTATAGCATTCTTTCCGTTGAATATCCTTACTCTATCCGCCAATCTTTAAATCTCTTTATCGTCCCGCGAGACGTCGTTTATTATCAAATTTAAAACTAGGTATACAATTTCATATAATGAAAAGAAACGTCTCTACACAGTTTGCTAAAATAGCTGAAATTGACTCTAAATCTCTAGAATTATTGTTCTTTATTTACATTGGCCAAAGAATCAGACCCCCAGGCATTGTCTACTACAAAGATGGATCAATACTAAACTCGAAAAAAACAAAAAAATCAATCACTGTGTTATCAGAAAAAAAATTAATCACAATCAATAGGTGGAACTATACAAAATATTATCCCATAGAAACTACTAAACGTGCAGATAAAATATGTAAACAAATTGAGAAAACTTTCTACAAAAATTCAAGAAATCAATTATTCAAAATCCTCGATTCATATCCAGAAAATTTTTTGGGGCTTTTACTCCATCAAAGATTTAAATTATATGATAAAAATGATAGACTTTCTGAAATTTGGGGCTTTTACGTTCATCCATTAGAGAAAAAATACGTGTATCTGGATGATATATTTTCTGACGAAGAGATATGGAAGGACTATCAGAATTTGTTAAGAAAAATGCATAAGATAGGTTTATCAATAATAACCAAAGAGTACGTATCCACAAGAGGAGGGGAACCAAGAGAAAAATGTTATGTATTTCTTCCAATTATTCATAAGATATTCAATGAATATTGTCAGAAGAAAAAAATACCAAAAATAACAAAAAAAGAAACTTATGCCGTCGTAAGAGATTTCCTTAAAAAACCATCTTTTCCAGATAACTTACACGATTGGGATTTTTACAAAATAAAACATTTGATAGATATAGGCTACAACGAATCCATTAATCTTGATTTTAAGTACAACTTACCTGGTGGCGATACATTAACAAAACTTTGTTGTGCGTTCGCAAATACAGAAGGCGGGTTCATAATATTCGGTGTGAAAGAAAACAAAAATAAATTTG
>JANQNA010000004.1 GCA_028279825.1 archaeon | reverse complement strand
CCCGTAACGAGCACCTTCTCCCAGATTAACTATATGATAACCTGTGTTAGCAAGTTTGACAACACTCAAATCACCAAATTGTGTCACATCCTCCGGCCTTTTCACACCTTCCGGAAACGCAGCATCTAGTTGAGGATTCCCTGTAGATCCTCCGATACCGGCTAATACCGTCAATCCATTATATGTTTCAATACTACGTTCCATAACCTGGCCTTGATCGTTTAGAAAATTCAGAACCCATCCTTCGTGATCTCCAACGATATCATGTCTCAGACCTGTTGTGCCCCAATGCCATTTCGTATCTCTATGCAAACAATCAAAATACCCTGAACGAGGCTCACCTTCCAGGTCAATCTCCTGTTCACCAAGACCATTCTTTCCTGCAAACCTCTCCTTTCCTAACCACTTCAGACCTTCAGGATATCTCGAAAACAGCTCCAATGTTCTATCATGTTCAGCAGTCTCAGGCATTGTCAATCGTCCAACAGGAATTAAACCGTAACTTGTTGCAACTATACCATTAGAGCCTACCATCGTTTCTGCACCCCATCTTATGTCGATTCTATGTTGCCCTTCACTACATTCCCTAACGTGTTGCGTTGTTACTTCACCATCCGGTTGGACTTCTAGCTTATATTCGTCATATGTAAGGGGATGATGATCAGTGTCAACATATGTTATTACTCTTGCTATTCGATTCCCGGTTTCTTTATGGCTCCGACTGAACCGTGAGTTAGGTCCTGTACAATATACACCCAAAAGACTTTGACCTCCTAAGTCAAACATTTCATAGCCTTCATGACCATTTGGAAAATTGACGTAGGCGCCTGCGTGTCCCTCTTCACTTCTAACTAACCTAACCGTGCTGCCTCTCGGCAATCCCGCAGCCGATCTCAATAGCCCAAGTCTTTCACTCAACTAAATCACCATTCTCATTGAATACGTCTTTCTTTGCCTCAAAACCTGCGAATTTGCTGGTAATTCCATCCAGATGACTTTTATTAAAGTCAGCCCGGGCAACCAATCTACCGTCTTCTGTATTAACACTCGTATAAGGCCCGTATCGAACACCCTCTCCTAAATTAACCACATGAAAACCAGCGTCCATCAGTTTGACTATGTCCAGCTTACCGAAAAATGTCGCATCCCCCATACTTTCCACACCTTCGGGAAATACTTTATCTAGTCTATCGACTCCTGTAGATCTTCCAACACCAAATCCAGAATATGTACTCGAAACAGGTACTCCATATTTAGGTCCACCACTACCAAGTATCGGTACAGCAAAACTGCCATCAGCAAGCTCATACACACGGTATTCACGTCTGCGTTCTACAACACGGCCATTGTCCAGATAGTTCAAGATTTTCACTGGAGTATTTCCAGAAAAACTATGTCTTATTCCTGTTAGTGAACTATGCCATTCCGTATCTCTTTCTATATCATCAAAGAACCCTGAAAGGGCCTCACCGGATAAGTCAATGGCCTGCATACCAAAACCGTTTGAACCTTTAAACAAACCCTTTCCTAGATAATACAAACCCTCAGGATATCTGGAAAACAGATTCAATACTCTACGATGCTCATCAAGCACAGGCTCTGTCAGATATCCAGCGGAAGTCAGATCATAATGCGTTGCATATCTTCCATCAAAACCAATTGTTACCGGTCTTCCTTCTCTCATCCTGACTCTTTGTGTTGTTACTTCACCATCCGGTTGTGTTTCTAACGCATACAATTCACCTGAAAAACTTATTATTTCTTCATCGGTTTTCTGTTTCACAGGATGAAACGAAGGTAAAATATTAACACCATCCAAGTCAAACACTTCATAAACAGATCTAGAATCACCTGAACGACGATAATAATTAACATCGACACGGAATTGTCCATTCTGATTCCTGACTAAATTAGCATGACTGCCAGGACGAAATCTGGTCATTGTTCCCAATACATTTATTTGCTCTTTCATCTCAATCACTCCGCCGGCTCCAAGGCATTCTGTACCGTTACCAAGTAATAGAGCAATTTATTTGGGGCTTCATTTTTTAACCTCTCCAAAATAGAATTGGTGAGCCTCCCAACAACTAAACTATTCAAATGGCCTGTTTCTCTAAGATAATCTAATGATTCTTCAAAGGTTGAGCATTTTTCTCCTCGTTCAAAAGCTCTTAATTGCTCCACGGCGTACCTTGCCAAGGCACCGGATCCCTTCGATGGTGAAGCAGCAGGATCAGGATAACCCTCAACAGCTTCTCCATAAGAATTTTCACGATATTCCCTAACAAATTCACGATATGCTATCTTCCTTTGGGCCTCTTCCCTTAAACCATCCAAATCAATTTCACTTAGTTTCATCTTAACACACCCCAAAATTTACCTAAATTCAGCTTCGTCATTATTTTTCTCTTCTCCATCGCTTACGCCAATTCTTACCCGGGCTCGAGTGACATGCGTTATACGATTGCTTGACAACTTGAGGTATTCTTGCCCTGGGAACCCAGAAAAGACGCTGCATTATCCTAGCCATTGCCCCCTCTTCCGTAAGCGGATCAACATGTTCGTGCCCAGCGGTATATTCATCAACAAATATATTCGTGAGATTTTCAGCACCACTCTGATCTAAGGAATCCCACAATAGACTATGAGCAGCAATATACTCAGCCTGATTTGTAGCAGTTCTTGCTTCTTTCAGCCAAGTACTCTCTCTTGGAGTTAGTTGTTTCTCCACTCCTCTATAAAAGTCTCGTACAGCATGATCAATTGGATGCTCTTCTCTCTTCAAAAGATAAAGTTCCTCTTTACCCATTTGTCCTGCTTTCAACATTTTTCCGAGTTTGTACGCCTCACTTCGAATTTCATCTGGCATCTCGTCTTGTTGATAAGTCCATAGAGCATATGTAACATCTTCTCTCAATTCTTCACTCATCTCAATCACCCGCATGTCCCCTGGCTATATGGTCTATCCTGTGCGTTCCACGTCTTAGAAGATTGTATGTACTTCCAGGCATGTTTCCTGTTCTCAGTTCATCTGCAAGATACAACGCATGTCTTCTCATATTTGCTGAAAGGTTTCCCTCTCTACCATCTGCATAGTCATCGAGTTTTCGCAATACACCATCGTTTTTCATCTAAACCATACCCCAATATTCCTAAAAGTTGTCTCCTGCCAGGCTATCCTGTTCTTTTGCATGTTTCGCACATTTGACAGTGCCAAACATAGGTTCCGATGAATTCGGATTCATGTTCATTATCGTTTTGCATTCACACATTTTCCTCAACTCCATTACGTTTACATTACCACTCTATAGTAGTTACTATCTATACAATGTACATGGGAATACTAATAGATTTCACGAAAAACACCTTAAAAAAGAGATAATTTTAAATATTTATCGAATTAATTAAGATAAATATGACAAAAAAGAAGGAAAAATCTGCCGAAATAAGACATTTAGACGCCATTGACAGGCAGATTTTGAATATTTTATGCGATAATGCAAGAGAAAAACTGACAAAAATAGCCCGGACTGTGCAGCTTTCAGCCGACTCAACAAAGAAAAGAATAGAGAAATTAGAGAAAGACGGTGTTATTGACAAGTATACTATACAACCAAACCCAAGGATATACGGAATTCCTATGGGTGTTCATGTCTATATTAAACTCAAGAACATAAACATGGAGAAATACAATGAACTAATCAAGGACATGATGAAAAACACGCGCGTTATAGACCTCATGGCAATGATAGGCAATTATGATTTATACATAGTATTTCTGGCTAAGGACCAGGACGAGTTTGAAAAGATGAAGCTAGAGGTTCGTGAAAAGTTTGGCTCAATTATAGGTAGTTGGGACGAGACCATTGTATCAAAGTTGTACAAGCTCGAGGTATTTAAGTTCTGATAAGAAAGAGAGCGTATGGATTACGAAAAGCTTGGTCTAAAAGTGGGTTTAGAACTTCATCAGCAATTGAACAGCGATACAAAACTGTTTTGCAGATGCCCAATCACAAAAAGCGAAACATTTCCTTTACAATTGAGTCGCAGATTACATCCTGTACAAAGTGAATTAGGCGAAAAAGACCCGGCCGCACTCTTCGAATATTTCCGCAACAGAAGTTTTGTCTATAGGGCGAATGCCGCTTCTACATGCTTGGTAGAAATGGACGAGCAGCCGCCTAGGGAATTAAACAAAAAGGCATTAACTATGGCCCTGCAGATATCCCGCTTGCTTAACTGTGACTTAGTGGATGAAATCCACTTCATGAGGAAAATGGTTATTGACGGCTCCGCCGTGTCTAGTTTCCAGCGTACAGCTCTGATATCTACGAACGGCTACATAGACACGTCCTTTGGACAGTTAGGCATACAAACTATCGGCCTGGAAGAAGATTCGGCACCTGCGCTATCGCGTGGTAACGCAATTGAGTACCGTTTAGACAGACTTGGTATTCCTTTGGTAGAAATAGCCACTGACCCAGATATTCATACACCTGAGCAAGCCAAGGAAGCAGCCGAGAAAATTGGTACCCTTCTGCGCAGCGTGGAAGTTGTAAGGGGAATTGGGTCTATAAGACAAGATGTCAACATTTCTATTGCAGAAGGCGCTCGCGTAGAAGTAAAAGGGTTTCAGGAATTGGACAAAATACCAGAATTAGTGGAAAACGAGGTAAAACGCCAGACATGTTTATTGGAAATAAAACAAGAACTGAAAGAACGTGGTTTCCGTGGAGCTAGCGTAGCTAGCGATGTAACAAAACTATTCCAGAAAACTAAATGCAATTTTGTTAAAAAGGCAATTCAAGAACACAAAAAAGTATACGGCTTAAAACTGGACAAGTTTGTTAACCTTCTAAAAAAGCCATGTGGTGACCGTTCCTTCGGAAAGGAATTACATGCCTATCCCGCTTCTTACGGCTTCGGAATTATTCATAGTGATGAAGATCTTGAAAAATACAATCTGAGCCTCGAATTCAACGAACTTCGTAAAGAATTGAATGCGAAGCAGGAAGATCTTGTAGCAATAGTTATTGGCGTTAACGCTGAACGCGCTATAGAAAAGTTTTTTGAGCGTGTGAATTACTGTGCCGTAGGCATTCCGGAAGAAACACGCGTAGCAGACCAGCTAGGCTCTAAATACGCACGTCCTTTGCCGGGTGCCGGAAGAATGTATCCTGAATCAGACGTGCCGGCCATAAAGGTAACCCGCGGCATGAAGAATGTAAAACTTCCGAAGACTCTGGAAGAAAAGCAAAAAGAGTTAGATCTGCCTAAAGACTTATCAAAACAATTAGTCAAGTCAGTCTTCTATTCTGATTTTTTAGAAATGACCAAGCAGTACAAGCCAAAAGACACACTCATGATTGCCAACATATTTCTTTCTCACTACAAAGATCTTGTCAGACGTGGTTATGATGTATTGAAGATAGGAAAAAATGACTTATTGGAAATAATAAAGAAGATAGACGCGGGCGAGCTTCCAAAGAGTTCCTTAACAAAAATACTTGAAGATCTGGCTTCTGGATTCAATATGAAATACATTCTGGAAAAGTACGCATTAATATCGGAGACAGAGCTGGAAGAGATAGTCAAGGAAGCCATAGAGAAGAACCCTGGCAAGGGCGAGTCCGTCATGATGGGTATAGTGATGGGCAAAACTAAAGGCAAAGCCGACGGCAAAAAAGTATCTGAACTCGTCAAAAAACTAAGATGATCGTGACTGTCTTTTTATCTCTCTGAACACAGCTACAGCTGCTTCATCATCCAAATCTTCAGATATAACTTCTTCTACACCATTACCTGTTATCCTGTAACGTGTTGTTACTCTACCCGTCTCTTCACATTCTTTTGTACGCAGAACTGAACAAAGCTGGTAAGCTTCTCCCAGAGAATCTGCAACATCAACAAAATGATCCCTCAGATAATCCTGTGTAAGAGCTTCAGTCTTTTTGTCATCCACCCAAATGATATATTTACCTTCCCCGTACGCTCTTGCTATTTGCTGCATTTCCATTCTAACATCTTAGAAAAAACTGATTTAAATACAAAAACGAGCAATTAGTCTTATGGTTGATATTCTTGCTGCAGTGCCGCTTTCAATTGGCGGTGTTATAGCACTGCTGCTTAATGCCGTAGTGGCGTTTATTGCCCTTGTTATAGCAGATAAGCTGATCGCGCACAGTATTGATGCAAAGAAGATATTCATTATGGCGCTTGTGGCCCTGTTTATCACACCAATAATCGGAGCAGTTATATTAAGTCTCGTAGCTCTGCCTGTTTTGGTATCAGCATATATACTGCCAATACTGGTCTGGCTAGTTTTGGGAGAAGTGTTACTTTCTTCAGATTCAGGCACAAAAGCAAAAGTAGCTGTCATAGGATTCGTCGTATATATCATCTTGTCGATGTTCCTGTCGCCTTTCCTCTTCTCTTTGATACCGTTCTAGGCTATTATTCACCACAGCCGGTTCCTGTTAATTGCGGTAATTCAACAGTACCGGAGATACGATCATTATTTCTTTCTAGAACAGCACGTCTCCATACTTCATACTTAGGAAAATCATCACGTCCGGCTCTTTCAGCATCATAACAATCAGAAAGTGTTCTATTACCAAGATCAACCTGGGTCCAAGGAGCATCCTGAACAGCATCTTCCATTTCCCTATAATCTCTTTTTTCACTTGAGATATGAGACAAATAACCTGCTCCCATTCCGGCCAGTATTGCTACAGCACCTGCATATTTCAATCTTTTAACAAGAGTCTGTCTGCCTCTGGCTCTGTGAAGAGCACTGTTATCAATACGTTTTTCAGACATGTGACCCATTTGCATGATTATTCACCGAATTTCGGAACGACAGTAGTTGCCATAACAGCACCATCAACCACCCAGTCCCATACGGCATTATTCCAGACACCGTTTCTTGCAACAATCTTCACGTCTGAACCCTCAGGTGAATATATACTTGAATGGACTCTTTCACCTCTCTCTAGACCTGAATGATATGCAGCAACGTGCTCAGGTTGAATATGCTTCTGTATGTACGATTTTCTTCTTTCAGCAGAAATTTCTTCAGGAGTACCTGGATAGACTCTCAGGCCTTCCCCGTCTTTTTCAAATCTATAAACAATTCCAGTTTCACTATCTCTTAACAAAGGCATGCCAAATTCGTCAGCACCTACTAGACGAGCATTACCTATTTTTACACCCTTTTCCAAAGTTCTTCCTTCTGTCATTTTCATACAATCACCCCAGTAATTGTTACTACTATATAGTGACTAGTATATAAAGCTTTCTATATGCCATCCTATTAGGCAGGTAGATTTGATATAATACACATATTTTAAACTGAAGAATAATCCTATTGGTATGGAAGATATAACTTTTCAGGATATGGAAGGAAATAAGCTTATTGGAACGCTTTCCCTACCTAGACATGCCAGATCTATTGTGATTATATCTCATGGTTTCTCATCGAGTAAAGAGAGCAAGCTTTACGTGGAGTTACAAAACGAGTTAAACAAGGCAGGGCTTGGAACATTCAGGTTTGATTATTACGGTCATGGACCACTTTATTGCAAGGGCTCTAATTATACTGTTTCTAAGGATGTTACATTATCAAAATGTGTGAACAGCCTTGAAGCAGCAATTAGATTTGTCCGAACCAAAGGAGACTATAGTATTGCTTTGATGGGTTCTAGTTTTGGAGGATTAATCTCGTTAATTGCAGCCTCACAGGACTCAGGGATTAATGCTTTGGCTCTTAAATCTCCTGTAATAGAGCCAATTGGATTCTGGAGAGAAAGACTGGGCAGTGAAAGACTCGACAAATGGAAGGAAGATGGTTTCTTACACTATGATGAACTTGGAGAAAATTTTGAATTAGATTACAATTTCTTTAGGGATTTACTCACTTTCAATACGCTTGAGATGGTTAAGGATATCTCTTGTCCGGTATTAATTGTTCATGGTGATGCAGACAGGGTTGTTCCAATAAAGAGCAGTTATGAACTTGCAAGAATAGTTAATGCAGAAGTTGAAGTTGTTAAAGGAGCAGAACATAGCTACTCCGAACCAACACAATATTCAAAGATGAAGGATCTGATTGTTGATTTTTTAACAGAGAAAATGTCTCCTTCTAAGTCCAGGCCCGAACTTTAAAAATGTTTGTTTAGCTGACGTTAAGTTACAGATCACTATAGGGGCTTTCCTATTAGGCAGGTAGAAATGGCATCTGTGATCTCCACGGCTATTACGTCCCCTAACTTGAATTTGCCCTTCACGGCCACGGGTTTATAGGCATAGTTCCTGCCTACAAAGTTGCCTTTTTCTTCATTATATTCGTCAATTATAACTGCACCCGTTTTGCCGACCCATCTTTTATTGTTTTGGAGCGATAGCTCTCTGGCGATCTCACTCACCTTTCTTGTGCGCTCTTTCTTTACATGCGTTGGAATCTGCTTCATCTTTGATGCCTGGGTGTTAGGACGCACGCTGTAAGAGGAAATATTAGTAAAGTCAGGCTTTATTTTGCGGAGGAGTGATAACGACTTCGCGAAGTCTTCTTTGGTCTCCCCCGGAAATCCGACAATTATGTCAGTCCATATTGTGATATCAGGAAACTCTTCACGGAATTTTTCGATTATTTCAACAAAATCCTCCACTTTATGACCTCTTCTCATAACATCCAGTATTCCCTGTGACCCGCTTTGTATAGGGATGTGCAAAAATTTGAAAACATGATTGTTTTTGTAAGCCTCTATAAGTTCTGGAAGGATTATTTTTGTATGCTCCGGGTTCATCATGCCTATTCTGAGGAAATACTGCCCTCTTACACACTTTGTTATCTTCTGTATCAGCTGAGCCATGTTTGTGTTGTCGTCAAACCCGTAACAGCCGCAATCCTGGCATGTTAACCAGAACTCTTTCTGTCCTTCTTCCTTGGCCCTTGCTATTTCCATTGTGATTTTGGCAGCCGGATAAGAAACAAGATGACCTTTTGCTATCTTCGTTGAGCAGAATGAACATGATGATAAACAACCGCTTGATATCGGGATTATGTTGGGGTACTCCCCGCTGGCCTTTGGCAGCGTTACCTTGGTCAGTTTAGCCTTGCCCATGAATTCTGTTTTAGTTCTTAAAGCCTCTTCTATTTTGTCAATATGATGTGTGCTCAAAAGAGATGCAAAGGGTGCAATTTCCTTGACTTTTTCATATTCAGCCTCAGGCATGCATCCTGCAACAACAATACGCTTGTCGGGATTTTTCTTGTGTATAGTAGAAATGTTGTGTAGTATTTTCTGCTCTGTAGTGCTCTTAACGCTACATGTATTCAGGACAATCGCATCTGCATCATCTATGTTATCAACAAGCTGATTACCCTGTTTGCGGAGCAAACCTGTCATGATCTGGCTTTCGGCTTTGTTGTTAGAACAGCCGTACGTGATTATGTGTACGCGCATCTAAAAGGTATACAATAAAAGCTTTAATTAGTAACTAGGGAACGGAAATCTGTCATGTCCTATGCCTCTCCGCCCAAGTTGGTAAGCAACATGATCATTAATTCCACGCTCATCCTGTACACCACCTGATTCTTCTATACGATTATGCATTTCTTCGTGTGCAAGAACAAACGGCCAGGAATGGACGCCTTTTTCATACGGCACTCTGTGCATTTCAGGCATTGCTACATGCCCGTCCAGTCGTGTAAACGCAACGACACCACCGTCAAAGTAATGCGCCGGCAGTATGTCTACAGTCACTTTTGGTCCGTATGAATAGCTTATCATAAGCATTCTATCAATGTTGTCAATAAAAAGTTTTTCGTTAAAGATAACCCAGGATAAGAGGGCTAAAAATAATATTTTCTTTTCCATTAATGGCTTTCTTTTGAAAGAAAGGGATTATATGATTGGTATATTTGGTGGTTCAGGATTCTATAATCTTTTGGATGAAGTGGAAATCATAGAAAAGGAAACACCCTTTGGTCCTCCTTCCTCGCCTATAATGCTTGGTAGACTGGGTAAAAAGGAAGTGGCGTTTATAGCCCGTCATGGTGCCCATCATGAGTTCCCGCCTCATATGATACCTTACAAGGCAAATCTTTACGCTTTCAGGGAAATCGGTGTTACAAGAGTAATAGCACCCACAGCCGTGGGATCTTTAAAGAAAAAGATAGAACCCGGTCATTTTGTCATTTCAGACCAGTTTGTAAACTTCGCAAACAGGGAAGACACTTTTTTTGACGAAGTCCCCGTGACACACATAAGTTCCGCCGATCCTTATTGTCCGGAAACAAGGGACGTTGTTATAAAGGCGGCTAAAAAGTTAAACCTTCCGTTGCATGAGAGCGGCACAGTAGTTGTAGTAAACGGCCCCAGGTTTGTAACGCGCGCAGAAAGCAATTTTTACAAATCAAATGGCTGGGACATTATAAACATGACACAATATCCTGAAGTTGTGCTTGCGCGTGAGATGGAGATGTGTTACACAAATATATCGCTTGTTACAGACTATGACGCAGGCGTAAAGGATGATTCATCGGTAAAAGCCGTTGACGTAAAGGACGTGATGATCAATTTCCAGAAAAATACGGAGAAGTTAAAGAGATTGATTCTTGACTGTATACCAAATATACCTGACAACCGCGGCTGTGCCTGCGGTAGCTCTTTGGAAAACGCCAGGTTCGGATAGCACTTTAAAAAGACTTCGTTTACCATTCTTACTGATTAATATGGCAAGAAAATATAGCGCTGTAGAACGTAGACGGGAAGAAGGAAGATCAATAGAAATGACACACCTATCAAGGATAACAATGGAACAGATAGAAGATGCAGTAGAGGCTTATACCAAAGGAGGTGCCACGGCTCGTAAAAAGGCCGTGTTAAA
Organism: archaeon; assembly: GCA_028279825.1. Lineage (GTDB taxonomy): Archaea > Aenigmatarchaeota > Aenigmatarchaeia > GW2011-AR5 > GW2011-AR5 > GW2011-AR5. The sequence goes on along the minus strand of JANQNA010000004.1, from coordinate 32,832 downwards.
ATTAAGGGAATACCTCAAAGATAGTGGTGACGGCGATCCGCTCGGGGCGGCAATGACTTACGTATACAAAAATTTTGGCATACAAGCAAGCACAATTCCATTTATTGCGGAATTGGGTAAAAGACCGACGAGAAAACAGTTAGCTGATTACAGGGAAGGTCTTATAGAAAGATCTTTCTAATTTTTGTTGATTAATTCCATTTCTCTTACGTTAAGGTGACCGGATCGTGTTTTTGAATCCCATATCTTCTCAGATTCCAGAACCCTGATTCTTTTTTCAAATAGCGGACAATCCAGCACCAGTGATTCATACTCCCCGCCCTCGCCGCCTACGTGTATGCCGTGTTTTTTATTAAGAAGCATTAATTCCCTTATCACATCCCCGTCTATCTGCCTTCCCAGCCAGCTTTCATCTAAAGGCGGTGCAGCCACGCCAACAATTATCATCTCAAAACCGTCCAGTATGGCCTCCCGCATGTATTGTTCCGGTGCCATATGCCACAGCGGTGCAAAAGACAGCAGCCCAAGACTTTTGCAGATTGAATCAATTCTTTTCTTCTGATAGTTACTTGCAACAGCGCCTGTAACAATACCATCTACCTTGTCCTTTACGGATGCTATGGCTTCTTCGAGATCTTTTAGCTCTTCCTCCTTTTCACCCTTCGTTTTCTTTTCTATATGTTCAATATTCATTGCCTTTGCTATATCCCTGACAAGCCTGATGTTAGGGTTGTGAAACATGTAGCTTTCAGGATTCTCGGAAACCATGGAAATTATATACTCTATTGAATGTTCTTTGCTGGCCAGATACGCCGCATACAGTGAGTCCTTCCCACCGCTGACTAATGCTGCCAGTTTCATTCTACCCACTCCCTTTTGAGAGGTTTCAGTTTTAACTTTTTTAGCTCTTCACTCTTTTCTACAGTTATTATCGGAAATAAAGTGGATCTAAAATTACATCTTTTACAAACATATACCCTGTCACCCCACCAGATGTCCTGGCCTAAATCCGTGTTAGGACTGTTGCATCTGGGACATATTCTTACATCCATAAAAGAACTAGACGCACAATGTTTTTAAGGACCATAGATGGTCACGACAATTTCTCTCTGTCTGTTTTCCACATCAAACTCAAACAGCAGCAAATTTTGCCACTCTCCTATGAAGAGTTTATGGTTTGCAATAGGTATTGTTATGCCGTTGTTAAGCAAAGTAGCTCTCAAATGTGAATGACCGTTTTCAGGATGCTGGTAAAGCTTTCCTTTTGGTGCAACAGCATCCATTAACTGCAGAAAGTCCTCTATTAACATCCTGTCATTCTCGTTTACAAGCAATGCAGCGGTTGTTCCTTTCACAAATACGTTACACAAGCCGTCAGGAATGCCGCTTTTCGTTATAACTTCCTCAACTTTTTTTGTGATATCAGAAAAAGAGTCAGTCTTGGTATCAAGCTTTATCAGATCTCTATAAATCATGACCTCACCAGTAGTATTTAAATGTTTCGCAGTATATTTAAATACCAGTATTTAAAGGGGATTGGAGTGTGGTTTTGTGGCTGAGAAAATAAAGATTGAAAATGTTGTAGCTTCTACGGATATAAAGAAAATCATTTCTTTGGATAAACTTTTGAACGTGCTAGAGTCCAGTGAGTACGAACCGGAACAGTTTCCCGGGTTGGTTTACAGACTAGACAACCCAAAGGTTGCAACCTTGATATTTAGATCAGGAAAAATCATTTGTGTCGGAGCACGCAGCACAGCTGCTGCCAAAGAGGCTTTGAAAAAGACGGTAAAGAACATCAAGAAGATAGGCATTCGCTACAATGTAGACAATCTTAAGGTAAAGATAGAAAACATTGTCGTTGCTGTTAATCTTGGGAGAGATCTGAATCTTGACCAGTTGGCGTTCCAGCTGGAAAACAGTGAGTACGAACCGGAACAGTTCCCGGGTCTGGTTTACAGAATCTACGATCCAAAGGTGGCGTTCTTACTATTTAGTTCTGGCAGAGTTGTCTGTGCAGGCGCAAAATCTCTGGACAGTGTTAAGAAAGCCGTTGCAAAATTAGAAGCCCAGCTTAAAGCGTTAAAGAGTTAGCTCCACTTGATGCACTGGAAATGCACGGCATCGCATTAAATATATTCTCGACGTTTAGATCCAATGGACAACCAGGAAAAGCTGGAAAAATTCATACGTGAATATTACTATCCTGAGTTGGTCAAGGCACTGAAAGAAGAAAAAGCGTTGTTTGTTGATTTCTCTATCCTTGATCGTTTTGATCCTATTCTGGCGGACGAGCTTCTGCACACGCCGGAACCAGTTCTAAAGGCTTTCAACGCTGCGGCTGCCGCCGTAGGCGATACGGAAGAACGAATGAACGTGAGAATATTCAATCTGCCGGAGAGCAGGCATCTAAGAATAAGAAATCTGAGAGCCATACATCTAAACCAGCTGTGGTCAATAAGCACTACCATTAGAGGTGCAACGGAAGTTACACCCCAGATATACGAGGCAGTCTTTGAATGCCCTGACTGCAAGGCAAGGATAACCGTACATCAGGACTCAAAACTTTTGCAAAAACCGGCTGTATGCGAGTGCGGCAGGAGAGGAGACTTTGCACTTGTGGACAAGAAAATGATTGACGTACGACGTCTAAAGGCCCAGGAACCGTTTGAAATTACAAGCGGTGAACAGCCGGGAGAAATAATTGTAGTTCTGAAAGAAGATCTTACGACACCAAGGATGCAGAAGAAAACAGATCCCGGAAGCAATCTGAATGTAATAGGCATAATCAAAGAGGTCCCAAAACACAGTAAAGGAAAACTAACAGTTCACATGGACATGCTCATGGAAGCAAACCACGTTGAAACAAGCCAGGTTGAATTTGAGGAATTAGAGATATCACCGGAAGAGGAAGAACAGATAAAGCAGCTTGCCGCAAGTTCTGATATTTATGACAAACTTAGAGCTTCTATTGCCCCGGGTATATTCGGTTTTGATGACATCAAGGATGCCGTGGCTTTGCAGCTGTTCGGCGGCATAGCACATGTACTGCCGGACGGTTCAAGAATACGGGGTAACATACATGTGCTTCTCACCGGTGACCCCGGTGTGGGAAAAACCATGATGCTGAAGTTAGCTTCGTCTATAGTACCAAGGGGTCGTTATGTGTCCGGTTCTGGTGTCTCCGGCGCAGGTTTAACCGCAACTGTTGTAAAAAATGAAGAACTGGGCGGCTGGATGCTTGAAGCAGGCGCGCTGATACTTTGTAACAAGGGAATGATTTCAATAGACGAATTCGACAAGATGAATCGTGATGACCAGATAGCCATGCACGAAGCAACGTCTGTGGAAACAGTTTCCATAGCTAAAGCGTCCATTGTAGCCACGTTACCGGCCCAAACAGCCGTGCTGGCCGGCGCAAACCCGAAGTTCGGAAGATTTGATCCTTATACTTCCATAGGCGAACAGATCCAGATACCTGAAACACTTCTGTCAAGATTTGACCTGAAGTTTGCTTTACGCGACCGTCCAAACAAGTCAATAGACGAGCAGTTAGCCTCTCATATTGTATCTTCTCGTACAACTCCAGAGGTAATAACACCGTCCATAGATGTTGCCCTTTTAAGAAAGTACATTGCATACGCGAAGAAAATAGAAAAAATGCAACTTTCCAAGGAGGCTGCCGAGATGTTGAAGAATTTCTACATAGATATGAGAAATAAGTATGCCTCCACAGAATCAACAGCCGTATCCATAACATTACGTCAGTATGAGGCACTGATAAGATTGGCAGAAGCTTCAGCAAAGATAAGGTTAGACACAACAGTACGGAAGGAAGACGCCGAGCGTTCTATCAGACTCATGATGGCTTCTTTGACACAATTAGGTTACGATATGGAGACGGAAACGTTTGATGTTGACCGTCTGGAGGGAGGCGTCACGGCCAGCAAGAGAACAAAATTAATGAGAGTACTGAAGATTCTGGAGGATCTTCAGAAGGAATCTAAGGAAGTTGCTATTGATGACTTGAAAGCGGAGGCCGAAAACCAGGGTATTGACAACATCGACGAGATCATTGACAGACTGCTAAGGGACGGTATGATCCACGAGCCAAGACCTGGGTATCTGAGGAAGATTTAAATAAATCCTCGGTATAAAATGGGTAGAGTTTTGGAGGTTCTGATTATGGAGAAAAAAAGAATAAACAGTGTAAAGACAAAAATCCAGGATATTGTAGAAGGAAAGTACGTACCTCAGGAGGGATTTAATCCGAATTATGTACTGACAAGTTATGGTAAAAGACTTTCACGTGTAAGGATAGCAGCTACAGTTGTAGACAAGTTCGTTTCAGAATCAGGCAAGTTCGCATCTGTTACCTTGGATGACGGCACAGGGACTGTCAGGGTCAAGGTGTTCAACGCTGTTGCAATGCTCGAGAAAATTGATGCTGGATCAGACGTGGATGTTGTCGGACGCGTTAAGGAATATCAGGGCGAGATATACATCAATCCTGAAATAATAAGTGCCCTCGAAGATCCTAACTTTTTGCTGCTGCGCGAGCTGGAAATCATATCCGACAAGGTTGAGCTTAACCGAAAGAAGGAAATAATACTTGAAAACAAGTCACAGGCAAGCGATGTGACCGAATTACAGCGCATTATGAAAGAAAGATATGGTATAGAACCGGAAGAGGTCGAGGCAATTCTCCAGACTGAGGACGTGCCGGAGGCACCAAGCAAGGACAAAGAGAGTATATTGAAAATGATTGAAGAGCTCGACCAGGGTGAAGGTTGTGATTATACTGAACTTCTGAAGGCTGCAGGACTGGATGAAAGCACAGTGGATACAATAGTCAATGAATTACTCTCCGAGGGTAGTTGTTTCGAGCCAAGACCGGGTAAGATCAAAAAACTCTAGCACATGGCTGCCAGCCATCCGCCAAAACCGCCCACGATATGAGGGGTTTTACCCCAGTTTTTATAACACACGCCATTACTATATTCACAGCATTCTGCATAGGTAGCTTTACATTGCTCGCTGCAGGTGTCCTTGTCCATTGAACCTAAAGTTTGGTAATTACAGACTTTACCACTGCCGCATCTACATGCACTGTTACCGTCCCATTTACCGCACTTGGGAGCCGGCGGAACGTAACAGTTTCCTATAGATATTCCAGCCGGAGGATTATCGTAAAATGCCTGCCACTCAGAATTTGAGCCCGTTGGCACAAATATACCGTGACTGCCGCTGTTCGTGATTTTTTTGCAGGTGCTAAACTCAGTGATTTCCTTGTTTGCCCCGGGGTTCACGGAATGTATTGTAGTTGCATGAACAACCAGCACAAGCAGAAGAAAACTCAGGAAACATATGAGAATAGCATCCTCTTTTCTGAATATGTCAACACTTTTTCTTTTCACTCTGCGTTTTCTCTTAATAGAGACACCTCCTGCCTGAGAGCAGAAAGCTCTTCTCTCAAAAGATCATTCTCTTTTTTTAATTCCTTTACTGATTCAATTAGAGGAGCCATAAGCGCTGCATAATTCACGGAAAGCAATCCGTCAGATTCCGAAACAGCTTCCGGCAGAACTTTTTGCACATCCTGTGCGATCAGACCGGCACCGGTTTCGCCATCCAGAAAATCAAAAGTAACACCTTCAAGTTTCTCTATTATACTGAGGCCTTCCACAGGATTTATGTTTCTCTTCAGTCTTTCATCCGAGGTATAGTAGTAAGCAGTTGCGTACATAGATCCGCTTGCCTCAATGTCGCCAATAACATGGAGTTCTCTCGTTGGTGTGGCAGTTCCTATACCCACCTCACCTGAATTATAGTAAATATCACTTCCTGATTCTGACCAGAGGCTGCTGCCATTACCGCCGCCACCGCTTGATTTTGACAGTTCCATCACAGACATGCGTGCCTGGTATTCGACATTCATAAAAGTGCTTAAGCTGGAACCCTTGTTGTGATAAACATGCAGGGTAAGCACATCCCCCGCAGCAAGATCCAGAACTTCTGATAAACCCGGGATTCCAATAGTTTCATCTTCCCTTGATAAGGCCCACTTTACCCCTGCCCCGTTTTTCAATAGTCTAAGCCATGCACCTTTGCCGCTACCGAGATTATGTAAACCAATACTTGCAGTTATCAGATATTTTCCCGACCTTTCAATTACAAACCGGTTATTTGTGACATCGGCTATATCTCCTACATCAAAGTTTTCAACATCAAACCTGATTTCATAACCATTACCGCCTGAAGGAATATTCTGAACAGCTGTTTGTGTCATCTTGGCAGCGTGTAAAGTAACACCAGAAACATTTCCACCCCCGGAACCGCCTCCACTTCCGATACAGCCGTTTACATCACAGACAGTGCCGGTAGCAAGTATGTTTCCTATTACGTGCAGTTTTTCTGCAGGTGTAGAAGTGCCTATGCCGACATTACCCGGCTCTGAGATTACCATCATGTCTGTTGTATTGGTTGAGTCTCTGAACAGTATATCACTGCCTGGAAGAGCGTAGACGACTTCCGGCACAACGAACTCAAATGGGGCGATGAATATAAGTCCCATACCGCGAATTATCCTGGTTAAAAAGTCCTCGCCGTCTCCTGTGGTTACTTTTATCTCAACCTCCCCGGAAAACTGTGCCATCTGCTGGGAATCAAGTTCATACTCACCAACAACGCCGGGATGAAGTATCGCAGGTCCAAGTGCGTCAACCCTCTTGTCATTTACATAGAACTCGGGATTCTTCAGTTCACTGCGTCCAACACCCTTGATCTGTATCGTATTACCCTCCAGGCTGGTAATCAACGGAATACCTTCTGATTGTTCTTCCTGTTGCCTGTAGACAATATCCTTGCCAGTTTCAGTTGCATCCCATACAAAAACAGCAGCCATACCGAACAGTGAGATAGCTATGAGTAAAATAAGAACAGCAGCGAATATGGGAGATACACCCTTCATATAAGAAATATCATGTCCCTGCTATATAAAATTTAGAATCCAAAAGGCACAATGTTTCTGATAAAATAGAACCAGAATAGTGCCATAAGTATAAACGCCGTCACGCCAAACACCAGCTTGTAGAACTTTTTGTCCATTCTGTCCCAGTCTTCCTTTGTGTCAGCGAAGAATATCTTCATAACACCTCGTATAGTACCAATTTTTCCCATAGTATCACAACGCTCTTAGTTCTTCTAGTATTTCAATCCATGCCCAGGCCCATATAACAGCCTCAAACGCCCTTATCAGGTCGCCTTTTTCCAGAAAGTGCTGGCTATCTGAAATGTAAGCGTCAATATTCTTCATGTGTATTGATTCTGACTGTAGTTTGGACCGCTTTTCCTTTACGCGTACCAGCCACTTCTCTGTCTCTTCTCTAAGCTTTTCCATTATACATCGCCAATGCCTCTTCTTCCTTGAAGTGCAGCCTTCCCGGCAAAATTATAACAGCAGGCGTTTCCTTGAGTGAGCCATCTTTAGATAACTCGCCCATTGTGCCGTACTTTATTTTCTGATCAGGTGATCCTAATTGGCAGCATGCTATTATTTTTGTTTTATCGTCAAGATGTTCTCCTATAGCCTTCAGTACTTCTATACCGTCCTTTATCGTCATATACCTGTCCTGCTCTTTGATATCTAAAAGCAGCAATGTATGCAGTCCGGCCTTCCTGTTTTCCTGTATTACTTCATAGGGACTTGACGGCTTGAAGGACTTCTCTAAAAAGGCCAGCGTGGTTGTGCGGCCGAATTTATAAAGCTGCAAACCTGTTTCAGCTACAGAGGTAAATATGCTTGATGCATGAATTATTTCCGTCTCCACGCCTTTTCCCCTCGCATCTATCAGAAGCTGCACATGCGTTGTTGCAACAAGAGGATCTCCCGGAACCAGCAGCACAACATTCATTTCTTTAGCCTCGTCCGTGATTCTTTCACTTTCAACGTCTTCTCTTGAGAGCACATGTATCTTCTTTCCTGATATGTCTTCCAGTTTTTTCAGATCCCCCAGCCATCTGTTTGTATAGAACTCGCAGTAAACGCTGTCTGCCTTCTTTAAAGCAGCCAGACCCTTGAGTGACATGTCATTCTCGTTCCACAGGCCGAGGCCTACTAGGCACAACATTCTTTTTCCTCCTTTGTAGATACACAGGAATCAATAAAGCTGCCAGAACAAGCAGACCATAAAACAACAGATCGCCGATTCTTGCAAAGCTCGCTATAAGATCAGAAAACATTCCAGTGTCTGCCTGAGAGATGTAGCTGTTGCTTAACCATGTAATAATCTTGATACCTATGGCCGCCAATACCAAAGTGACAATCCAGCCCCCTGCACTTCGTCCTTTCATTCCAATATAGATTTTTCATACCTTTTAGAAAGTATCTTTCTGATGTTTTTTGCAGTTTTAGGGCCCATACCCGGCATTTCCTGAAGCTCTGCTTCACTGGCTGCAAATATCTTTTCCGGTTTGCCGAAATGCTTCAAAAGATTTTTAGCAGTTTTTGTGTTGATGTTTGGCAGCCCCGCTATAAGAAATTCCTGGACATCATTCATAGATTTCTTCTTTTTAGTGCCTCTCACGGCAAAACCGCGTTTTTTACCTTCCTGTTCCCGTTTAGCAATGGTTAACAAAAACTCGCTTGTTTCTTTTTGCGTAACGGTCCAGATTATCGGCACGCCATAGTCAATACTTATCGAAGCTATCGCACCTTTTATCGCGTTAGGATGAATTTTTATATCAAGATCGAAGTCTTCGCCTTCTATGATCATCAGCGGTTTCTCAAAATTAGCTTTCAACTCTTCCACTTGACGAAACAGCCTGCCGTCAATTATGCTTTGAACAAAATCCTGGCACGTTTTACGCTCTACTGCTACACGTTTGCTAAGCAGATAATCCCCGACCTTCAGCTGTTTACGCTTTAGAGTACAGCTTTGCTCAAGCAGCGCGGGTACCCTGCTGTCTTCTCTCTTGTCCGCGTATATTATCACTTGAAATCCTCCAGCGTCTTCATCTTCATCTGTGTCAATGTTCTGGTCATCTGCTTTTCTTTGCGGTGCGCTGACCAGTGGTAAGCTTCATCCCTCGTATCCTTTGCCAGTAACACGATAACTTTTCCTACCTGTGTACGGGCCGTACGGCCGCTTCTTTGTATTTTTCTTATAGCCGAAGGGGTCGGTTCGTAAAAGATTACAACATTTGTCTCCACTACATCCAGCCCTTCCTCGGCAACCTGGCTTGCACAGAGCACGTTGTAAAAACCCATCTGGAATTCACTAAGTATCTGCGTCTGTTCTTTCTGGCTCAATCCTTTACCGGACTTCTTTGCCTGGCCGATGAATTCTACGGGCGCAGCATTTTTGACATCAGCCAGCCCTTCAGCAATTCTTGCTATGGTATCTCTGTACTGCGCAAAAACAATTATTCTGGCCTCTTTATTCTCCAGTTCTTTCCCTATTATCTCTATAAGTTTCTCCATCTTGGGATGTTCCTTTCCCTCATCATAAAGTTCGCTTGCGAGACGAACGGCATTCTTGAAGTTCTCTTCTTTCTGAAGTCTCTGGCTTGCTTTCGTCTCTTCTTTGTTAAGCTTTTCCAGATAGTTGGTCAGCCCGCTTATGCATTGTGTTTCCAGCAGCAATAACGCGTGGTCAACTTTTATTATCTCAGCTATCAGTGACATAGAAGCATAACCTATTCCCGTCTTCTTTTTGGCCAGCTCGTGCTGCATGTTAAGCAGCTGCGTCTTATTCACATGTGAAGATTTCACAACACCCCACTTCATTAACTTGCTTATCCGCGCGTTCTTTATGTTCGTTAAGTATGTACGGATTGATTTCATCGGTATTGACAATTCCACGTTAACCCATTCGTTTTTTACTTCCTGGACATAAGGTTTGACATCCTTGTCCTCACGAGTTCTTATCTCTACATTCTTTACAAAAAGTCTTTCCTTCACTTCATTTATCTTATATTTTTGTCCGCCGGGCGAAGCCGTTAAAGCAAGTATCAAAGGATCCTCCGCACGGTTCATGTAGACCTTGGCTATGTACACGTAAGAGTACTGGCCGACACATCTGTGCGCTTCGTCAAATATTATCAGTGAAAAATCTCTTAGATCCAGCAATCCGTTTTTGATGTCATTCCTGATTGTCTGGGGTGTGGCAAAAATTATGTCCATGTTTCTATAGATTTTATGCCTATCCTCTGCCTTTGTCTCACCTGTCAGTACACACATTTCCAGACCCAGTTTAAGCATTTTGTCAAAACTGTTCTTGTGCTGCTGGACCAGTGGTCTGGTAGGGGCCATAAAGAGTATCTTGCTTTTCATATTGCGCTTTAAGCGCTCGGCAGCCACTATTGCCGCTACTGACGTTTTACCCAGTCCAGTGGGTAAAACACATAACGTATTGTCGTTAACAGCCGTTTTCACCACAGATTCCTGGTAAGACCTCTTTTCTATGGTCCCGGGGTTTATCCAGTCGTGTGAAACGAATTCCATAAATAACACCTATAGGTTTTTATTATAGCAAACTAAATAAGCATATGGACGTAAAGAATGAAGTTCTAAAAAAAATCAAACCCAGCACAAAGGAAATCGAAAAAGTCAGGAAACTCGTGGACGACCTGATAGAAACAGCCAAAAAGGTATCCGGTTTGGACGCTGTAGCCGTCGGTTCTATCGGAAAATTCACATGGCTGGCCGGTGATCACGATATTGACATATTCATCATGTTTGATTATGCCGTACAAAGAGAGGAACTGGAGAAGCTTGGACTGGAATACGGAAAAAGGATTACAGAAGAACTGGGTGGCAAGTGGAGAGTAAAATACGCAGAACACCCGTACACAAACTCCACTATAAGGGGCTTCAACGTAGATATAGTTCCTTGTTATCAGATCCGCCCGGGCGAAAGAATAAAATCAGCCGTGGACAGGTCTCCTTTACATCTGAAGTACGTTCTTGACTATATCAAACCGTCGATGGTGGACGAGATACGTTTGTTAAAACAGTTCTGCAAGGGCATAGGTGTCTATGGTTCTGACGCAAAGAACCAGGGATTCTCGGGATATATCTGCGAACTGCTGGTACTTCATTACATGAGTTTTGATAATGTCATGGAAGCAGCAGCTGAATGGGAACCGCCTTTTGTTATCAATATAGAACAGCATTTGGGCGTGCCGCTGACAAAGTTCCGTGACCATCCTCTGGTTATGGTAGATCCTATTGACCATAATCGTAACGTAGGCGCAGTTGTCAGCGGAAAGAACTTCATCAAGTTCATCTCAGAAGCCAAAAAATACAGGAAAAAACCGTCCATAAAGACGTTTTTCCTTTCAGAGAAAAAGCCATTATCTGCCGTGCAGATAAACCAGCTTCAAAAACGTGAGACAAAGTTTATCGCGTTTGAGTTCAAAAAATCTGACGTTATTGACGATGTTCTTTATCCCCAGCTCCGCAGGGCAACGAACAGACTGTTGCATTTGCTGGAGCATAACGAGTTCAAGGTAATCCGTGCAATGGAGTATGCGGAAAAGAACTGTACTATAGTATTTGAACTGGAAACATGGAACCTGCCGGCAGTAAAGAAGATGATAGGACCGTCAATACTTGTTGAAAAACACTCCAAGGAATTTTTGACAAAGTATTCAAAGAATTTCGTCTATGTGGAAGAAAACGAATGGGTCGCCGATATTCCTAGAAAGTTCAAAACAGCTGTCCAGCTGCTGAACACATTTTTGAAGGACACGCCTGAAAACCTGGCACAGAAAGGAGTGCCAAAGTATATTGCTGCTGAACTTGCAAAAAAGAAGGTCATAGAACACCACGATTTCTGGAAAATGGTAAAGAAGAACAAGGACCTTTCTGATCATCTAAGGATCCACTACTTCGTTGACGAATCTAAAGACTTTGTATCTTAGCGTAGTAAACAATTCTTTTTGGATTTCCCCAGGTACCACCCTGAAATCTGTAACCAACCGCACCGGGATATGCAGAAGAATCCCTGAGATCAACACCCTGTGTCAAAGAGTTTGGAAAAATAGAACCAAGCATTACATAATCCCTTTCCAGCTCATCACAGTGTACTCCAGATAAATCTTTGAGTTGCATTTGAAGCCCTAGTCGCTTTCTTCTTCTCTGTGAACTTTGGCAGCTGAAGGTGTCAAAACAAGCCAGTCTTCACCAAGACCTGCAATGTCGCCGTTAACGGCAAGGCATGTTTTCTTCAGTTTCTCAACAGCTCTTCTTAGCTCTTCCATGTCCTTTGCCTTGAGTTCACGTATTTTCACGATCAATACGCTTCCTTCGCGTACTTTCGCCTGCAATCTGTCAGAATCCGCATAATTATCCAGTCTCTCAACTTCAACCATCAGTTGTTTATCCAGTCTTTCCTCGTCAGACATGTCTATTTCGATATAATCCTCTCCGGAACCCTTCAATTTTCCAACAATATCTTTTATTACCATATTCTCACCTTTGTATTTTAAGCCCTAGCAATTATATAAAACTAAGCCAATTACAGGGAAATTACGCTTTCGTTTTCTCGTTCATGATTTCAAGCATAGAAACAATGTTCCAGATCTGCGTTCTGGTGTAAATAGGGATGTTTGAATCGTTGGAAACTTCATCCAGAATAGAAATAGCCGAGTTAATTCTGACAGCCATGTCCTGTTTTGAGTTTGCCAGATTAGTCTTGGCTTCCTGTACCAGAGTCCTTACATTCCTTGGAACTGTCCTGTCGTCGTTGATTTCGTCCAACATCTTGCTTATTTCATCAATATTCATACCCATCAACTCTTGCATATTATCCGCCCTGGCCGGAAGGTATCATACCCTGGATTTTCTCCTGGTTTTCCTTCATTTTATCCTTAAGCTTTTTCTCCTGCATTTCCATTGATTTTAACTTAAGATCAATATCTTCCTTTTCATCCTCTAACTGCTTTTTAATCTCAGCTGCCGGTGTTTTTACCAGTATAGGACCAACAGTCCTGTAAACATCTTCTTTTGTGGACTCCACCTGTTCCAGAGCTTTTTCGATTTCTTTAGCCTGCATTGTTAATGTTTGTTTTTGCAGAAGAATCTGCTGCATTTGCTGGTTCTGCATCTGGAAATGGCCTATAAGATTTTCTAAATCACTCATTTAACTCACCTTGTTGAAACTCTTTTTCTAAATGGCTGTCTTGCTTTTGCCAGTATCCTGAACCCGCAGAACGGGCATCTGATCCTGTCTTCCATCTGGAATTCTTTTCTGCACTTTAAACATACATACATTTAATCACCATTTAAACTCAAATGCTCCGGAAGCGTACTTTATGCTGCATTTCTTGCATTTCCACACTCCGTGAGATTCACGTTTCACTGATACCCTTGAACAGGAAGGACACTTGTACAATTTCTTTGATTTTCTCTCTACCTCACGGGTCTTGACCCGTATCTTCTTGCCGTATCCTACAAACATACCAAAAACACCTATTTCTAATTAATAGTAAGGTTTAAAAGTACAATTACCTTAGCCGGATAGTCTCCAGGTTTCTTGGTGCAATTGACTCTACCTTGAACATTCTGTGTATTGTTCTCGCGAGCTCTACAGTAGAAGCATTATCACCGTGATTTGTTATGATCTTTCTTGGCTTGTTCTTGTATCTCTGTAAATATGTCAAAAGTTGTTGAAAATTGCTGTGTCCGCCAAGACCGCCAACGGTCTGTACTTCCATGTTCAGCTGGATATTATGCCCGCTGTCCAGCTGTATGTCCTTCCAGCCCTTTTGTATACGTCTACCCATCGTCCCTTCGGCCTGGTAACCGACGAATACAAGCATATTCTTCGGTTCTGCGGCCATATTCTTCAGATATTCTATGGCCGGACCGCCCATAAGCATACCTGATGTTGATATAATAACAGCCGGTTTTTTGTCATTCAGCACAGCCAGTCTCTCTTTCTGCGATCCGATTCCCTTCAGTCTTTCATCAATGAAAGGATTCTTTCCTTTGTGGAGTATCAGATTCTGGATGTGTTTGGACATGTATTCAGGATAGGCAGTATGAATGGCCGTCGTATCCCAGATCATACCGTCCAGGTATATCGGCACGTCCAGCCTTGTCTCCGCCAGCAGTGTTATTACGCTCTGGCTGCGGCCAACTGCAAACGAAGGAATAAGCACGCGTCCTCCTCTATCTATGGCCTTCTTTATGTACTCTACCAGCTTTTCTTCTGCATCCCTGTAAGAAGTCTTTTTACCCGTGTCACCGCCGCCGTACGTTGACTCAAGAATTATAGCTTCTGCACGCGTATAATCAGTAAACGCTCTTTCAAACATTCGGGTTGTTTCATACTTGATATCACCCGTATAGACAAGGTTATACAATCCGTCGCCAATGTGTATGTGTGCACTCGCTGATCCAAGTATATGACCGGCATTATGTAAAGTCAGTCTCATATCCGGTGATATGTCTGTGACTTCCCCATAACCCAACATTATCGAGTGTCTTATAGCTTCCTCGATTCCTTTAGAAGAATAATACGGTTTTCTGTTCTCCCTCTGACATATCTGAAGATAGTCCAGTTGTAACAGCGCAGATACATCTCTTGTTGGCATTGTACAATACATTGGGCCCCTGTAACCGTATTCGTAAAGATAAGGTATCATGCCGCTATGATCCAGGTGTGCATGTGTCAATATTACGGCGTCTAGTGTCTGGATATTGAACTCAGCAGCATCTAAATAAGGGAATGTTTTGTTTGACGACAATCCCGTTACCATGCCGCAGTCCAGCAGGACTTTTGTCTGGGGAGTCTGTAAAAGCATGCAGGACCTGCCGACTTCACGGAACGAACCTAGACCGGTTAGTCTTATCCACTCAACTTCTTTACCTTCTGAATATATTTTTTCACCAAGCTTGTGTAAGAACTTTTTCCTGTATTTAACATCCTTGTGTAGCATTTTTCTGATAGACTTGATAAGTTCAGAATCAATTACGGGAGCTCTCTTTATTTCAGGTGTCCAGAAAGTTTTGGCCTTTATAGACAGCAGTGTTTCACCGCTCTTACCTATGACCAGGCCGGGCTTTTCCGCGTGTATAACAACCTTGGCAAACTCAGGCTCAAAGTAAATATCCTTAATACCGGCTTCTGTAGGAACAACCTTCTTTATGATTTCCAAGGTCTTTTCCGTATCCTCGACAATAGACGGGTCAGCCCTTACCTCTATCCTCTTTTTTACCTTGTTTACTATCCTTTTTATCAGAGTCGTACAAGTAGTGAAGAATTCTTTGCTCTTCGTATAGAGAATGATTTCACTACCCTCGTATACTATTTCTGATATTCTTGCATCTTTAGGTAATTCATCTTTTATTGCATCTATTATCATCTGATCACCAGAACCAGATCAAAAAATCAATAATCATTAAGATTACTTTGTAAATTCCAGTATTTTGTCTTGGTTTACGTGTTCAATGCCGTTCTTGTCTATCGTAAGCACATTTATTCTCTTACCGCCAGAGAAAACGTCACGTTCACGTGCTGAACGTATTGCCCGTACGACCAGCCTTATACCATCGTCTTTTGTCATACCCTCTTTGTAACCATCTTCTAGAACACCGTATGCAACAGGAGAGCCTGAACCCGTGGAAGTGAAGTTGTCTTCTTCTGCACCGCCTGCGGGATCTACGCTGAACAGATGAAGCCCGTCCCTGTCAGCACCTCCGATTATCGGCATGAAGATATATGGATACCATCTTGACTGGGATAGTATATTTGAAAGCAGGGTAGCGATAGCCTTTACTGTTATATCAGCACCTCTTGTCAGTTTGTAGATGTTTATCTCCGCTTTCAGTATTCTTATTAGTGCCTGTGCGTCCCCGACACCGCCGGATATGGTCAGAGCTACTTTCTCGTCTATCTGGTGTATTTTCTGGACGTCCTTGCCGGCTATTAACCAGCCCATTGTTGCCTTGCTTTCAGCTCCAACAACTACACAGTCCTTGCAAACCAGTCCCACTGTCGTTGTACCCGTCTTAAGTTTCTGTTCTTGCTGCATATCGTTCACCTTCGTTAAGAACTAAGTATTTATTACCTAGATGATTATCTATTTAAATGTTTTTTCGAGTTGCACAATCTATATATCCCATCCGTCGGCATTATTGAAAACATGAAAAAATGCCCTTTTCTATCCACAGCACTCGAATGCTTTGCAGGTAGCTTCGGGAGTGCAAAATGCATCCATCATGAGTACCACAGTAACTGTGAATTCAAGAAAGCCGCCGAAAAAGATGTTCATAAATGTTCTTTATGCAAGCACTGGAAGAGAGAAAACGGGGCCTGGACGAATTAGTAAGCCTTGGCCATATATACCACATGTTTTGCATCCTTTCCGCAGTATATACAGTTCCCGAATGGTTTTTCTTCTTTCCCGTATAACGTGCCTCTGACTTCAGCTCCGCCGCTTTCCGATTTTATCCACCCTTCACATTCACCGGAGCCGCACCAGTTGCCTCTGAAGAAACCGCCCTCTTCAGCACGTTTCTTTAGTTCTTCTAAAGTTTTCACGTCCTTTATACTGTCAAGAAGGAATTTCTCCGATCTGTGACTAAGTTCCTTTTGAATATCTGCTAATATTTCCTTGACTTTGTCAATATCCTTTAGGACATCCTTTTTCCCCAATCTTGTAACTATTGTAAGCTCTTCATTTTCAACGTCTTTAGGACCAATTTCTATTCTTAATGGCACACCCTTCAGTTCCCATTCATTGAACTTGAAGCCGGCTGATTGTGGGCGATCGTCAAGATGTACCCTTAATCCGTCCTCTTCCAGGGACTTTTTGATACCCTTAGTCTTATCTTCAACCATCTTCTCTTTTCCCTTGAAGAGTATAGGCACAATAACAACCTGGTATGGTGCAATCTCCGGAGGCAGCACAGCCCCTTTGTCGTCACCATGGTGCATTATCAATGCGCCTATCTGCCTGGTTGTTATACCCCAGCTTGTCTGCCAGACAAACTTTTCTTTACCATCCTGGTCAGTGAATTTTATATCAAAAGGCTTTGAGAAATTCTGCCCAAGCATGTGAGTACCAGGACCCTGCACAACCTTTCCGTCCTGCATTAGGGTGTCAAAAACAACGGAAAAGTTTGCTCCTGCAAAAGTGTCTGACTTTGGCCTCTCCAGAAGAAGTTTCGACATTGCAAAATCATCGTACATTTTCTGGTACATCTTCTTCACTACATTATCTACCTGTGCCTTAGCGCCCTCTTCAGTAGCATGTGCCGTGTGGCCTTCCGACCATAAAAACTCACGGCCCCGTATGAACGGCTTTGTCATCTTTGTGTCATACCTTACAATATTACACCACTGGTTAACCTTCATAGGCAGATCCGTGTGGGATCTTATCCACAGGTTAAACATATGGTACATTATCGTTTCTGATGTAGGCCTGACAGCCAGTTTTTCTTCCAGTTTCTCTCCTCCGGCATCTGTGATCATCATTGTCTCTGCCTTGAAACCTTCCAGGTGATCTTCCTCTTTCTTTAGAAGTCTCTCCGGAATAACCATCGGAAAATAAGTATTGTGTGTGCCGTCTTCCTTAAGCAGCACGTTGAATTTCTCCTGGATTAACTGCCATATCGCATAGCCCCATGGCATAATGACGTCAAAACCCTTCGCAGGGCTTCTTTGGTCTATGAAACCGCCTTTTCTGACTACCTCTAAGTACCATTTGCTGAAGTCCTCGCTTCTCTTCGTCTGCACACCCAACTCTTCTGACATAATCAAACTCTCCTTCAAAATCTTTTTAAGGTAAGAACTCGTACATATGCACTTTTCTGTGAAAACCATCTTTCATGGAATCAGGAATAAAATTGTTTGGCCAGTCATTTGAAAGTGTATTCATAATAGTATCATATGATCTTTGAAAACCCTCATGCGAATCATCTGCAAATGCCCTGACCTTCCGATGATCAAATCCGTCGGGATTCAGGCCTACAGTATCAATTACTCTTCTGAACTCTTCCACATAGTCCAGACCTCTACGATACACGTCAGCATGGAAAACAACGGTTTTCCCCTCTATTTCAACAACATCGTATGTTATGCTTAATGGTATTGGATCAATCGTACCGTCTCTAACATCAGGAGCAACCAGCTTATACAAGCTTAGCATATCTTCAATACCAACTCTAAGGCACCCTGAAGAAGCAGGGATTCCAACAGTGAATTCATCAGTTGTCGAATGAATCACAAACCTCGTATAACATATATCATCGTCAGTAAGCTCCATCTGAATGGCTCTCATGCGTTTGTATGGCATTCTTTGTTCAAAAGGACTTCCGCTTTCATCAAATGTTCTGTCCCATCTTATAATCTTCCCTGTTCTTGCATAGCGTATATTCATTCGGTATCTTTTTTCTGTCAGGGACCCATCAAGCACAGGTGTTGGACGTCTCCCATAAGCACCCTTGCCTATTCCAACAGGAAAAGTATGAATGACATCAAAACCATGAATTCTTTCATGTAATCTTAGTCTATAAGCAGGCAGATTTACATGAACAGCCTGTCCTTTTTCATCAGCAAAAGGCATGGCCAATAAACAGCCTAAAGCACCAGTAAATCTTCTCCTGGATACCATATACTATTATCATTAAAAATCTTTTTAACTGGAAATGGCTATTAAAATAATATGCCCAGAAAAAGAAAGGCAACCCTGGAAGAACAGCAGCTGATACTTTCAAAGGAACGGACAATCCTGTCCTTTATGAGGACCGCTTTGGCCCTTATTGGTGTTGGCCTCGTAGTAGTCAATGTTTTACCGGCATTAGTTTTCCAGGTAATCGGCTTTGGCTTGATTGTTATAGGATTTATCGAATTAATTGAATCTGTGAGACGTCTGCGAGATAAGCAGAATTACATGAAGAAACTAGAAAAATCTAGATGAATTTACCGAACTGCACAATGTCTATCCCTTTTCTATAATGTTCCTTGAAGAACCCTTCCTTTACGAAGCCGTTTTTCTCAAAGAATGCCATAGCCTCTTTAGCATCCGCTTTTGATCTCGCAACCACTTTTCTCATTTTCTTTTCCTTCAAAAGTTCCAGGGCTTCTTCCAGTAGTCGCGAAGCGACTCCCTTTCGTCTATGCGGCTCGTCTACGCACATTGTGCGTATTTCCGCTAAATCTAAATCCACAATGGAAGCTCTTATACAGCCAATAACAGAGGCGTTTGACGTACTTTGTACGTCTTTGGACTCAGCTACAAAGTAGAAATTGTTCTTCTTCATCTTCTCGATTATGTATCTGTGATCAAAGGTCACATAACCCATGTAGTCATCCTGAGAGTGCCTCTTGATTATATCTGCCACAGCTTTCGCGTCTTTCTCTTCAGCCAATCTTATTTCCATAGAAATTACTAACTTGTTTATAGTTTTATAATTGCTTCCCGGGTCTCTGGTGGTTCGTTATGACGACATCCGCAGCTAGTGTGTCTAACCGTGGCACGTCGCTTTCCAATCCAAACATCAAAACTACCTCTATGGTATTGTTTTTTCCCACGTCTTACCAGTTCATCTACCAAGAGTTTTGCATGTTTTTCAAAAGGCACCGCACTACCATACTCAAGTTCTAATCTTGCTAATTCCCCGACAAAACCAAAATTAACCGGTACTACGCCCAATTCGGAACAGATTCTGTCATAATGTTGTTTGCTATGTAACAGATTTCCCATTTTCTGTGAAGCAGGAGATCTTCCGTATCTCCATTGATACTCAAAACCGTCTATAGCAAAAATTAAACCAGTGAATAATCTACCTTCTTCATGATCCTTTAGTTTTCTCAAACCCCTGGTTCTTGCCTCTCGTATACGTTCTGATCCAGCTTCTTCCCCCATATATCTTCGTATCCAATACTCGGCAGTTTCTCTTCTTGCCATATTCAAAATAACATCTGAATGCGATCCATGTGAATTTTCTAAAACACAATCATATCCCGAAGGATCCCAAATCTGCTCATCGTCTAAAGTTCTTTCTGCATCTTCTTTTTCCATATCCTCTTCAGGGAGAAATTTACCAGATCTTTCAGCTTCTAATTTCTTGGCTTCAAGTGACCAAGTAAACAATAAATCAGCACCATGTCTCACTGCATCATCCATGTAGGCGCGTTCCTCCATGCGTACATATCTAGGATTTACATGATGGGAATGTGAGCCGTGACCTCCTCTGCCCTCTCTTTCCATGGTACCCTCCGGATAATGCAACATTGAATCAATATGAAACACCGGATAACGAGTCCTGGGACCAGGGGAAACTACGTCAACACTGAAATGGTTCCGACTTATAAGCTCTTTTAGCAGCTCTTGCTCTGATTGTTCTTGTCCATCCATTTTATCAAAGAAATGATGTCAAAAAATAATTTAAACCTATTTTGATCAAACTTTTTTGAAGAGTTTGGATGGGTTCGCCCGGATTTGAACCGGGGTCACAAATTGGATTCTGTCAGCCACAACTAACAAAATGCTCCCAGTGAGCTAGCCTTCCCTGTAAGGTTTGAAAAGGTTATAAGCTCGGATCCTAACCAAACTAGACTACGAACCCACAAGAGAATAATCTATGCCATACCTTTAAAAATGAGTGGGCTCGCCCGGAATTTCAGAACTTTTCCTTTTAAGCCTCAGGGAAAAGCTCATTTGAACCGGGGTCACATATAGGAATTCACTAGAAACCTGGTGAATTGCTCCCTAAGCACGGATCTAAGCCGTTAGACGTCCTTCGGACGTCAGTCTCTGACCAAACTAGACTACGAGCCCTGACTAATCCTCTACAACTGATGCTAATAGCATTTTTGTCTATGACATGAATGTTACTCTTTCCTTTGACAATAAATTCTTATATAATCTTATCGCAGCTTTATTTTCGGGCTCCACTCTATCAACTTGTATA
Source organism: archaeon (assembly GCA_028279825.1). GTDB lineage: Archaea > Aenigmatarchaeota > Aenigmatarchaeia > GW2011-AR5 > GW2011-AR5 > GW2011-AR5. The sequence continues at coordinate 11,906 of JANQNA010000004.1, read as the reverse complement.
TCTTCTGCCACATTTTTCACAGTCTTTATACAAAATTTCATCAAGTCAGTGGCAATTCCCCTGCCGCGATACCTTTTATCGACAAAGACCTCGGCGATTATTGCACGTTTATCCTTCTTCTTTCCGGCAGTCCATGGCAGAATATAAATCAGTGCTTTGCCGATTATTATATCATCAATCTGTGCAACTGCAATCCTAACACTGTCCTCGTTGAGGATTCTTCGTAGACACCTTCTTGAATTTTGTCTTTTATAGAATTTAATAAGACCCTTGTAATCGTGTTTATTTGCCAAACGATATGTGATTTGAGTTCTTTCGATAGTCATCCAACCATCTTCTTAACAGCTTCCAAGGCAGAAGGCAATTCCTTTATTCCTGCCTCTTCAATGAAATGGCCCATGTTATGTTCCACGATTATCTCTGCATTTAGCTTTTCCTTGAATATATTCTTATTATCCAAAGGAACAAAATGATCGTTGTCAGAAAATATACAAACGGTCTTTGCATCTATCTTGTCCCAGTCTATTGGCGTTTCTATCCAAGGTTTTGCTATTGCTACTGACTCAGGACCTTCTTCTTCCAGAACCTTCTGATTAAGCTTCATCCATGGTGCAACAAGCACAACACCTTTTGCCTTTTTATCAACCAAATATCTTAGAATTGTCTGACAACCAATACTATGACCAACGAAGATAGTATCTTCTCCAAGGCCCATTTTTTCTAGCTTTCCAACCCAAGCATCAATCCTAGGATTCTCTGTATCGGGCATTTCCGGGATAATGGTTTCTATGTTTAGTTTACTTTTCAGCCATGGATACCAATGCATTTCGGGTTTTCCATCCCAACCGTGGACTATTACGACTTTCATACCAATTCCTCCATTATCTTGTCTATCTGTTTCTTCAGTTGGTCTATGTCACCGTTGTTCTGTATTCTGTATTTGGCATAGGAAAAAGTCTTGTCAAAATCATAGATATCGTCATCTCTCTTGGCCTGTCTCTGGAATTCTTCAAAGTCTTTTGGATCGTTTTCCCTGCCGCGTTTGGAAAGTCTCTCAAACCTGATTTTATCGTCTGATTCGACCAAAATCATGACAATACCACCAAGTTCTTTATTAGGTATCTCATAATCTTCCGACCGTCTTAGTGGTGTAATAAGTATTTTGTCCTTTCCCGATTTCTTTACCCTGTCAACAACCTCTTCTGCCAGGAATGTATTACCGTATTTTAGCCTGAGATTTTGCAGATTGTCCCTGGTCAGTTCCAGGCCTTCATTTTTGCACATTTCCCTGAGAATGTTAGCATAGTCAATTATTGTATAGCCGTACTTTTCCGCTATGTATTCAGCAACAGTATCTTTACCTGATCCTATCAGGCCGGTTACTGCGATGATTTTGTTCATACTTTCCTTTAAAAATTCAGAGATTTAAAACTAATTTATGACTTACAAAGAACTCCTGAAAAAGAAATTAACAAAGAAGGAAATGGAGCTTATACCGACTTCTTTTGATATAGTAGGATCCAAGGAAAAGGCTGTGGCTCTGATAGAGATTCCAAAGGAATTAGAGAAGAAGGAGAAGACAATAGCAAAGGCTATAATGCAGAAACACAAGAACGTGAAATCCGTTTTGAAAAAATCCTCGCCGATAAAAGGAGTTTTTCGCGTACGTGAATACAAGTTAATAGCTGGTGACAAGAACACAGAGGTTACACATACAGAAAGCGGCTGTAGGTTTATACTGGATCCAAGAACCAGCTACTTTTCTCCCAGGGAAGGTACTGAACGCTTGCGCATAGCTGAGAAAGTGTTAGAAGGTGAAACAATAATGGTTTTCTTCGCCGGCGTGGGACCGTTCCCGCTGGTAATAGAAAAGAAGTCCAAACCAAAATTGATCCTGGCTGTAGAAATCAATCCCATGGCGGTTGATTATTTTCTTGATAACACGAAGCTGAACAAGTCCAAGCTGATTCATATTGTTCTGGGAGACGTTCGCGAGACTGTAGAAGATTTCTATGGTAAGTGTGACAGGGTGGTTATGCCGCTGCCTGAGACTTCCATACATTTTTTAGAAGAATCATTGAAATGTCTGAAAAAACACGGCACGTGTCATCTTTATTGCTTCTCCGAGGAAGTATACTTACATGACAAGAAGGATGAAATAGACAAAATAGCTAAGCATATGAAAAAGAAAATAAAGTTCACGGAAGTACAGAAAGTTCTTCCGTACGGCCCAAGAATCTGGAAGTACAGAATAGATTTCGAGGTTTTGTAATGAGAATCACATCTCTGAAAGCGCGTCAAGTCCTGGATAGTCGAGGAAAGCCAACAGTAGAGGTGGAGCTGAACGGGCATCGTGCTATTTGCCCCTCTGGTGCTAGCACTGGTAAACACGAAGCCCTTGAACTGAGAGATGAAGATAAGTTTCATGTTTCTAAAGCAGTCAACAATGTAAGAATCGTTGCAAAACATGTTGCTAATAAAAATCTCAACCAAACAAGTTTTGATAAAATATTGTGTGATCTAGCTGGACCAAACAAACAAAGGTTAGGAGGAAACACAACAACAGCACTTTCAATGGCTTTCGCACGCGCGCATGGTGACGTAAGCAAGATAACCAATAAAAGATCCATCCCAGTTCCTTTCATGAATGTCATTAATGGCGGTGCACATGCTGGTAACGATTTAGCTATACAGGAATTCATGATTGTGCCGATAAAGTTTCCAAATTACAGCCAAGCTTGTTATGCGGGCGTAGAGATTTATCAACAACTAAAGAAAATTATAAAGTCCAAACATGGAAAGAATGCAACCAATGTAGGCGACGAAGGAGGCTTTGCACCACCATTGAAAATAACGAGAGATGCACTGGACCTTTTGGCTAGTGCTATTGATGAGTGTGGATATCAAAAACACGTGAAGATAGCAATGGATGCAGCCGCTTCGCAGTTCTTCACTGGAAATTATAACATTGACGGCAAATTCCTGTCACCAAAGAAGATGATTGATTATTACATGGATCTAGCAAAGACATACCCAATAATATCCATAGAAGATCCGTTTGACGAAGAAGACTTTCAAAGTTTCGCTGCGCTAAAGAAGAAGGCGAAGCGATTTTTAGTGGTCGGTGACGATCTTACGACAACAAATACTGAAAGAATTGAGAAAGCTATAAAGGCTAACTCCTGTGACGCGTTGCTTGTAAAGATAAACCAGATAGGTACTGTTACAGAAACACTGGAAGCCATAAAGATGGTTAGGGAAGACAACTGGGAGATAATAATATCACACAGATCAGGCGACACTGAGGACAGCTTCATAGCAGACTTTGCTGTAGGTACAGGAGCCTTTGCAATTAAAACAGGCGCGCCTTGCCGTTCTGAACGCGTAGCAAAGTACAACCAATTATTGCGTTTGGAAGAGGCGGTAATTAAGTTCCAAGGGCGCAGCTTCAAGCTACCTTAAAGTCTATAACGACATGGTACTTACGTGGACCGACGGATTTCACTTTTTTCTTGTTGAGTATTTCCACATTTCCAGCTTTGTTTATCTGTTCCAGTGGCTTCTTCCATAGTTCCCTTTCCGTATAGACGTTATGATAATGAACAATGGTACCTTTTTTTGCCATTTTCAATGCCGAAGGCAAAAATTGTTCTGTTCCAGGGAAATAACCCATAAGAATACGATCAGCCTTTTCGCTAACTGTTCTGTTATCACCAAGTATAGCTCTGACGTTCTTCAGTTTATTCAGCAAAATATTCTCCTTTAGAAAACCAAATGCCACAGGGTTCTTTTCTATAGCAATTACTTTAGCTTTGGTAAACTTTGCTATACCCAAGGAAAAGTAACCAATACCGGCAAACATGTCTACAACTGTTTCATTGCGTTTTATCTGCTTAAGCAATCGTTTTCTCTCAAATAGGTTCCCTTTAGAAAACATAACCTTAGCGACATCAATCTTGTATAGAATGTCATTTTCCTTATGTATGGTCTCCGTGCCCTTTCCAAGTATTTTCACAACTCTCGGCTGCCTGTATTCACCTGTGACCTCTGTTATTTCACATACAGTTTTAACGTATGGCAATATTTGTAGAATAGCTTCAGCAACTTTCTTTTTATGTTTCTTGATTTTGACTAGAACTATATCACCGATTACCTGGTAGCTGCCCGGAAGCTCGCTTTCATTTATGCCTGTGATTTTGGAAATCTTTCGCTTAAGCATAAATCTCATGTTTATCAATAATTTTATAAGGTTTGCATGGAAGCGAACTCTATGGAATGTGAAGGATGTGATAACCCCAATGGTATACCAGAAGGATTTGTTGAGCCAAAGGCTTCTGACATGGATAAGAAATTACAGGAAATGAGAGAAAAATGTACAAAGATGGGTTATAGATTCGTCGGTAATCATGCTGCTATTAAGATCTGCAACTGGACTAGAGAAAGTATCCGTGGTAAGAACGTATGTTACAAGAACAAGTTCTACGGCATTCCAAGCCATCGTTGTATTCAGATGACGCCCATCATGTTTTTCTGTAACTTTAATTGTCTTCATTGCTGGAGAAACTTTGATTATTTGCTCCCAAGAGAACGCGAAGCATGGGACTCTCCGAAACAAATTCTTGACGGTTGCATAGAAGCACAAAGAGAAATCTTACAGGGCTTCGGCGGCAATCCTAATGCTGACAAAGTCAAGCTAAAGGAGGCAATGGATCCTACTCAAGTAGCTATTTCACTGTCAGGTGAACCAACAATGTATCCGCATTTGCCGGAGTTTATCGACGAGATTCTATCTCGTAAAATGACAGCATTTTTGGTAACAAACGGTACAAGACCAGATATGATGGAAAAGCTGCTTGATCATCAGCCGACCAATTTATACATCTCATTTTATGGGACTAATCCTGAGATGTACAAAAAAGCAGCCGTTCCAATGATTAAGGACTTTTGGGAGAAGATTAACCAATCACTGAACATGTTAGATAAGTTTGATTGTAATACTGTGGTTAGATTAACATTAACAAAGGGACTTAACTTTTCAGACCCAAAAGGTTATGCAGAGATACTCGAAAAATCTGGTGTAAAATTCATAGAGGCTAAAGCCTTCATGGCCGTCGGAGGATCCAGAAGAGTTTTACAGTATACGGACATGCCGTTGTTCGAAGAGATAAAGGAATTCGCTGAACAGATAGAAAAACATTCCTCCTATAAGATTACCAGCGAAAAACCAGATTCAAGGGTTGTGTTGTTATCCAGATAGCAGAAGTAGATAATATATTCGGACCCGTAGAAGGGAATGCTCCTAAAACTAGGCATCGAATACTCAGAACATATAGAAGAATAGCAATGCAAGAACACGATTGTGAAAGATGTTCCATAGGAATAATATATCCAGGCGAACAATACGAGGCAGAGGTTCATGCATACAGGAAAAGGGGAAAAGATAGGGTAAAGGTATACAAATATCATGTTGTTTGCCCTAATGATCCGGAAGAAGATTTACGAATTCTGAGAGAAATGGAAGATCGTGAAAGAGAAGAGACACCTGTAGCAGCTTAGTCAGGATAAGAAGTTTTGTACCCTAATTATATACATGTGTTTTAAGGACCTGAGAATTGGTGATGCGGGACTAATGATACTTGTCTTATCAATATTCCTGCTTTTTTTGTACGATATTCATCCTAAAAACATTGAAGCATCACGAACATTTTTTGTTACTTTTAGTGCATTTTTGATGGGTGCTGTAATAAATATATGGGCAAGTGTATTGATTAATAGTAAAAAGAAATACAAAAGTAAAATAGTAACTATTGTAAGCAAAGGAAGCACAGGATTAATAGCTTATTTATTTCTGATTTTTATGTTGTTTTACATATCTGTTTACACAACAATTCTAAATTCTTGGGATATATTTCGATTTATACTAGTAGTAGCAGTCATTGTAATAGGTTTTGTATACTTCGTTTTGAGAATTTTTTGGGTACCAGACGATTAGTCAATAACTTTCTTGCCGCGTTCTTGGGGTATTATTTTTACTTTAGCTTTTGGGAATGTCTTTGTTAACGCTTTCTTTCCCAGATAACCTTCAATGAACAGCGCAAGTGCAGCTATCTCGCTGTGAGGTTGGCTTGTGACTGCAATATTATAGTCAGATTCCTGATACACTTCACCAGGCACTTTCTCAGAACCAACAATGACTAGAAGCTTCTTGTTCTTCTTTATTGATGTTATTTTTTTCTGCAATGGTAGTCCGTAGCATGTTAGATGAACTAGGGTATAATGTTTTTTCTTAAAGTTGGTTATTACTTTTCGCCAGTTAGGCTGATAGGACACAGCGAAGCGTCCGCCGAAGCGTTGCTTTACACGTTCTACACCTTCTATCATCTTGTCGTCTTTGTCGCCAGAATAAATGATTTCCTGAGCTCCTAAAGCTCTCGCTACCAGCCCGCAGTGTGTAGAAATTCTATCATCACGATGCAGCCTGTGGCCTAGTCTGAGTATAGATATCATAATAGCCCCACCAGGATTCGAACCTGGGTCCGCGGCTTTCCTTGACCCTTTCGTTTTGGTTGAGCTTTTCTGAAAAGGTCACCAAAGGCCACTATGCTGGACCATTGTGCACACCCTGCTGTTTTTGGTACAGCTTTTTTCTAAAAAGGTGTACTACACCATGGGGCTCTGAGTTCTACTTTTCTGTAAGGTTTTTTAAATACACAATTCCAGTGTTTTTATGCAAAAACCTGATTGGGACCAGATAGACACAGTACTCTTGGATATGGATGGTACCCTGATAGATAAACACCGTGAAGACGAATTCTGGAAAGAAGTGGTGCCAGGAGCTTATGCGAAGAAAAACAAGATTACATTGGAAGAAGCAAAGGAATATACGGTAAAAAAATTCCGCGCAATAAAGGGAAGCTATGACTGGTCTAACATTGATTATTGGTCACGAGAGTTGGGGATGAGTTTATGGCCGCTAAGAAAACAAAGTGTTTCAAAGATGAAATTACATCCGCATACTCTCCGCTTTCTAAAGTTCTTGAAAAAACATAATAAGAAAATCTATCTTATTACAGCATCAATGCACAGGGATATCAATATGAAAATAAGACAAACGAAGATGAAGCCTTATTTCGACGGAATTTATTCCCAGTTTGACATAAGAAAAGCAAAGAAAGATCCTGATTTTTGGCGAAAGCTGCAAAAACTAATAGGGTTCGATCCGAAACGAACCCTGTTGGGGGAAGACATGGAAATGATGGCAAAAGCGGCACAGAAAGCCGGAATTAAATGGATAGTCTACAAATCCTTATACAACTCAAAGAAGCCGGCCGTTATACCGAAAGGCTTGTTTTGTGTGCATCATTTTGATGAAGTCATTTCGGGACAGTAGGCTTATAAGTGTTGATGACAGAGGTATGGTTATGAGGGGGGATCGACCCACATTCCGACCGTGGCAGGAAATATTTGCTTGCTGATAGGCGAAGCCAGGTCGTCCAGTTACATATCAACGGTTTTTCTATAAGAATGATAGCTCTGGAATTGGACGTTTCCAAGAGCTCTGTGCACAGATTTCTAAGGCATTTAAACATAGATAAAAAATATAGACAGGTGACTTCATGAAGATTTTACTGGTACACTGCGATTACATAGAATATGAAGGTAAGAAAAAGGCAATCAAGACAGCCGAAGAAATGGACACTGAAAAGAAGCGTGTGGAAGAGTGTCTGGTTGTGTTTACTTCTGCAGAAGACGGTGATGACAGGGCAATTGTCGATAAAACCGTTGAGTCGATAAAAGATGTGGCAGGACAGGTAAAGGCCAACAGAATTGTCGTTTATCCTTTCGTTCATTTAAGCTCCAATCCGTCAAAGCCGGTCGTAGCACTAGATTTTGTTAAGTTGATCGAGGAAGCACTGAAAAAAGATTACGAAGTTCACAGGTCACCATTCGGTTGGTACAAGGCCTTCGAATTGAAGTGTAAAGGACATCCTCTGTCAGAGTTGTCAAGAGAGATTAGACCAGGCCAGGAAGAGAAGAAAAAGAAGCAAACAAGAGGAAAAATAATCCTTGATCGTAGAAACCTTCCACCAACAGACCACAGAATACTTGGTGATGAACTTGGAATATTTCATCTATCTGATGATATCGGTTCCGGCCTGCCTTTGTGGCTGCCAAACGGTGAAACATTGAGAAACACACTTATCAAATTCATGAGAGAGATGGAAGAGAAGTACGGCTACAAGTACGTGAGCACGCCGCACATCGTGAAAGGAACTATGTACGAGAAAACAGGTCACCTTCCCTATTACAAAGATTCAATGTACGCGCCAATAGACATAGAAGGCGAAGACTATTACCTAAAACCGATGAACTGCCCGCATCACCACGTAATCTACAATAAAATGGTGAAAAGTTATCGTGATCTTCCTTTACGCTTGGCAGAGCCTGGCATGACTTACAGGAATGAACTGTCCGGCGTAACGTATGGATTAATCCGTGTGAAAGGATTTACCCAGAATGATTCACATATTTATGTTACTCCTGAACAATTGAAAGCAGAATTTATCAAAGTACTTCAGTTGTTCAAGGAAGTTTATGAAATAGTCCAGATAAAGGACTACTGGTACAGACTTTCTTTACCGGACTTCAAGAATAATCCTGATAAGTTTACCGGCGATCCAAAAGAATGGGAACATGCATGTGAGGAAATTCGTGCGGCAATGAAAGAGTTTGGCACAAAGTTTGTCGAAGAGAGCGGTGAAGCTGCATTCTACGGACCAAAGATAGACGTGCAGATAAAGAATACATTAGGGAAGGAAGAAACAATTGCAACGTCCCAGGTTGATATTGTCGTTCCAAAAAGACTTGGAATGTATTACATGGATGCGGATGACAAGAAAAAAGCACCGATAGTTATTCACCGTGCAATACTTGGAAGTTTCGAAAGAACCATTGCTTACCTGTTGGAACAGACGGAAGGTAAACTGCCGACATGGCTGGCACCTGTGCAGGTAAAGATTGTTTCAATTACAGAGCGAAACGTTGACATGGTTAAAGAAATTTTTGAAAAACTTTTTGAAAATGGGATAAGGACTGACGTTGACATAAGGTCAAACACCGTTGAATACAAGATACGCGAAGCAGAAGTGCAGAAAATCCCTTACATTGTTGTTATTGGTGATAAAGAAAAAGAAGCAGGCACTCTGGCCGTAAGAAAACGCGGTCAGAAAAAGGTAGAATTTGGCGTAAAGCCGGAAAAATTCATTGATGATGTTATTCAAGAGATTAAAGAGAAGAGATAATCATGGAATTACTTACTGCATTGATAACATGGACAATTTCTCTGATACAGGCGTATGGATGGTTCAGCGTTTTCATGGTTGTCATACTTGAAGAAGTTCTCGTTCCTATACCGTCTGTTTTGGTCCTAATGGGAGCGGGATTCATCCTGATACCAGCTGAGTTGGCATTCTGGGATGCGGCAAGAGAAGTCCTGTTAGTTATTGTACTTCCTGCTTCCATAGCATCAACCATTGGATCCTTCTTCATGTACGGCATAGGCTATTTCGGTGGGAAACCGGTGATCACGAAGTTCCAGAAATTCTTAGGAGTTAATTGGGATGAAATAACGAAGATGGAAAAGAAGTTCGAGAAAACAAACAAGACATGGGTAACAATAGCAGTACTACGTGCTGTGCCATTTTTCCCTATAGCGGTTGTCTCATTGACGTCCGGTGTACTTAGATTGTCGTGGAAGAAATATGCAATAGCAACTTTTTTCGGGTCTTTGCCAAGAACATTTGCTCTCGGTCTTATAGGCTGGCAGATAGGAGCATCTTATGCAACAGTAGCAGATCAGTTAGGACTGGTAGAAGACGTGATATATGTAATAATAGGCATAGCAGTTATTTACCTAATCTACAGATTTAGACACAAAATAATCAAGTCTAAGCCTTAACTTTCTGACCCTTCAGAATCTTCTGCAAAGTTTCTTCTGCCTCTTTGGCAATATAATTTTCGTCAAAGCTTGTCTTTAACGCCCTAAGATCATGCTCATGTTTTTTTCTGGTTGTTAGCAAAACTGTTATTTTGTCCTGTAATTTTTGCACCTGTGCATCTATAGAAACAATTTCCGACTCGAGTCTTATAATCTCCTGTCTCATTGCATCTTCCAGCATGATCACACCCTATGTATATATGTCAGGGCCAGAACTTAAGGTTAACCTATATTTATACTTGGTGAATGCCCTTTCCGCGCTATTCACCTGTATAACACAACCAGATAGTTGTGTTTATACGTTTTTTACCATGTACGGCGCCCTAAGGACATATCCTAACTTTCTGTAGTATTCGCGTGCACCTATACCGCTTGTAACAAGTATTTTTGTATTACCGTTTTGTTTCACAATCTTTTCCGCCTCGGTTAGCAGCATCTTACCAATACCCGTGTGTTGTACATCTCCTTTTTCCGAGATGGGTACAACCTTACCGTAAACATGCAGCTCCCTGACTTTGTTCTTGTGCAATCTCAGAAACCCAAGCAGCGCGCCGTTCTCATAACTTAGAAATATTTCATCTCTGTAGTCAATTCTCTGCAAGTATGGAGCCGAAGGCTCCGCGTTCGCATGTTCAACCTCTCTGCATCTTATGCATTTACACTTAACACCGCTTTCTTTGACGAGCTGCCTTAGATTTGTTGTCCTCACACCTGCCTGAGACTTATGCTCGGATATATCTCTCATAACCCGTTTGATTCGCATGTACGGTGGAACAATTTTCTTGAATTCTACAAGTAGCTTAAACATTTGGTTGTTCTCTAAAGGAACATATTTGCCTTCTCTCCAGAGTTCGTACAGTTTTGTTCCTTCTATAACGAGCGTTGGGTAAATCTTTAATTCATCAGGCTGGTAATCCTCTATCAATTCCTTAAACATCTCCAGTTCTTTTTCTTCATCTATCTCGCCTGACAGTCCTGTAAGACCCGGCATCCAGTGCGCACAAACTTTCAGCCCTTTCTCCTTCAGAAGCTTTATCGCATTCTTGTTTGCTTGCGAATCATGCCCTCTATTGATCTGCCTTAGCAGATCATTGTCCGTACTTTGCACACCTATCTCTACTCGCGTACATCCTAATTTCAACATTTGATCAATGATTTCTGCGGAGCAGTAGTCAGCTCTTGTTTCTATAGTCAGGCCAATACATCTGTTCTTGGCGGTTTCGTTTACTTGTTGTGCTTCCTGAAGAGAAGCCGAAGGCTTACCGTTAAATCCCTCCAGACAAGCCTTCACGAATTCTTCCTGGAATTCTTTAGGCGTAGCAGGAAAAGTTCCGCCCATTATTATCAGTTCGCATTTATCCGTAGAATGACCTATGAGGTTTAATTGATCCACTCTGTTTTTCACTTGTTTTTTTGGATCGTAATCATTCCTTATTGCTCTCTGCGTGGAAGGTTCAACACCTGTATAGCTTTTAGGAGCTATAAGAACGCCTTTTTCGTCTGAACCTTGTGGACAATAAATACAATTAGCAGGACAGCTGTTTTCATGCGAAGCGTATTTCCACATGACCGCTATATTAGCCACACCTGAAGCAGTTCTCACGGCCTTGATCTGAAGAAGCTTGCTTATTTTTTCATAATCCTTGTCCGTTTTTTTGAGCAATTCGGCTATCTCTGAATTCTTAATCAGTCCGCCTTCTGCCTGCTTGATTTTTTGAAGCTCTAGCTCCTCTTGCGTCTTTATTTCACCTTTTCTTATCATTTCCAGTAGCCTTTCTGCTGGTTTCATAAAGAATTTATGACAGAAAGGCTTTTATCAGAAACGCACTTTTATACGTTTCTGAAATGATTTTATCATGTTAAAACAAAAACCAGCAGTCTTCAAGGTACCTGTAAAAAGCTACGGTGT
>JANQNA010000003.1 GCA_028279825.1 archaeon | reverse complement strand
AAAAAGCGGAAATAATGGCGTAATTGTTGTGTGGTGGTGTCAAAATGGCTTATTTTTTAAGCCATATTGACATTTTTAGTTCTATTTATCTTAAATAATAAGACAAATATTCAAAATTATCTATTTTTTAAGACGATTTTTCCTAAAATCTATTAATAACTCTAAGACCATCTATATAGTAACCACCAGTGAGTGGTGACATTGGAGGTGTGAAAAATGTGTGAGTGTATGAAGGTAACAAATTTCGGGATAAACACGTCGGACCCAATCATAGGAGTAATCAAGTGTGCAATGCATAGTGGATTGGAGGATGTGAAAGCAGGAGATAACTTTTGAGGTGTGGAAAGATGAATCCAATAGAAATAAAGCGAAGATATGACGCCGGAGAGCGTGACTTTTCTAATATTACTTGTACTAACGCTACCTTCGACGGTTTGAACCTGGAAGGTATAAACCTTTCAGGTGCGAACCTCGGATTCTGTAGCTTTAGGGATACTAACTTAAATGGGGCAAACCTGGCTGGGGCAAACCTAGAATGGTCGTGTCTTATGCGGGCTAAACTGAAGCGTGCTAACATGGAAAAAGTAAGGGCAATTTGGTCCAGATTCATTGATGCAAAACTGGAGAATACAAACTTCAGGGAAGCAGATTTGACATCAACATTATTCTTCAACGTAGACCTGTACGGCAAAGCGGACACTACAGGTGCCAACACAACCAGTCTGAAATTAAGGCCGGAAGAGATCACAGAGGAAGACGTGAAACAGCTAGGCCAGAGAATAGACGAACTGAAAGAAGTTGTCGGTTACAACATATCTTTCATGCTGCAGAAAGAAGTTGGAATAGCGGAACCGGAACAAAAGCATGTAACCTACAACACACTTAACAGCGGAAATCTTGGCCCGGGCTATTCTGTAGGTAACGGATCCAAGGGATTAACCTACGGTGCTTTAAACAACGCCTGTGCAAACCGTGGCGGTGTCTACGGAACTGGAGCTTGATTTAGATGAGTAAAATTAGCAAGCCAGAGATATACGATGCCTTGTGTAACATAAAAAAGCAAGCACAATTTCGAAATGAAGTAGGGTTGTATAACCACGCAAGAGATCTTATAGACGACCTGGATCATGGGAAAATGTCTTCATCAGATCTTATGGATCTCAAATGGGGAGACCATTCGATATATAGATGGGCAAAGAAGCTCGGATTGGATGTAGATTTGTAGAGTAGGAGTGTGATTGATATGTGTGATTGTAGAATCGTGAAAAATGTGAATCCGAGGTCTTCGGATCCAATTTTTGGTATTGTAAAATGTCCGAAACATCTGAAAGAAGCTGACTGCATAGCAGGAGATAACTTTTGAGGTGAGAAAAATGAGTGAAATTATTGGAAAACCTGTTGAGGCAATAGTGGAGAGAATGCCTGAGGGAGCAATTGATAAACAAACCCCTGATATGATATATCAAGATGGCGAGGGAAGACAATGCGAGATTATACTTAATCCCAAAAAACCTGGTTGTCTTGCACAGAATGCTCGCTATTTTGCCAATACAGAAAACCGTGAGATATGTTATCCTGACGGAAGAGAAGTGATAGTCCATGTCGGCTTTGTGAAACGTGGAATGGAAAGAGCAGAAGTAATGTTAGATGCTCATGGTAACCCATGTTCACCAGTTTTTGATCAAATACGCGGTGACAGTGCAATTCACGGGGTTCTTGTAACAAAATATTACGAAAACCTGTATGAGTTAAATCCTGACGGCAGCGTTGCGGGTTTATTGTACAGCCATAAGCACGATGAACCTCTGAAAGGAGGCAACTGGCCAGAGGAACTACCCGGTGTTAGCCTAACACCAGGAGCATTGGACTGGGAAATGGATGAAGCAATATTAGAGAATGGAAAGCGTTTTCCGATGGATGATTTTTTCGAATTCAAAAGGAGGGGTGAAAATGTGGAGAGAAGTGAATAGAAAAGGAGTGGAAATGGAAATCCATAGCATGGATGGAGCAGAAAGAATAGAAGTGACAAACTGGCCTGGTGGTCTGCTTGCATATACAGACCGCGGGACAAAGAGACTGTCATGGGAGTTTGCACCTGAAGTAGTTAGATCTACTGTGGGTAGAGCGCTACCAGAAGAGCATCGCGAAGTAGAAAGAATTGTTCTTCCAGTTGTTGCTATGTCTTTGAGTATGGGTGAGTTTGTCGGGTTTGATGAACGAAATCTTCCAAAGACTGTGGAATGCCAGAATTATTTTCTGGAAAGAGCGGGGCTTGATTTTAGAACTGCGTATGATCCGGCTCTTTTAGCAGAAGCTGTAGGAGCAGGATACCTTAGAGAAGAAGGTATAGATCATAGACCTGTTTACTTACCGACATACAAAGGTGTAAGACCAATGTGCGACACCAGGGGTGAAGTACTTGATTACGTATTTGGACTGCACTCAGGTATTCAAATGAATCCTGGACATCGAAGACTTCCAGATTGGGCAGGTGATTGAGATGAGTGCAGAATTAACGCCTGACGAGAAGAGACATCTGGAGAATGCCAGAACACATAAAGGGGGTTCTGAACGCTATGCACTTGAAGAATTTGGCAAACTCTGGGACTCGCTTGATGGAAGATTAGGCGAGGACAATCCAGTTACGAAAGGATTCGTGCGAGAATATGAAGCAACTTCATACCAATCTCCAAGGGATTATGCAGAAGACAGGAGAACCCAGGTATTGCGGACCGCATTTGTCATGCCCAGAACTGGCGTGCCATTTGATGTCAGAATGGCATTGCTAGTGTATAATGTCGGAGAAGGACGGGGTTTCAGATGAGTGAAAAAGCAAGAGGATATGGGGAAGTTGTAGATAGATTAAATTCAGAAATTCACGGGCGTGAGGCAGAAATTAAAAGATTGAAAACCCGTAGAGCAAGATTTGTCTATCATATGAGACGTGGCACGCCAAAAGAATTAGATCCAGAACCTGTCCAAACAAAGCTGGGTAGATATTCAAAAATGCCCGGTGAGAGTGGATTATATGCAGCAGCTTTAGCTGAACATCTCGGAAGAAGAAAAATGGATAAAAAAACTTATAATTCTTTGAGACGTCGACATCATCCGCTTGACAAAGTGGCCAGAGAACATGATCTCCGAGTTATGCGAGGCCAATAGTGTTTTTATAATTCGTTTTCTATGTATATTCATGTATTCTGAAGAAATAGAAGATTTGCTTCGCAAATCTAAGGTAAAGGTAGGCGATTTTGTTGCAATTGAAAAAAATGGCAACACTATGGAAGGAACGATAATGCCTAACACAGGCGATCCCGGGATTTTAGTTGTCAAATTGACTAGTGGTTACAACATGGGACTGACGTCCGATATAAAGATAAAGAAGCTGGATAAAGAAATGAAAAAGAAAAAACCATTCAAGTACGAACATGATAAAAGCAAAAAAACAATACTGATTCTTCACACAGGCGGGACGATTGCGTCAAAGATACATTATGAGACTGGTGCAGTTCATCCTGCTCTGACTCCAGCGGATATTGTTTCTTCCATACCACAACTTGGTGATCTCGTAAACGTAAAGGCAGAAGTAGTTTCACAGATATGGTCTGATGACATAAAATCAGATCATTGGATGTTATATGCGAAGAAAATGGCTGAAGAACATTCCAGATATGACGGCATTATTCTTACAATGGGAACGGATACTATACACTATACGTCAGCAGCGCTTGCGCTAATGCTTCATAATATTCCAAAGCCGGTTTTAGTTGTTGGCGCGCAACGCAGCAGTGACCGTGGCTCGAGTGATGCAACAATGAATCTTGTCTGTGCAGCGCAATTCATTATAAACGGCGGTTTTGCAGGCGTTGGTGTGTGCATGCATGAAAACATGAATGATGACTACTGTTTGATACATCCGGGTCTGCATGTAAGAAAGATGCATACTTCACGACGCGACTCGTTCAGGTCTATAGACAAAATGCCGATAGCAAGGGTGAATATGGAAGGTCATATAGAGTATATAGAAAAAATACAACAGGGTAAGACGTTCAGACCTACGATCGTCTTTGACAATCGTGTGGCTTTGGTGAAGCTTTATCCTGGTTTCGATTACAAACAACTGGAATACTACGAGCAGAATGGTTACAGAGGCGTGATTCTGGAAGGTACGGGATTAGGGCAGGCGCCTATAAACTCTGTTGATGAGTTCACAAAGGATCACAAAAAGCTTCTGGATGCCATGAGAAGAATGTCAAAGAAGATGATAGTTGCAATGACTTCTCAGTGCATATACGGAAAGGTCAACATGAATGTATACTCCACAGGAAGACTGATACTGGATGCTGGTGTTGTTCCAGTATCAATGACACCTGAAACAGCTTTAGTGAAGCTAGGCTGGTCGTTAGGACAGGAAAAGGATCTTGAACGCGCAAAGAAGCTGTTTCTTGAAGATGTGGCCGGAGAATTCGTGGATCGCGTTGATCCAAGAGCTTTTCTTAACTGATTCAGGATAATATCTTTGCAGCATAACCGGTGTTTTTATTAACAGCGGTGACTAAATCATCAGCTTTATCTTTTGGAACATGCCGAAACGCATAATCAATACCGATTCCATCTGCAGAAACAAGAGAATCAATGGAAAGTGGGAGGCCAACACTTTCCCACGCGTTATATAGGCTCTTAACGCCCATTAACATAGAGTGACGCGACTCTTTTCTACATTCAGGAACAGCAACGCCAACATCAATAACATCGTTTGCCATAGGTTTATAATTATACAAATCTTTTTAAATGAGAAACTGTAGATCATACTGATAATGAAAACGATAACTGTTTCAAATCGCGGGGATTTCAGGAAATGGCTGGTTAAAAATCATGAAAAAGAGCAAAGGGTTTCTTTAATCGTCTATAAGAAGCATACTGGTAAGAAATCGCCCTCTCACAGAGAACTAATAGAAGAGGCTATTTGTTTTGGATGGATTGATACGACTGTAAATAGGTTAGATGAAGATAGATATCAAAGAAAGTTTACGAAAAGAAATAAGAATAGTAAATGGAGCGACAATACGATTTCTTATGCGAAACAACTGATCAAGCAGAAAAAGATGACACCTGTTGGACTAAAGTACTATGAAGAAGGGAGGAAGAGACCTACACATGATGATGGGATACCTAAAAACCCTGCAATGCCTAAAGAGTTGAAAGCAGCACTGGACAAAGAAAAAGCCAGGGAATGTTTTGAGAGATTTTCACCTTCTGTCAAGAAAACGTATTACAGATGGCTGTTGAGAGGAAAACTAGAAGAAACAAGGAAAAAACGAATTAAACTGATTGTTGAAAGCGCAAAGACTGGCAGAAATATCTTCGGCGCGCAGCAGAAAGCTAATTCTTAGGTTTGTTTCCGCATTTATCGCATTTGTAGTGATAGAACAGTATTGTGCCCCCGCACTTACAAGACCATCGCTTTTCTTGTTCTTTTGACCACTTGCTTAAGCCGATTTTCTTTAGCCTCCTCATATTAGCAGGCAATTCATGTCTGTATTCAAACTTTGAATCACCTGGATGAGAATCACACAGTTTTTTGTATTTCTTACAAGGAAATTCTTTGCACTGGTAGCAAGAGTTCTTCTTTTTCTTACAGCAAACCCGTATTTTGCAGCTCCACTTGCTTTTTCTCTTTTGAGGTGCTTCTGAACGACAACCTTCACAGCTAATTTGAAAAGAAGGGCATGCGCCACAATAAACGCCGCAGTATGCTACTTTCATCAATAAATCTCCATTTTGATATCCTTTATGTCTCTAAAGCCTCTGTCTCCGGTAATGAACTTGGTGCAGTCTTCTTTCTTGGCTGTGGCGATATGCACACAATCGAAGTAGGTTAACTTCTTTGGGATCTTTCTCAGATATTTGGCACGTATAAGGCCGGCGAGCCTGGCTATATCCGGACTCACCGGCACTATCTGCAAATTGGGTAGAAGTGAGACGTAGGTTAAGACTTCCTCCACTCTTTCACGACCACGCTTTCTACGTATGTGGAAAGAAAGTTCGCTAAATAACACACTTGATACTATGCATTTGGTTCCTTCTTTCATTTTTTCCAGATACTTTGTTGCTTTTCTTGTATGATCGGGTTCTCCCGAGAGTATGTCCATGAAAATGAACGTGTCCAGATAGAATTTTTCTTTAGTCATATTATTCCCTACTCCTCCTTGATTTTTCTCCGGATATTTTTCATTGATGTTTTCTTACCTGTTTCCACTAACGTGTTTACCGGATCTTTCGGTTTTTTCATGACCATGAGTTTGTCGTCTACCTTGACTATGACTACTTTGTCACCCGGCTTCATGTCTACAGAGTCGCGTAAATACTTTGGAATAACCAATTGACCTTTAGAGGAAATTTTTGACTTCATCATATATATAGTCTTACTTTTTCTATATAAAGTTATACTATTAATTTAAAAAGTAGGTATTATATATTATTTTGTCTTACTTTTAATGTCAGTTAGTTAGGTAATTGCTTGTTTTACCAATAGTTAATCTTGTCTACTGGACCTCACATATACTTATATTGTGGTTAAAACACTGGATTGGCAGAGGGTTGAACTATGAACTTGAATACAGGTGTTTATCATGCGGAAAGTACAATTTCTAGATTACATAAAGTCAGCCCTTGTTATCAAGGCTAACGTTGCTATATTCTCCAGAGGTGTTTGCTATGTCATATAGTGAACTAAACAGATGGGCCCGTAATGAAGAGGCTCGTGGCTATTTGCCGGAGGGCTCTGCGAGTATCATTGCAAATTCAGGTGCTTCTGACAGAGAACTTTATGCTTATGCGACCAAGCTACATAAGAGCTGGAGAGGTAAACCTTTGCAATACGGAAAAGAGACTGATGATGCTGAATCTGAAACGTTCTATCTT
This sequence comes from archaeon, assembly GCA_028279825.1. Classification (GTDB taxonomy): domain Archaea; phylum Aenigmatarchaeota; class Aenigmatarchaeia; order GW2011-AR5; family GW2011-AR5; genus GW2011-AR5. The sequence goes on along the minus strand of JANQNA010000003.1, from coordinate 173,695 downwards.
GTCCCCCACGTTGAGAAAGACGGAAGCGTCTATTATGTAGATAGAAAAAGGAATAAAGTAGTTATGTCCATGATAAAACAGCCGAACGGCTTGTTCAGTTATCAAGGAGACCGTAAAATGATGGTAGTATTAGGCGGTCGTGGAGAACTAGGCCAGATGCTGGAGAAAGTCAAGGACGGTGACTTCTTCCATGATCAAAGGTAGACCCTTTAAAAAGGGTTTACTTTATATACTACTTATCAGTGATAACCTTTATATACTGGTCCCGTGCATATGTATAATTAGGTGATATGAAATGCCTGCAATACCCGGTGTAGATGGTTTAACTGGAAGGTATCCAGGGTCAAAAACTCTAGTTGTTAAAACGCAGCAGCAAATAGTAGAGGAAGATGATCACGGTAAGATTCCTCTTGGGAAGCCTATTTCTGCTATCAAAAGAGCATTTGGGATAGATCAAGACGGTCCAACGCCGCCTCCGCCTCCGCCACAAGGTTTCAGTGGTTCTATGGAAGGTTACAAGGAAGCCGGTGAACGTGCATATGCGCAAATAGTCAGGGATATTGAAAGATCTGGTTATACTGTAAAAGAACTTCCGATAGGACAAATGAGGCAAAGGTTCAATAATTCATATGGTTACGAAGACGGTAGTACAGTTTACTTAGCAAAGGATCTTGATTCAGCTAAGAAAGTAGAAGTGGCATACCACGAATGGGAAACAATGAGACAAAGAAAGAGAAGGAGAGTGTCACATAAAGTCGCTGAAATTGATGTCAGAAAACGCCAGAGAAGCGTTGCTGAGGATTATCTGCGTAACGCCAGAGAAACAATGGCTGCTTAGTTTTGCCTTTAATATGTTAATTTTCAATACAACAGTATGCGATGGATATTGCCCTTACTGTTTCTAATGGTATTGGCAAGTGGTTGTACAGAAAGTATAACATCTGAAATTAGCTGTGCTAACCATGAACTGGGGAGTGACTATGACCCGAATTACTACACATGTAAAGATGACTGCCCTGAAGATCAAATCTGCCATACAAGAAACTGTACATGCCAGCCTCTGCCTACAGACATTGATTCTGCAATGGATCAACTTCAAGAAGGAGCAATAAAGAAGGGTGGAGATATACAAGAAAATAATACAGAGGAAGAGATAGAACTGATATTTTCAGAACCAAAGGGTTTATGTACACCGGATCCTTTTGAAGTTGGAGAGATAAAGGTTTATGGTGAAAGCGGGTCAAGTAACTGGGAGGTTGCCGGTGATGGATACGAAGCAGGGGTTATCTACTATAACTGGCAAACAGAACATACAGGTGAATATTCGACAGTTGCAGGAATAGGTGCTAATTTCAGAGTTATAGGACCCAGCGGGGAAAAAATTGTCTGGACCAGGACTGATGAGAGTGGTGCACTGAAAGGTACCCATGCAGTGTGGGAGAAGGGAAATTATACAGTGGAAATAGTTGACTTCGAGACTCACGGAAGTTATTGTGGAGACGGCAACAAGATTAACGTGGTTGTAGAGTGAATTCCCGCTATCTTTTTATTCGGTTTAGTACATAGTTAGGGTATGGCAATTGATATTGGTTACCTTCTTTTTGTGGAAATTCTCGGCATGACGCAGTATCCGGGCCAGCCGTTTACAGGTAATATCTACAGAGATTTAGTACTTTTCCTGGTTGTCCCGACGATTTTCATAATACTTGTTGTTTACAGCATGACCGGTAGGATTGTAGCACAAAGCAGACTTAGGCTGCTGCTTGCATTGGGTGCGTATATGTTCATTGTTGCAGGCGGTTACTATTCAACGTTTGCCCTGATATCAGGCCCGTACTTTATCTTCCTGATATTCATAATGGGTATAGTCTACTACTTTGCCGAACACTTCAGCAAAGGCGGCGGAGGATACTCAGAAGGTGGGGGTTATGAAGCAGGAGTTCATGGTGAGATAGAAGAAACTTATAGAAGAAGTGAATTAAAGAAGGATCTTGCTAAAGCAAGAGAAGAACTTAGAAAGTCACGAGAACATAAATCTGACGATGCACCTGTATGGGCTGAAGAAGTCAGAAGATTGGAAGGTATTGAAAAAAGGCTTAAAAAAAGACACGGACATTGGAAAAAATACTCATAGGTAATATTCATGGCGACAATACCATTCTTACCGGCGGATCTGCTTCCGCTGGTATCGACATTTCTGTTTGTATTTGCAGTAGTATTCGGCGTACTTTCTTATGCAAAGGTCTTTGACGACAGGCGCGTTAACGGTGCGTTAGCGCTGGCAATAGCACTGTTCTCGATGGCTTATGAGCCATTGGTATTAGCGTTAACACAATACATGCCTATAGCAGTAGGCGTGTTAATTGTGCTGTTTTTCCTGGCACTCCTGAAAAAGATGTTTACAAAAGGCGAGGGGGGCGGTGACAAGCTGCCTATTCTTGTTACAATCATATTACTCGCAATGCTGCTTGGGGCTTTCTCGCAAGAGTTAACCCGTTTCGTTCCTTTAGGGTTTGATCCCACGGCTGTATTATGGATAGGCGGGCTGATACTTGTATTCCTGTTTTTCTGGTTCATTTACTCACATAAAGCATCATAGTAATTGTAACGTAATTTGTCTGCCTTTACAAAACTTATATAAACACCCGGCAGTAAATAATAGAAAGTGATAATAGATGAGTTTCGCACTTAATCCCGCAACGGTACTGGGACCTGAGTTCTATGGGTTTTTACTTCCGTGGATATTCACATTTGCAATTGTTTACGGACTACTTTCAAAGCTTACTTTGTTTGGTTCTGATAAAAGTCCTAAGATAAACATAGCACTTTCGTTTGTTATTGCATTCTTTGTGACTGCTTCAGCAGGACCACAGTTAGCATCGTTCTTCATTAACCTGTTTGGCGGTGCAGCAACTTACCTTGCCGGTATACTTGTGATATTACTGTTCATATCCATGGTTGGCTTTAAGATGGAGAATGCAAACCACATTGTCGTAGTGCTTATACTTGTGGTAATCGGTGCATTGTTGTTCATAGGATCAACGGGTGCATTTGTGGGATCTGTTGTAATCGGTTCTGACATTGCCGTTCTTGTATTCTGGCTGATAATCATAGCAGCTGCTGTCTACATGATCACAAAGGGTGGTGGCGGAGGCGGCGGTTCCGGTGGTGGCGGTAGCCCTTAATTCTCACTTAAGAAGATTAGAGTGATACTATGGCTGATCCATTTACAATGCTCGTGGCAAACCTGAACGCCCTGGGTTTTTTCGGATTTCTTCTGCCATGGGTCTTCGTATTTGCCATTTCTTATGGTTTGTTAACTAAAATGAAAGTATTTGAAAATCCAAGGATAGTTGGTGTGATTTCTCTCGTATTTGCATTCTTCGTGATCGGTTTTGGCGGACCTTTCCTGGCAGGCTTCTTTGTTAACCTGTTTGGTTATGCGGCTGTCGTGATAGCAGGAATACTCGTGATAGCTTTATTCGTGACAATGTCCGGTGGGGATTTTTCAAAGCTGTTTGACAACAAAGCTGCCGCGGCTGTGCTGGTAGGCGTTGGTATAATAGTATTTTTCATAGCAATCGGCGGCTCAATTGTAGTGGTAAGTGATGCCGTGATAGGAATAGTTTTCATCATAATACTCATGGCGTTGGCTGTTTATTTCATAGCCGGTAAGTAATTTATATACTGGAAATCCTATAGTATAACAGGGGTTGATGAAGTGCTTTTTGGCAAGAAGAAACATAAAGAAAAGAAGGAAGTTCCTGTCGATGAGATACAGAAGATGACAAAGAAGGGTATGAGCGACAAGGACATCATAAAACACCTGAAATCCAAGGGTTATTCTTACGAATCAATAGAATCAGCAATGCTGAAGGCTGTGAAAGATGGGGTTTCAGAGGAAGAACCAAAAGTCGAGCATAGGATTGACACGGCTCCGCCAGCAGCAGATAATTTCTTCAACGAAGAATTTTCTCCTGATGCATTCCAGCAGCCTGGTTTACCTGACTTACCGCCGGCACCTCAGGAGGATTTAGAAGCGCCGGAATTGATGCTAGAAGAATTGGTGGAAGGTATTGTCGATGAAAAATGGAGAAAAGTAGAGGATAAATTCAAGACGGTAGATGATAGTTTCGACAAGATCAAATCCGAGATAAAACAGTTTGAACTGCATATGGACCAGATAAGAAAGGATTCGCCGGAAAAGGAATTTGAGACGAAGATAGTCGGCATAACAGAACAGTTAGAGGATTTAGAATCCAGGGTTGGCGGTCTTGAGAAAGCGTTCAAACAGTTTCTTCCATCGCTAACGCGCAATATAGAATCTCTTTCTTCAATGATACACGAGATGAAGGATAAACAAACTGTAACAGAAGTGTAAATTAATTACCCGAAAAAAGAACCTCTGCGTATTCACCTGATTCTCTAAGTTTTGTTAGTGTTTCTCCTGGTTTTTCTGCATTGGCTATGGCATCGAAGACGTATATCTCTCCCCTTTCCCGGTCTAATCCACAGTTAAAAAATCCATGAGGACCTGAGAGGCTAGCGGCTGCTGGATCAATACCTAGTTCTTCTGCTCTTTTCTTATGAAATAATCCAATATATGTTGGCATCCTCAGAATAAATCATTAATCTATAAAAAGCTAATTTCTTGCTCTTAATTCTTCTTCCAGTTCATCTAATTCTCCCTTTGTTACGAATTCCTGTTTTATAGGGCTTATCAGATCGAGCATTCGTTCAATCTCTTTAAGATCCTGTTTTCTGGCAAACTTAGTGATCTGCCTGTTTATTTTGTCAAGATTATTGCTCATCTTTATCATAGTCTCATTTAGTGCCTTGATGGAAGATTCATTATCAACAAATCTGGTGTTGTTTTTCTTTACTCTTTCAATGTTTGTATTCTCAAAGGTATTCATTTTACTTTCTACAGCATCAAGTCTCTGTTCCATGGCCCTGAGTCTGCGTGCATCTTCATTACTGCGTCTCACTAACTCCTGCAGAATAACCTGGTAATTAGTTGGATCCATATCTCTATAATGTCCCGTACTGTATTTTAAGGTTTGTGGAGCTTGGTGCCTTCTATCAGAAAATACTCTCCTATTTCATTTTCCTTGGTCAATCCAAGTTCTTCTACCCTGACAGAAAAGCCTGCCGCTTCAACAAGTTTTGATTGTTCTTCAGGTTCAAAATCTTTTTTTATCATATCTGTATAACCATGCGATGTTGCATTTACAACCAGTAATCTACCGTCGCGGGACAAAATTCGGTGAAATTCTCTATATACAACAAAAGCATCAGACAGGTAGTTCACTCCTGCAACAATACCTACAGTGTCAAATGATTCGTCATAGAAAAAGTCCATTCTTTCTCCTTCTGCAATTCTTTCCAGATCGTACAGAATTCTCTCTCTTTCTGGATATTCATATCGCTCCAGGGCTTCCTTACAGAAATCCAGCGCCACTAAATCTGTTACTCTATCAGATTCTCCAAAGTATGAATTAAAGCCGCACATAGCTTCCAGTACTCTCCCATGTGCAAGTTCTGTAAGCATTTCTCTGAGTTTTCGTTTTTCTGGTAAAGAAGGACCCCAATCTCCTGGCAATTGAACTGCCATATCACCCCATTTTTCAGGATCTGATTTTTCATCGTAACTTTTTATCGTATGTTTTATTGTTTCTGCAAATAAGTTGTCGGCGGCTTCTTCGTCACCGCTTATAAGTGCCTCTCTTGCTTGGCTGAGCAGTGATGGTCCCGGTGACCTCAAATTCGGAAAAGTAAATTCTTTACCATACCTTTCTACCCATTTAGCATGCGCCTCCTCGCCAACATCTAAAGGCAGGTCCAAAAACATTGTTATTCCGCCACGATAAATGGGTTTTCTTTCAGCAATAGTTCTAACATAAACGGGCTCCATCCTAAGACGATGTCCAAAACAAATAAAAACGCTGTAAAGTAGCTTAAAAAATACTCTTGACTATTACTTAGTATGGTTTACGATTACGAATATGACGAGGACACGCAGAAAATGCGGATAAACTGTTTAGGCGGGCTGTATGGCGATTCAATAGAGGACTACAGCGCGTGCATGGCTACTACGATTGATAAACTTCTTGAGCTCAAAAAGGTGGTGCGTATTGTTTTTGCCGGGACCCGTGAATACGAATATGATTTTACAGAATCAAAAATGTTACTGGAAGTTGCCATGGCTCTTGAGAGAATACTCAAAGAAAAACTTGTTTCTATAAAGAATGTTGTGGTTGTTGGAGATGAGGCAAGCGCGCCTGAGCGTTATAAATTTCTTCAGAGACTGATGAATGACATAAGATTTGACCCTATACAGGCGTACAAGAATCTGCTTCGCGAGATAAGAGTAATACGAATTAAAGTGGAAAGGGAAACGGATATCAAAAAAGATTCGTATAATCAATACCTGACAAAGGCGTTGTTGCCCATAGCAAAGATTCTTGATGATTGCAGGCTTATCCAGCTTGCCAAACCTAATCTGCGTGACCATAAAGATCGTTCACTATACCGCCGGATCTTTCACCCGACTGTAAGACCAAACTTCATATATACCCGTTACATTTCTCTTCCTCCGGCCAACTCAGAACTTTTGGAAAGGTACAAAATAGGCGGGACTGACATAGAGATATACGCTATTCCCGGCAGCGTGCGTAAGTTATATCACATTATTCCTCCGGAGTTTAAGCTGAATGAAATAGAATACACCATGCTTGACACAGCGAGAAGATATCTAGGAAGACACGAGCCGAGAGAAGGAGAACTGGAGCAGCCGGAAAGGATAAGGGAGAACCTGTTTAGGATTGGACTGGATATGCTGAGAGATCTGGCCCAGGATTATGAGATAAGTGAACATAGGTTAGAGGAATTAGCAAGCATACTTACAAGATATACAGCCGGTTTAGGCGTGCTGGATCTGATACTTCAGGACGAGCATGTCCAGGATATAGAGATAAACGCGCCGCTTGGTGCTTCGCCTATATACCTGTTCCATGGCGGCCATCAGGAATGCGAGACAAACATTGTTCCCAGCCGTGAGGACGGCGAATCATGGGCAACCAGGTTCAGGTTAAAGAGCGGCAGACCACTGGATGAATCAAATCCTGTTTTAGATACAGAGGTATCCGTGCCTGGTGGAAGAGCTAGAGTAGCAGCCATTACAAGGACACTTTCTGTGGACGGTTTAGGATTTGCGTTGAGAAGGCACAGGGATAAACCATGGACGTTTCCTCTTTTCATGAAGGCTAAAGCATTCGACGCTTTCTCTGCAGGGCTTTTATGGTTCTTAATAGACGGTTCAAGAACAATGCTGATAGCAGGTACAAGATCGAGCGGTAAGTCTTCTCTGTTGGGCGCGTGCATGGTACAGATAATGCCTAAACTTAGGATCATAACAGTGGAAGATACGATTGAACTGCCAACAGAGCAATTAGCTGCAATGGGCTATAATATTGAAAGATTGAAGTCGCGAAGCGTGATAACTAATGTTGAGACTGAATTACCTGCTGAGGCTGCACTGAGAACAGCACTTCGTTTAGGGGACTCCTGTCTTATAATCGGTGAAGTCAGAAGTAAGGAGGCGCTTGCGCTGTATGAAGCGATGAGAATCGGTGCATTAGCCAATGTAGTAGCCGGTACAATCCATGGTGATTCCGCATACGGTGTTTTTGACCGTGTTGTAAATGATCTTGGCGTGCCGCCCACAAGTTTCAAGTCTACAGATATTGTCGTGATTGCCAACATGTTAAAGTCTCCGGACGGGTTGCATTCTTTTAGAAGAATAGTGGAAATGACTGAAGTGCGAAAACACTGGAAAGTAGACCCAATGGACGAGGGCGGTTTTGTGAATCTTCTGGAGTATTCAGCAAAGGAAGACGCACTGAAGCCGTCAAAGACCCTTTTGATGGGCGAATCACAAGTGCTTAATGACATAGCTGCAAGAGTGCGTGACTGGAAAGGCAACTGGGATTCTGTATGGAATAATATAACACTACGTGCAAAAATCCTGCAGACCCTGCTGGACTATTCAAAGAAAACAAACAACACCAATCTTTTGGAAGCTGAGAATGTGATAAAATCAAACTCACGATTCCACATCATAGGCAATGAAGTCAAGGAAGAAGTCGGGACCTTGGATAATTCATTGATATACGAAAGATGGCTGAACTGGCTGAAGAAAAACTATTGAGCCTTTTTCTTCAGAAGAAAAACCCTCAAGGGAAAAAGAATTATTATTGATTCGTAGAAATAATCTATTTTTATGGAAAAGAAAGACCCTTCTGAGAAAGAAAACTTATTAGATACTCTGGGACCATACAGATAGTATGAAAAAGAGACGGGAAAAAGAAATAAAGAAGTTAATATCCCGGGAATACCGGTTGTATAAGGAAGAGGAACAGTTCCGTAACCTTCCGAAGACTATGTACGAGAAGGCGTGTAAAACAGCAACAGGCATCATTAAGGTTGATCCCGACAAGAAAAGCAGGAAGAAACTGGAAGAGACAATACAGTTTGCACATCTTCGTGTTACACCAACCGGTGTGGCTTCACTGACAATGACTTTTGCCGTCTTTGCCACGCTGCCGCTTATATTCCTAATGCTTCTGGGATTTTTTGGACTTCCAGGGCTTCCGTTCGGCTTTGGGATTATGTTTCTTGTGCTTGCACTGTTCTTTACGCTCTATATTCACACTTATCCCAGCAGGCTGAAAAGAAAATATGAGACGGAAGCAGGGGCGGACATAGTTACTTTTGTTCTGTACATTGCGATGTACCTGAGAAATGTACCGAATCTGGAAAGCGCCGTGAAGTTTGCTGCCGAGAATATTGACACTACGCTTGGATACGAGATAAAGAAACTCTTGTGGGATGTTGAGCTTGGTACGTTTCTCTCTATGGAAGATGCGCTTACTGATTATACGAAAAGATGGAAAAAGAACAGGTCTTTTGTAGAGGCCGTTGAACTTACAATAACTTCGCTGAAACAGGTCGGACAGAAAAGAATTGAACTACTGGATGAGGCTGTGGATAAGATACTTGACGGAAGCCGTGAAGAGGCAAGACACTTTAACCAGAACCTGAAAATGCCTGTCATGGTAGTACATGCATTGGGGGTAATATTGCCTATCATGGGTCTGGTGCTGTTCCCTATAGTTGCAGTGTTCCTTGGCGTATCTTCAGTGTTCCTGTTTGTTGGGTATGACATAATGCTGCCCCTCATACTTTATTTTGTTATAACGAACATACTGGAAACGAGACCACCAACATTCAGTAAGATAGATATTACAGAGAATCCGAATGTGCCGCCGCCGGGAAAGTTCAAAATGGGCAAGAAGGATGTAAGGGCATGGCCTATCGGACTTGTTATCGGAATAGTACTGATATCATTTGGATTACTGTTGTATCTTAACGAAGCGGCTTCCGGCACACCGGAAGGAATTCTTCCGGCTGTAACAGTTGGCTTTGGCTTCTCACTTAGTTTCGGCATATACTATATTCTTCTCTCAAAACAGAGGATGAAAGTAAGAGAAAAGGTCAGAAAGATAGAAGGGGAGTTCGCTGAAGCACTCTTCCAGTTAGGCAGCCAGATATCCGGAGGAATACCGATAGAACTTTCCATAGAGCATTCAATGGAGAGAATAAAGAACCTGACCATAAAGGACCTCTTCCAGAGAGCTCTAAGAAACATGAAAATGCTGGGCTTTACGTTTGCACAGGCATTCTTTGACAAACAATATGGAGCCATCCGCTACTATCCGTCAAAACTGATAAAATCCATAATGAAGACGGTTGTTGAATCTACGAGAAAAGGTGTAAGAACGGCAGCCGTTGCTATGCTTTCTATATCCAAATACCTGAAGGGTCTGCATGACACCCAGGAAGAGGTGAAAGGTGAATTAAGTGATACATTGAATTCTCTCAGATTCCAGGCGTACTTTCTTTCGCCGATGATCTCCGGCGTTGTTGTAACACTTGCTATTATAATAATGAGAATTCTCGGTCAGATTGGCGAAAGAGTCACAGACTTAGGCAACGTGAACGTGCCTTTCCTTTCTTCGTTTGCAGACGTTGCTATAACCCCGTTTGAATTCATAGCTATTGTCAGTATCTATTTGATAGAAACGGCTTTCATACTTTCAATGTTCATAAATTCAATAGAAAACGGCGAGGATCCTATTGGACGTCAGAACACAACAGGATACGCGCTTGTCATGGGCTATACTGTTTTCGTCGGTTGTATGATACTTACACTTGCAATGTTCGGACCGCTGATAACGTCTATTCTTGGTTAAACACACAGCCGTATTCCTTTGCTGTTTGCTCTGCTTTTACAAAGTAGTTGTGGTAGGGTCCTTTGTTATATACATACAACGTGGCCAGTCCTTCGTGAACAAGAACCAAGTTGATCAATTGGTCTTCAAGAAAAACATACCTCAGTAAACGGCCATACCTGTCACGATCTTCAGCATGCGGCTCTAAAGTAACTTCCTTACCATCTATCAGCTCTTCTAATCGATCTTTAGCTTCCTGATAACAAGGTTCACCGCGTTCAGGCGTATCAATGTCTAACAGCCTGACTCTTTCACCGCCTTCAACAACAATTGTATCACCATCGATAATTCTGGTAACCAGCCTGTCCTCTACAACGGGTTTTTGGATGAGAACTGCCACTACTAACAGTAATACAAGAACAATTGGCGGTATTAACTTTTTCATAAACTATAAATTGAAGGCAAAATTAATATATACAATGCTCAAAGGTATGGTTGATTCACAATTGTGGATGTTCATAGGGATTGCCTTACTGCTGGTTGTATTCGGGTTTCTGATCACATTTGAAAGCAGCGTACGATGCGGTATGCTGGGGGTCTGCTAAATGAAAGGTAGTTACATGCATCTGCTTTTAGCTATAATAGGGGTTGTAGTTATAGTATTCGTCATGTTTGCATACTGGGAGCTATATGCCCCGGAGATCTCAAAGGGTGCCTCTGAAGGACTTCAGGGCCTGCTTGGAGGATGGTCATAATGAAAGGTTTATCAACAGTTACATGGTGGCTTACCGCGGTAATACTGGCTGTAGCCGGTGTGTTTGTCTTCTTCATACTATTTGCGACTATCGGGGGAGAAGCACCAAGCGGCGTAAGCAATATAGCTTACGGATTTTTTGATTCTATTGTGGGCAGTCTCCCGGGTGTAAGCTAATGGAACAGAACAAGTTTGTTCTTTCACTGGTTCTTGCATTAATAGTGCTCGGATTAACGCTCAATGTTGCAGCGCATGAACTGAGAGCAGGCCTTGATGCCAGCGGCAATCTTACACAACACATGTCAATAAACCTGATCGGAGGAGAGGTGACAGTAGAACCGACAAAACTCGGTACAAGTTATCATTATGACATAAAAGCTCAGCCTATACTGAAGGTTATCGGTGAAGGCGAGGAAGACGTAATCACAATAATAAGATTCAAGGAGCAGTACGTAAGGGCAGAACTCTCCAACGGACAGGACACTTTCAGGGCGGAAGCCGGTGTAACTGCGCAGCCGATACTTACAGGTACACTGCAGACAGTTATTGCACCTATAGTTGATCTTGAGAGATATTCAAACTATCCATTCAGACAATACGTTCCGGCTATTGTAAGAGGTGACAGGGACGCTGCGCTTCTGGTTAATACACTGATAAAAAGACGCAGGGATCTGGATCAGGTGGATATTACTGATGTTTTTGCCGAATGCTGGGCACAATTCTCCATGGAGTGTGATACTGACAAGCAATATACAAGTTTTCTCAGGGAATGCAGAGAGGGAGAAAAAAGAGAGATTTGTGAACAAAGGGTGAAGATGTGCGGCGGCGAGGTAATTGTAAGAGTAAATGAAGAGCCTGACTGTAATAACAGATTAGTCAGAGCGGAAATTGACTACAGAAGTGACAGAGAATTTGACGTGACAGAAGTTGTTTATCTTAGTTTCTGGAAAGACAATGAATGCACAAGACAGACAAATGACTTTAACGAACTCCTGTTCTGCGAAGACTCGAGGTTAGGCGGTCAAGACGGTGATTTTACAATAAAAGCCGGAATCCTGACCATCTAAAACGTTTTATTTGGGTCTGCGCAAGTTATAGATTATGAAAGGGATAGAAAGAGACCTGCTCTTTTACTTACTTGGGATGCTGTTAACCATATTGGTCGCGCTGATGATACTCGGCGGCGGAAATCCCATGAAAGTTTTCGAAAAAAAGACTTTCAAAGAAAATTTTGAACCCGGAACTGTCGGCATAATAGATGCACATTCTCTTTCAGACTGGGCCAGGCTTACGTGTCCTGCGCAGGATGATCATATACTCACTATAAACGGACTAAAATTCGGGACAACAGAAATACCAAGCAGTGAAAAAGACAGGATAGACTTTCTTGTAGTACTTGACCTGAACTCATTGCTCTTTTTAGGTACAGACCAGGACGGACGAAACGTCCTACCTTGCGGGGTCAATGATGATGAATATGAATGTCCGCAGGATATCAAGATGGATTTCATCCTTAACAGGATAGGAAGACTTGAAGGCAACTATACATTCCACTTTACATTATGGGAAGCGGGTTCAGGCGTGGCAGGGGCCATAAACGATCCCGAGATGACGTTCGGGAAGATGCTTGACAATTATCCGGAGTATTACATAGCTTCATTTGATATAACAACCAATATTGAAACAGAATGCAGGAGAAACTTCTGCAACGATATCAAAGAGGAAGACTTATGCAAACTGAACCTGGAAAGGGGTTGCTACTGGGATGAAACTCGTGTTACAGCATTCCCCACTGTTGTACCAATATATATAGAGAATTGCAGATTATGCAGGCCGTTCAGCAGCTGCGGTAATTACAATCAAGAAGAGTGCAGACAATGTCCGGAAGCCAGGGCAAACTGTGCGTCTGCCTCGTTGTTTGGCATATATATGGGATGTGAGGCGCAGTAAATGGAACTGACAGTATCAAATGCATTGTATATCATCGGCGGAGTAATAGCCCTGGGTATAGCACTTATTATTTACGTTTATTTTAACGGCGGAATAGAAAATAATATTGAGATGTTGTTAGGTGTTATTAGATGAGAATAGAATATGTTGTTGTTAGCATAGTGCTTCTCCTGATAGCGTTTGCAGTTGTGCTGTCACTGCTTTCAGGGGGATTGCCGGGCATACATTCTGTATTTGAACTGTTTGGGTTTGAGTGATTACAATGGCAGAAGTGACTACACCAGAAGTAATCTTTACTACAACCAGTCTAGTTTTTCTGCTGATCGGTATAGTACTTCTGATTTCCATAGTAATGGCTGTGGCAAATCCTTACAACCAGATTGCATTTGCAAATGTAGAAAAGCTGCGTTCAAGCATGAATCATGCATGCCTTAACAACGATCCCTTGAACCCTGTCACTATATCTTTTTCGCTGCCGCAGAACAAGCCGTCATTAACAGCTATATTCACGGTAATGCCTATATGGCTGATAAACACAAACGGCGATCCCAACTACGTGGTTTACTATGAAGCTTTTCCACAGAGTGACGCCGTGGGATGGGAAGTATACCAGAACATGCATAACAGGCTGATTGTGCCGTATCCCGCCGGCCGCGAGGGAGACAACTACCAGGATGTGAAAGACTTCATAAAAGAAGTAAGAGATACGGCCGAGGGAAAAGGTATTGATCCTATAACAGGTGTTGTAATAAACAACATAATACTAAGCAATAAAATATATCTGGACCAGGAAGACGAAAGGACATCACTGGGAACAACGGCTGACATAGGGCAGGATATTCTGAAAGACGTCGGTGAATACGGGGACTGGGAGAAAAAAGACCATGATGAAACGCCTTCACAGGGCGACAACGTATTTTCATTCACAAATTATATGAGCCTCAATACTTTTGAGAAGTCTGCAATAAAGTATATCCCGTGCGGCGCGCAATCTCTTTGTTTAAAAACAAGGGACGGTGTTCACAGATTTCCTTTACGCAACTGTGATGATATAAAGGCAGTGCAGCTTGTCTACAACGGAGTTGGTGATGTTAATTACCAGACACAAGTTGCTGAATCACTGGGTATTGGCGGTGGTGTAACTGTAGGCAAGTTTCTTTCCGGCCTTGGTATAAAAGGATGGTTCAAGAGGGTTCCATATATCGGTGCTACTGTTCTGCTTTACGATCTTATTGCAAACGTTCTTGAAAGACACATATCTTTCAAAGTCTCCAACTTTGATGTTGTTAGCCCTTGCTCGATAAATGAAATGAAAATAACAAAGGCCTCCTGTACGCAGGCGCAGCAAAGTATAGACGGTTACATTGACGCTTCTTATACACCGTGTACTAACGTGGTAAAATATCCTTTGTACGAGTATGATACAAAGAGTGAGAAACTGATTGCTGTAAGAGATTCAAAAGGTAAAGAAGTTGAGCATTATGTCTGTGTTGAATCCGTTGGCAACGAGATTGATGATATTCCAGGCAGTGCTGCCGACAAATTTTCTTCACAGGATGTGTGCCTGCAGGTATCCATAACTGAATTAAAGGATGACTACTGCTGGACGCCTAATCCTTACAAGAATGCCGGAGGATTCTGGGAATGGGTAACAACAACCGATGCGATAAGAGGTGCATTCGGAATTTTCTTTGAATCACCTGTGCCGTTAAACTCAGGCTACATTGCTGACACACAAACGGTTGTCCTAGGACCGACGGATGTTGCACTGGAAAAAGGCAAGGGTCTTCTGGACGCTTTTGACCGCAAGTGGTGGTGGGGATGGCCGGGGTGATATAATGGATTCACTTCACTGGACATTTATTCTCACGGCCTTGACACTCATATTTGTTGTCGGTGCTGTTAATCCTCTGCAGGCTGCAACAGAAGAAGCTGTCGAGAATAATGCACGGCTGCAGGCGATGCAGGTAGCGAGCTCTATAAATCTCATGTCCACTGCTCCTGATAAAACCACATACATTATAGACACACCTGACTCAAGATGCACGATCAGGATATCAAAAGGTGTTGTTTATCTGGAGATAAGGTCACTGGACGGAAAGACACTTTCGGAAGCTGTGAGTATTATAGAGACAGGTCTGGATTTTGAGGAAAAAGAATTTCAATGCAGACAGACCCCTTCATTGAGATTAACAAAGGACAAGGGTACCCTGAGAATAGAAGGTGTGTAAATGGCAAAAATGGATCCAATGGCTATCATCATGTTTATACTTCGTATATTTCCCCCGATACTTTTCATACTGTTTATACTCCTGATGTTTTTCTCATTCAGGGTTGCTGTCATTGGTGAGGAAATGGAGCGGTTTAATCTAGAGCTGTCAGATGCGCTTGCGGCTTCGCCGCTGGCAATGCATAAAGCGGTTTTCGACCCTGTACAGCTTTTTGAAGCTGAAAAAAAGGATCCAAACAGGAACATAGAACTGTATGCAAGAAGCTGTGATTTTGGTTATACCCTGGAACTTGAGGCTATAGGAGGAAAGACTATTTGTGAAGAGGACAGCGGCAAATGCAGAGAGTTCTGCAAGACCGTTTGCGGACTTGATGACAGCGAGATACAAATGTCTGCCGCAGGCACATTAACGGGTAACTGCGGATGTAACATAGAAGTATTTGGCGGTAATTTCTGTGAATGCAAGAAGGATGATGAATGGCAAAGCGGTTATCACTGGAAGTACGGTTATACTCCTGCCGACAGGAGTGTTTCTGTATCGAGCGTCAAGGCTTCTTTTCCTGTAGGCATATCATCTACCTCGGGTGTTCACGAAACAACGTTACCTGCCAAACTTACATTAACATCCCATGATTCAATGCTTACAAGACTGGCTTGTATAACACAGAAAGCTTATGAAACAAAAACCAAATTTTCAACGCAAATGGGCAGGCTATACAGCGGCTACGTCGGTGTAAGCCCTTCTATTATTTTCAAACGTACAGACACGGACGGAACTCATGTATGCATTTACTACAGGGATGGCCCTTCCCTGGGATATCTTCCCCATGACTGCAGATACATGCCTGATCTGCAATTTGAACCCCTCGAATTATACTTTGACGGCTCGCTGGGTGAAAATGAATTCATAACAGCCTATCCTGTTACATCATACGCTGAGTGTGATCAGCTGAAAGAAAATTATGAGCCGCTGGAATTTGATACCACCGTATCAAATGTTGTATTGTGTGTTGAGTAATCATGAAAGGAATGGAATTCCCGGAAAGTGCGGTATGGACGCCTATACTGGCTGTAATAGTTGTAGCTCTTCTTGTGATTGCATTCATGTTTTACGCGAGGCTAATGTTTAGCTTAAGCTCCACGGGACCTGTTGAAATATATTCGATAGAATTCGTCGAGATAGCCAACAAACCTTTCCTGATTTCACAGGTGCTTGCGCACACAAAACTTGATGACAGACCTGTACTGGAACAGGCCATACAGATGATTGTTACTTCGCCCGAAAGAGCGAATGCGGATTCACTGGCACCCAAGATAGAATCGTTCATGAAAGCGTACGACATGAAATTTTACCGGGTTAAAGTAAAAAAGGGTGAAGAAGAACTTCTGCATATACAAACAGGGGAGCAGACATGCGGACTGGACAGTAAAGGCTGGTGTGTAAACCAGTTTACCGGATGTGATGTGGGAAGAGTAAAAACGGATGATATTGAGGAGGAATGCAGTTTTAATGAAATATGCTGCAAAGCTTCGCCTTCAGAATATACCGGCTATGATATGCAAAGTTGTGACGAAGAGAAAGGATATTGTTCGGAAGGTGAAAAAGAAACCATTTACATTGGTGTGCCGCCCGTTTCAATTCCATGGCGGCTAGGGCCGTTCTGTTCGGAAGGCCAGATAGGTCTGGGTTACAAACCTGAATGCAAGGACATAAACGAGGGAAAAACAATAGTCTGCTGTGGTGAGAGAACAGGCGATCTTGAAGTAACTTCGGGTATTGCTACAAAGGCAACCGTGCCACTATTGTACAAGCAGAAAATTCTTGGATATTTTGAGGTGACTGCTAAATGAATAACCCAAAAGATAACAAAAGTTCTCATACATCTAAGGGCGTGGCAACAACAGCACAGACACTAATTGTCATGGTTATACTTCTGACATTTTTTGGAATCTATATGTACATGGCTGAGAACCAGCTGCAAAGCAACATACAGCTTAATTTAGATTCTTTAGAAATCCTGAAACTCAAATCAACTTTCTACACGTTTAATTCGTCCCTGGGTGTAACCTGGTTTATATCGACGGTGCAAACTATTTTTGCAACCATTGATGAAAGCATAGGATGCGGCTATTTCCAGTCGGAAATGGATGAACGTTACTGGTACCAAGGTAAAATGGACAGAGCAAGGGTTCTACCCGGTGATGTCAATCATGATGGTGAAGAATACGAAAGGATACCTTCTGCAAACAAACATAACAGTCCGGGAATAAGTCCCAGGATCTGTTACCCGAGAGACGAGCATGTAGTGCAATACCTGAGAGACAAGTTTGAGATTGGAAAGTATACGGATATACCTACTGATATTGACGCAGACGGTGTCCAGATAACCGTTGACCTGAATAAAATGCTCAAAGAATTCCAGCTAAGAGAAAGGAACATAACGTCTAACTTTTCACAAAAAATCGAGGCGGAATACGGAAGAGGTGATATAAAAACAGAAACTGCAAGCACAAGTCTTATAGTTACTTCGCTGAAAAGAATGGTTGAGTCCGGGAGGGTAGCCGTGGAATCACTGCTTATTCTTGGTGATTCATTTTTCAAAAGATCCGAGACGTTTAACTGGGGCGTCCACTATCAACCAAATTATTTTTCAACATTGCCCACCCAAAGCGTTTTGAATTACAAGGCTCAGATAAGGGCATTCGTGACCAACTTCATTACAATAACCAAACCGTACGATGACATAAACCTAACGGTCATTGTTGAAGAAGTTCACGTTTTTGGCTCGAACTATTCGACAGCCACCCTGGTGCCGGAAGGATCTGGTTTAGTAGTGATGTATGATGCAAAAGTCAAGTATTTTGAGCCTTTTGAACTTGGAATAGAAGGAGTGTTGCCATGGCCTGTGGAAAGCAGGCTCATGACAAGCTGTTATGGCTGGAGATTGCATCCTATACACGGGGATGGTAGATTCCATCAGGGAATAGATATAGGTCAGCTGGGCAGCGGGGAAAATCATATAAATGCTGTGGCAGACGGTACTGTTGTAGATGCACGAAATATATGCACGTTTGAACCGTGTTATACAGGATACGGCAATTATGTTCTTATAGAGCACGAGGGCTTTTATTCTTTTTACGCTCATATGGGTCCTGTCAGCGTGAAAAAAGGTGAAAGGGTTTCAGAGGGGCAGTCAATAGGAATAATGGGAAGCACCGGTGCGTCCACAGGCACACACCTTCATTTTGAAATAAGGACTGATGAAACAACGCGTGTTGACCCATGTAACTTTATTGACTGTAGTGAGTCGAAACTAAAAAAATGTAAATCAAGCGGGGCAAGCGGAATTTATTATTATCACGATGAGGTGGATCTTGAGTTTAAGAAAAGGCCGATGAACCTTGAATTCAACGTGCAGGATTATATGCCGGCTTTAGACTGTACATTATGGGTGAATGAATTCGCGAATGCGAGTCTTCCGATACTGCCGGTATTCTTTAACTGGGAAGGAACCAACGACGTACTGTGTTGCGGAGGTTATCTGTTCAGCTGTAACGTAAACATAGACGGTCTAAACCCTGGCCAACAGCTTACTACCGGAGGCTACGGCCAGCCGAACAACAGGCTGCAGGCATGCCTGAATACACTGTACGGCCAGGATCTGAGATGTACGAACAGCGGCTTTAGTATCGGGTTTACGTAACTTTTAATTAGATAAAGGTAAAGGTATTGTTATGAAGGGAATATCCATAGCGATGGAAACAATTGTTTACCTGATACTTGCAGTGACCGTGCTTTCGGTTGCATTGTTCTTTTTCATGTCGCAGGCAAATCCCGCGCAGGATCAGTTTACCCTGGAGGCCAACCGCAACAGGTTCTGCGGTATCTATACAACTAATGATTTTCAATGCAAGGGCGACGGAGTTAATCCTTTGCCGGTAGGCAAGGATAACGATGTGCTGGAAGGTATAGGATCTGCATGCGGTGAGCTTCACAGAAGGTCATTCGGGCATTATCCTTCATGTTCAGGGTCTGCAAGTCTTGAATGTATAAAAGAGTGCTGCATGACCTGTCCATAACAAAACTTAAAGTTTTCCGACAGTTATTCTTATGAAACCTGCCGATAATGTGGTTTTTGTGGGGAAAAAGCCTTCGATGTCTTATGTACTGGCTGTTGTGACCCAGCTGGGCAGCGGACAAACAAACGTCATAGTTAAGGCCAGAGGCCAGTCAATTTCTAAGGCTGTTGACGTTGTTGAAATCGTGAGAAACAGGTTTGTACAGGATGTTAAAGTAGAACAGATAAACATAGGGACTGATTCGATAAAACTGGATAACAAGGATATTAACGTGTCAAAAATTCACATACAACTGAAAAAATAGCTACCTTGCTGTTTCTTCCGTATTGTTCTCAGCCAGAAAATAAAGCAGGATAATAACCGGTATAATAATAAACAGAATCACCAGCAGGCTTGGAAATATTGACATACTAATAAAAGTCCAAAAAAGTATTTATATCTCATAACCCATAGTAGGTTTTATGAAAGGAATGGAAATGCCCATAAACATGATAGTCGTTATCGCTATCGCTGTACTTGTTCTCGTTGTTGTCGCAGCATTTTTTGCTGGAAGACTTGGATCCGGGACCGCAAGTATAGAACTTGAAGGTGCTTTTAGCCAGGGTTGTAATACATTAAGGACAATAGAGAACTGTGCCAGCACAGGCTTCACCGTTATCGGCTTCAAGCTGCCTGGTGAGTCAGTAGACGCAACCTTTGACCAGCTTTGCCGTGCAAAGGGTTATGACACCGAACAATGTAAGAGAGCGTGTGGCTGTCAAGTATAGCCTATTTGGCCCAGCGACTGAGTGACTTCTGATTACTTTTTTCTTTTATTCTCTTTAGTGCATTACCTATGCGCTCTTCTGAGAAATCATGTTCATCGCACATGAATGCTTTTACCTTGTCTTCATCCGGCTCGTCGAATTTTATGTCGTAATCAACGGTTGGCGGATTCTTGAAGAATTCAAAAATCTGTTCCGGACTGACAGAAAACTCCCATGGAAGGCCTTCCAATACCCTGGACATGGTTTTCTTTTCTTTTACCAGATCCAGCGCTTTTTTTGGCCCGTAACCGGGAATACCGCCCGGATTGAAGTCTGTACCAATTAACATGCCTACCAATATCAGTTGGTCGCGGTTTATCCCTAATTTCTCCGTTAGATTTTCCAATACCAGCATCTCCGGGTTCACATAGATATAGTCAGAACCGCGTTTCTTTTTTCCAGAAATTGACAGATTTCTTATTAGTCTTGTTGCCCCGAACAAAAGTGTATCATAATCCTGCGAAGCTGCGCAGTATGCGTCTTTATTCTGCACAAGAGTTGCACACATGGCTTCACCTTCGGAAGGGGCCTGGATAAACGGTACACCCATAGTCTCGAGAAGTGTTTTGCTGGATTCAATATGATCCTGGGTTATTTGTGTTGAACGTTTAGCAAACTTGCTTGCAGCAACGTAATCTTTTTCTTCCAGGGCTTTTTGCCACTCACGAAGGGCTTCAGCTCTTACGTCTCTTCTCTGCGCGATTACCTGCTTGAATTCAGGAGGCTTGCCGTCAAAGACGTAAACAGGACGTATACCTGCCTCGATTAACTTGATTGTCCTATAATATAGACCAGACAGGTGAGAAGTAACCCGGTCCTTCGAATCTTTGAGGGGCGTTCCGTCAGGCTGGCGGATCGTGCTCAAGAATTGATATATCCAATTAAAGGCATCTATTGCCACAACACGATCAAAGAGGCTTTGTGTATCTACAAAGTCACCTTCAACCAGTTGGGTGAGTTGTATTCCCATAATTCATATCCTGTAACATCTATTTACTAGAAAATATATAAACCTATTTTGGCACGTCAACCTTTGACAGCCGGTTTACATATTCTTTTAATCTGTGGACCTCTTTTTCAACAATTGCAACGGACTTTTTTGTTTTTGGTCCCTTCAGTTCCTGCAGCTCTAATAGTGTTGAGTTAATCTCTTTCTGTATCTTGATCATCATTGCGTCTCTCAATCCTTCTATAAGATCCCCTTCCAACCGCGCGTAAAGCTTGCGATCATTACCCTTGCTTTTGCGGATTATGCCTATGACCTCTAAAAGATCCAGGGAAAGTGATAAAGAAGCCGGTGAATAGCCCGTTTTCTGCTTGAGCTCATCCATTGACAAAGGTTTATCAGCCACCATAAGTGCTGAAATTATGCGTCCGTGCACCTCGCTGTAGCCAAGGCTTGTAGCCACGGCTGCAAACGTAGAATGTATCTTATCTTCAGGATCCATGTGTATAAGTTGACAAAAATGCTTATAACCCTAACTTTTTGGCGTCCTGTACCATACGTTTGTTCCTTTTATTGAGTAGATTATTGTAAGCGTCTGGATGAAAATGAAAGCCAAAAATGTTAAGGGAAGATAATGAAGGTCGTCCCTGTCCAGCATAGATGCACCTGAGACTGCCAACAAGAATCCTACAAGCAGAACTGACATGAAAATATAGCTGCCTGTCAGTAGTGTTAACAGAATAGAGAATAGAGAAAGTACCGGCATGAATGCTATCATCAGGAGAAAGGCCATTATGATTATGTCATGGTGATGAACTCTTTTGTCCCATTCCAATAACACGTTACCTGCTCCCCTGTTCCATCTTTGCTGCTGTTTAAAGTAATGAGCCAGCTTATTTGGTACCCGCTCCCTTGATATAGCGTTCACAAAATTGACTTTTTTGTGTTTTACGAAAAGGCTAAGAGAAATATCCAGATCCTCTGTCAGTTTGTTCCTGAATTTTATGTTCTTCAGCGTGCTTTTCTTTACGGCAAAGTTTCTTCCCGACACAATGGTTGTTCCAACCATGTTATACATGCCAAGCTGTATTTTTGGCAGGAATGTCAAATATAACCGGGCTATCCTGGTTGTCATATTTTCATTGTTTTCCGGTATATTTACACCGACTGCAGCATCATGGTTCTCTAAACCGGAACATACTTTGGCTATTGTGTCCTTCTCTACCATCGAATCTGCATCCAGAAAATACACAATACTTGAAGTGGCTTTACGAATGGCTGAATTAAGGGCGGGTCCCTTTCCTATTCCCTTGTCCACGATTGTCTTTGCGTATTTCTTTGCTACAGACACGTCTTTTTTGGAGCCTACGACAATTATCTCCAGTTTCGGACGCTTTATTTTCTTCAGATTTTTCAGAGTTCTCTCCAGAAGCGGTTCGTCCCTTGCCGCAATAATAACGGATATTTTTGGCAGTTTTTTTATAACTGGGTTTTTGTGTTTCGAGTTTATGGAAAAAATCATGATTACGTATGCTATGTCAATTATTGCCACAACCGCTATAACAATTTCCCATAACATTAAATTATTTGGGTTTGAGTGGTTTAAATCAGCGTGATATCGCCTGATTCAACAGAACCAACGCCTTCTATGGACTTAATTTTTTCCTCAAAATCAGGTGCGCCTTCTTTATCGTCAAAAACCATGAAAACCTCTAAAGCTACTAAACCAAACCCTATAGGCTTATCGTTTATCTGCTTAACTCCTTCGATCTCCATGATCTTTTCTTTCAAGACCTTTAGATCTACTTCAGGACTCTCCGGAGTTACTCTCATTGTTAATGCTACCTGACCCATTTAATCACGGTCCTTTGAAGCCACAAACAGGGCATAAATAAACAGTGCTTTTCAGCCTGCATTTGCTGCATCTTACGACTTCAGCCTTCAGGCAGGAAGGACACTGGAATTTAGTGAAGTTGTCCTCTGACATAAGGTTATCGTTACATGATGAGCATTTCATTGTTATCAGTTATAATTTCAATCATTAACTTTTTAAATGGAGTAACGATGTATCTCTAGGCTCCTATAGTTTAGCTTGGATAAAGAAGGATAACTTTTCTTCCGGAGAGAACGCCAGGTTGCGGACCTGGTGACTGGGGTTCAAATCCCCATGGGAGCATCAGAGAACTTTATAAAAGAGCAGGGCCAATAAATTGATAATGGGAGACAGAATATCGGTTGTTATACCCGCACTCAATGAGGGTAAATACATCGGAACTACGCTTTTCCATCTGAAACAGCTGAAGCCTTACGAGATAATCGTTGCCGATTCTCATTCTGAAGATGACACGGCAAAGGTATCAAGGAAATACGGTGCAAAGGTTGTATACTGCAAACGCGGTGCAGCTTCCTATGGACGCAACGCCGGAGGCAAAGCTGCAAAGGGCGACATAATACTGTTTATTGACGCTGATACGATTGTTTATCCGAATATAATGGAGGTCATAAAGAAAGACTTCAAGAAAAAACGCGTCCAGGGATGGACGTGCAGTATCTACGCCTTCACGCCAAAATGGAAGGATCAGGTTATTTACAATCTGAGCAACAATCTTGTGGACTTTTTGACAACATATGCAAAAAAGCCTCATGCACCCGGCATAGTAATAGCCTGCCGCAGAAGTGCATTCAAGAAAGTTGACGGATTTAACGAGAAGTTAAAAGTTATGGAGGACCATGACTTTGCCATGAGAGTTGGCGAATTAGGGAAATTCATGTTTTCCAAGGCTACGTGTGTTTATACTTCAACACGTCGTATGAATAAATGGGGCGGGTCCGGTTTGATAAAGAAATATACCAAAATATATCTGAAATATTTCATTAACAAAGGCAAATTCGAAAGAGAAGTAAAGAAGATACAATATGAAGTGATAAGGTAGTTTTCATGTGGCTACTTCTTTTACAGGCATTCTGGTTCATAGCGGCTGCATACGCATCCAATGCCTTTCCACCTTTGATGAGAGGGCAAAGACCCATAGACGGCGGCAAAATGTTTGGTGGTGCAAGATTCTTTGGCGATGGAAAGACCTGGGAGGGTCTTCTGGGCGGAATCATATTTGGTGTTTTTATAGGTTCTTTACAGATATACGGTCAGTCGTACATTCCTCCGGAATATGGACTGGCTGAAATGACGTTTCCTATAGTGTTTCTGCTTGCAGTAGGTGCAATGGCCGGGGATCTCATAGGATCTTTCATAAAAAGAAGGACAGGCATAAAACGCGGTGAAAAAGCATTGATGCTGGATCAGCTTGGATTTTTGCTGATAGCCTTTGTGTTTGTATCACCTGTGTATCTTCCTGGTCTCAACACATTCATTATACTTGTTGTGCTGACACCAGTAATTCACTGGCTTGCCAATATTCTTGGATATGTTGTTAAGGTGAAGAGGAATCCGTGGTAGCATGAAAGCTTCAGTTATTTTACCCGCCCATAATGAAGGGAGAAATATAGCCAAAGTTATACGAAAGATAAACAAGGCCGGGAATTACGAAATAATAGTCGTTGATGACGGATCCACGGATAACACGATAAATATCGCGAAAAAAGAAGATTGTGTATGTGTGAGATTGAACAAGAATATGGGAAAGGGTCATGCATGTACGATAGGTGCAAAGATAGCTACGACAAACAACCTGGTCTTTATAGACGCAGATAACCAATTAAACGCTCTGGAAATACCAAGGTTTTTGACAGAATTGAAGAAAAATGATCTTGTTATAGGAAAGAGGGACCTGAAAAATATACCTTTACAGAGAAGGCTGTCAAATTCTTTTGCAAAAAGAGTCATATCCAAATCTGTCGGGAGAAAATTCAACGACGTTATGTGCGGTTTCAGGGCAATAAACAAGGAGGATTTTTCTGAATTGAAACTGAAGAATAAGAGATACGAGTTTGAGGTAGAGATGCTCGTAAAAGCCGTCAGGAATAGGCTGAAAATAAAGGAAATGCCCGTAACAGTAAAATACGGTATTGGTTCTTCAATGCCTATATGGGAAAGTATAAAGGTTGGGGGCTATATATTAGAATCAGTTGTGAGAAAATGAAACAGATGATTATTGTAAGAACTGATCTGAAAATGTCCAAAGGCAAACTAGCCGTGCAAGCCTCGCACGCGGCTGTTGCTGCTGCACAGAAAGCAGACAAGAAAATTATTTCTTCGTGGACACGTGGAGGGCAAAAGAAGGTTGCTGTTAAAGTTAAAACAGAAAAAGAACTTTTGTCCCTGCAGGACAAGTGCAGGAAGCTGAAAATAAACCATTATCTTGTGTGTGACGCAGGATTGACAGAATTGAAGCCCGGTACTGCCACGGCCCTGGCAATAGGGCCGGATAAGGAAGAAAAAGTGAATAAAGTTACAGGATCACTGCCACTCCTTGCCTAGTTGGTTATATCTTGTCAATTCCAAAAAGAATTAATGTTAGTTTATCTCCTGCTAAAGTGAGATTTTTATAGCTGGTTCCTGACAGGTATATTGTATTATCTACAAGATTTACTGATGTATCTTCTGCGTTTGACGGACCAACCAACCAGAGCACAGGGTCCTCAAAAACAGGTTCGTTGATCACTTCTGCCGAAGAGTTATACCATACATCGTCAATAAAGTAGAAACTGTCGAATTTGACCAGTCTTCCTTCGTAAGAATAGTATATCGGAATCTTTGCAAGGAAGTTCACGAGTGTAACGCGGAAATAGCCGTTGTCTACATCATTGGAACCGTCAAAGACGATATTCATTTTTGTGAAGTTGTTTCCTATGGCCTTTATTCCTTCAGGATCGTTTGTTGATACTTCTAAAGATTCTCTTATGTCATTTGCAAACGTGTAAATCTGATTAGCGTGGCCGGGTATAGATATCTCTGTAATGGGTGCCTGACCTGGAGTGGTTGTACAGCCGGCTATCATTATAACCAACATCAGAAGAATTTTCTTCATTTCTAGACATTTTATTTAATCTTTTTATAGGTTCCACCTGTTCCGGCGGTTTGGCCTTGCCACTGCCAGCAAGGCGGAAGCTGCCAGAATAAGCATGTTGAATATGCTGAACGGGAAGAAGAAGATGTATACAGGTATGATATGTATACTTGGTCTTGATACCTTTGCAAAAACTATCAGTGTGTAGATAACCGACAAGAAAAACATTGTCAGACTGAAGAGTATCATTTCTGTCATTGCGTATTCCAGCGTGATTACTTTCACAATTAACGTGTAAATACCGTATACGGAGAACATTGTGAATATGTATTGGATAAATTCCAAAGAAAAGTAACCTGACACATTGACGACAGTGGTTGACCAGAACACAAGCATCATGTAGAGTATTATTGGAACGTATACAAACGCATGTACGTACCAGTAAAACTGGGATGGTATAGCAAAATAACCCAGGGGTCCGCTCTTCCTGGAGAAAATAAACCTTGAGTGTTTGCGCATAACCTGCAGCGTTCCGCGGCCCCATCTCAATCTTTGCTTGATAAAGGCCTTTATTGTGAGAGGTACGTTTGTTCTCATCTGGGCCGTGCTGACTGTAACGGTTTCATATCCGATTTTTCTTAAGGATACAACAATATCAAAATCTTCCGTTAACGTATCCCTGGAAAACCCGCCAATCTTTTTTATTACGCTTTTTTTGAAGGCTGCAAAGCCCGGCAGAATTGAATTGCCCTTCATCTTTGTACACGTGTAACGCCAGCCGGAGGACATTATATACTCATAATCCTGAAACCACGTCAGGGGGTTTTTTGTTACACGAGCTCTGATAACACCGGTTGCCCCGCCTACTTTTTTGTCTTTAAGGGGACGGACTATCTCCCTCAGGCTGTTTTTTTCCAGCGCAGAATCAGCATCAAGCATGAGAATTACATCGTACTTTGCATGACGAAGACCTTTGTTCAGGGCGGCTGACTTGCCTTCATGGTTTGTGTGAAGCAGACGAACGGGGAATCTCTTCGCGATATCAGCCGTTTTGTCTGTGGAACCATCATCAATAATGATTATTTCCTTTTTCGGATAAGCTTCGCCCAACAAACTCTTTATCGTGCCTTCTATGTATCTTTCCTCGTTATGTGCAGGCACTATAATAGAAACAGGCGGGGTGTAATCTGTCCGGTATTTTCTTCTTGGGATCATTATCGCGCTTATCCATACTATGTAAAGAACGGTAATCGCAATGAAAATAACAAGCAAAACTGATTCCAACATAGAAAGACTTACGAAGGCAAAATATTAAAGTTACCGAACAAAAGAAGGGAGTTTTGCACTACCGTTGAAGACAAAATAACAAGAGCCAGGAATGTTATGGTAACTATTAACGACTTCCTTGTTTCTGCTTTGGAGTATCTGGAAACCCCTTTTGTCATGATTATCATGGAAAGGAATATGATTATTGACTGTGCAATTATATGCGGGATCCACAGAAAGATCACAGGTACCATTGAGTATGCCACAACCATGAAAAGTTTTCCTGTGTCCTTTCCCCCTATGAGCCTGAATGGTATAGAGGATACTGCCGTAAGCACAAAAAAGCCTGCAACAAGGGTAACAAAGTTTATCAGTATCGCGTTCAACGGAGTTACATCTCTTTCAAACACAACAAAACCCATCTCAATCATTAGCTGGTTCAGGGAAACAAAAACAAACAGGGCTACAAGCATCCACGCGAAGCCTTCCTTAAAACTCCGCTTACCCTTAAAAAAATAAACAGGATCATTGAACAGGTCTTTCAGAACTCCCATTCAATATTATTGTATACCCAGTCTTTTAACCGTATTTTACGGCAAAATATGGTGCTGTAAGGAAGCCGATCCCGAAAAACAGGACCCACGTGGACTGGGCCGTGTATATAGGATCGGTTATGCGGACAACTCCTGCTATCAGCGACAAAACACCTATCGCCAGTTCCAGCCAGAATCGCCTAAGAAGATTATAGTTCTTGCCGGTAGTTGCAGATCTTGGTGTCCTGAAAAAAGAGAATTTTCTGCCAAGTATTGCACCGGCCACAGCTTTTGTGAAATTGACTGACAAACCGAATATTACAAAGATATAGTCCAGCGTACGTTTTATTGACACCCTTCCGTCACGCAACTGGACAAACATTAAAGCGAGAAATGAACTCAACGTGAGCATTGCCCCGAATATCCATACTGTTTTTGATTCATACATATGGAATATTGGTGTTCCAAGGAAAAGGTGTGTAATCATTATCAGGTCTATAGCCACAATTGCCGGACCAAGAACATAGGTCATACATGACAGAAAGTGCTCGATCTTTCGCCAGAATCCGGGTATTTTCAGGATCAGTTTCCAGCGAAGTATAAGCGTCTTTGTTGTTCCAAAAGACCATCTGAATGTCTGTCCGCACAAACCCGTGAATGTCGGAGGGAGCAGACCTCTGCACTGAGCCGGATTAATAAAACGGGAAGTATAACCCTTGGCGAATGCCATTGTTGACAGATCAATATCTTCCGTAACTGTCTTTTCAGGCCAGCCGCCCAGTTCCTTCAATATCTTTTTCTTTATCGCGCCTGCACTTCCGCAGAATATTGCAAGATCCCTGTTGTCCTTGGATTTCAGAATAGCCCCGAAGAAAAGATCCCTTACAAGCCTTCCTATGCCTGTCACGGTGTTGACCCCATGATTTCTCTCCTCGTTTCTTGTCTGGACGAATGCGTACTTTTTATCAGAATATAACGTACTAACAGCGTGTGAAAGAAATGTCTTCTCAGGCATGTCGTCTGCGTCCAAAAGAGCTATAACATCGCCTTTGGACATTGAAAGTATGTTGTTAAGCGCGCCTGCCTTGAAGCCGCTGCGGTGCTTGCGGTATACGTATTTTATTTTATGTTCCTTACAGAAATTCCTGACGGCTCTTGCCTTTGCCGTGTCAGTGGAATCATCAGCAACGATTATTTCATACTTACCCAAATAGTCCTGGTTGAGGGCATTAAGCAAAGTCTTCCGTACAATTCCTATTGATTCGTTGAATATAGGAACCTGTATTGTGACGGAAGGCCACTTTTTCATTTTTCTGAATTCGGGATGCTTCCATTCCAATGTGGAAAACACTGAATGGTACAGATATATGGAGAATAATCCTGCCAGCATTTCCGCACTTACAAGCAAAACGTTCAGTATAACAGAACCTGTTGTTGTAAGCAATGGAAACAGGAATACCACGGCGTAAGCGAAATATGCAAAATATAGAGACATCAGAATAAACAAGACCACGCTACTAAATTTCATAATTTGACCTCTCTTTCATATACCTTAGATTTGGAGGGTTTAAAAGTTTAAAAACCCTGCGTTATTTTTTGGTTTTTTGTCACCTCTTTTATAAGCACTGTTGCATAAGATCCCTTTGGTAATTCAAACTCCATGACTATAATATTGCCATTTATCTTGTATGTAAGGCTCTTAACCTTGACAAATGCATGGCGCTCTGAACCATCACAACAAAGCCTGGATTCGCTTATCTGGAAGTCTTTGAGCTTTATACCCTCGGCTTTCAGGAGTTTTTTTGTCTCTTTATCAGCAAAGCTGCTTCGCAGCTTTGTGCCAAAACCCGGTATTGGGAATTTCCCGAATGTAGGTCTTCCGTGCTTACGCACGTACTCAGATAACACACTATTGAATATGCGGGATTGATAAGCATTTATCAGGAATTTTGCCCTTTTCTTGTCAATTCTAACCTTTCTCTTCAGGATTTTCTTGCCTGTCTCAATGTTGCTTCTTGAGAAGCGCTGCGGGCCGAAATAATTTGGCATGATCTTTAGTTCTTTGGCCAGTTTTTCCATATTTTCAGGGTGCTTACAGTTTTTAAGGGTTATTCTGAATTTGTTGCCGATAAGTTCCCCGACCTGTATAGGCCTGTTTAGGCTGCCTATTTTCTTTAGCTGCAGGTTTTTTGTTTTTATGTTCCGTCCGCCTTTTATTGTGACGTATTGGGAAGTAACGGCAAATTTATCTTTCAGGCCTGCATAACCGACAGGGCCGAATTTCTTCTCTAAAAATTTCACAGCTTCTTCCGTGGTCATATTGCGTTTAGTAAGTAAGAAAAGTGTGTAAGGCCCGCTCATAGGTTTGATTCCCTGCCTGGTTCTGAGGAACTTTGGAAAGTTTTGTATTTCTTCAACTATGAAATCATCTTCCGTTTCTGTCTTACCGCCTGTACCGGGTGATTTTGTATAATACATTCCAACCACTAGATTGATAATAAAAAAATAAGGGAGAAAGAAAAAATAAAAAAGTTTTTCTATCTTACGCAGTTGCTGTTGAGATGACACCGTTCTTCAAAACTACTTCGTCAGAACTGAATGTCTGTGCGTCATAGTTTTGCATCATGCTCGTTGCCGCTCGGGTGTCTGCAGCTGAGTGACCTGCTACGACCAATGCTGATTTACCAGTTGTGAATGCATCCTCAACTAGGTTTAGCAATGATGTACCAGCTCCCTGATCAACGTACCACTGTCTTGCCTTGGTCTTTTCTGCTGTTGCCAACTCTGCTACCAGAGTGTTTACAGCTGGACCGCCGACTAAGATCAGGTTCTTGTTGTTCTTGTCTGCAGATGTTACCTCTGTGTCCAACTTACCAAGAGCTGTCTTTACTGGTGTTGCGCTCTTGACTGTTGATGAAGTACCGCCCGCTGTCTGGGTCACAGTTGCGTCTTTATCCAAAACGAATAGGTTTGCTGTTACCTGTTCATCTGGGTAGTAGATCGTCAATGTGTCCTGACTTGTGGTTGTTCTTCTCACATAGGTACCGTATAGGTCAACGTAGTCTGTCAATGTTGAATCGCTTCCTAGTGACGAAGAGTCTTCTGTTGCAGTAAAGTCTGGTGCAGATGGAACTGCCAGATAGTTACTACCTGAAGTCTCTGTGTTACCGGATACGACAACACTGTACTGGTTACTTGCATCATCTTTCTCTTCAACCAAGATCATACCTGGTTGTGTTAGGCCGACTCCGCCTGTACTACCAACAACTCTCAAGGTTGCAACATCGTCAGCGAATGTTATGTTGTAGATTAATCCGCCGGTTGCTGTTCTACCAAGAGTGAATAGTGTCGATGGTGTATCAGATGCGTTCACGTTGGTTACGGCTGCTGCTAGAGCAGATGATGTCGTGTCTTCCTTGCTTGCTGCTGTAATGTTAAATCTCTTATCTGGACCGTTGGTCGAGTAAGCGAATGTCACAGCACCAGTTGGAAGATCCCATGTTGGGAATGTAGTTACGTTTATGGTTACAGGCTCGAAAAAGGCCAGTTTCTCACCATTCTTACCCTTGACTGTTGGGAACACTGTTAGGAATGAACCAACGTCGTTAAGAGCTGCGCCAGTACCCCATGTTGTTGTGTTTAGGTGGGTTGAGTTAGCGCTCAGGTGGAATGTCTGACCGTCGATTACCTTTGCTTCATAGTCGTCAGTACCCAGGTTCAATCGCAGTGTGTTTCCTGAAAAGATGTCCAGGATGTCTGCGTTTGAAGACGATGTAGCGTCTGCGCTCAATCCAGAAACTCTGAACAAGTGGCTAAAGTCACCTGCCGTTGTTGTGAAATAAGCGTCTCTTGCTACTGGTACATTTTCTACGACTACGATTTCGTTACCGCTGCTGTCAGCAAGGGTAAAGGTCGTGTCTGTACTTAGTGCTTTGTAACCCCAGTTTATTGTCTTCTCGTTGCCTCTGTCGTCATTGTATGTTACTTCCAGGTTGTTGTCCCCTGATGGGTTTACCTTTATTACGCTTCTTGATGCGTCCATCAGACCAGGTGTTACTGAAGCGAAGTTCAAGCCGAATGACTTCCAAACAGGGTCAGTGTATGTACCGCCGCCTGCTTTTACGAAATCTTCAGTTGAGCTTTTACCGCCTACTGCTACCTGGAATGCTGCCAGCTTACCGCCGGATAGCGTCAAGTTAACGTAGGTACCGTCAACAGAGTCCTCTGAGTCTCCAGTTTTTACCTTGTTTGTGTGCGTTAGCACGATTTTTGAGGCACCAAACTGCATTTTTGCGGAGTCTAGAGTTGGGTCAGTACTTGATATGTCGAACACTCTTTCCATGAAGATGTCAAGACCGCCGACTTTTCTGGACTGTCCCTGTGTAATGGTATTCTGGTCGCTTCCTACCTTTACGATACCGGTTGTTGAGTCAGATGAAGCAACGTATGTTACCTCATATGTGGTTCCACCGTGTGAAACCTCTACTGTCTCACCACCAGATAGGATAGCTGACTCAGATGCACCACCAGACAATACTAGCTTGTCTGTTGAGTCTAGAGCACCTGGGTTTGCTGTTGTATCGGTGTGTACTGTATATACTCTACCGAATAGGGTCATTCTCTCTCCAGCAGCTGTGGATGTGTTAACGTCCTTGTCGAACGTAATGTATGTTCTGTACATCCATGCGTCTGTAAGAGATGTTGGCCATCTACCGATATTGTAGTCTGGATCGACTGAAGAGGTACTACCTGGTTTGTCGAATTGTAGTGTGTATAGTGCCGAACCAGTTGCACTTGGTGTTAGGTATATGAATTGCTGATAGTTGTGTGTTGTACTGGCGTCTGTATCTTCTAGTGCTTCTGTTGCCAATAGCGTCGGAAGGTCTTCTCGTGTCATGGTTGTTCTTACACCACTTTTACCAAGACTGTCGTCAAGGTATAGTTTTGTGTTTGTTGTTGCCACTTCACGGCCCTCTCCGTCGATATTAAAGCCGACAGATGCTCCGGAGATTGTGACGTCCGTTGTTACTTCGCCACCCAAACGAGCTGCTAGGTCTACTGCACCTACAACGTCAGATGGAGCGGCTGCTGCTCCCACAACCACAAATGACTGCACACCACTGCTAGTCACGAAAGGTTCTGGGAAGTCACTTAGAGCTGCAAATGCCACTGAGGATCCTGCCATTAGGACACCTAGTGTACCTGCTGCTACCAATTTTTTGAATTGCATTTCCATGCAACCTCCTGTATATGTTTTTACAAGTCCAATATTGTTATATTGGACAGTTCTGGTTTGTTCCGGATCAAACCATGTACATCCGGGAGATGTATGGTTTGAATATCCTATATGAAACAGGCAAACATAGTCATATGTCGGCCAAATTTCATACACATTATATGAACCGCCTATATATATAATAGTGACGCGAAACAGTTTCACGCTCTATTTGTATACTAGAACTGTACTATTTTAAAAGTTTACAAAACTTATATATCTTTAGAAAATGTTCCAAAGCTAATATTTAGGCGTTTTAGCTTGTTAAATCTTATTTATCCTTTTCCTGTTTTTCATTTTGCTGTTTTAGCTGTTTTACCTCTTTCTTCAGCTTTATGAGGTTCTTACGCCCTTTAGATACCTTCTCAACAATACCTCTCTTTTCCAGATCGTTAATAACTCTTGTTACTTTTGCTTTGGAGAAGTCAGTTTCTTTTACAATAACTCTTTGGTCAACAGTGCCTTTTTCACGAAGCAGTATCTCCATTACCTTGCGTTCGCCCTCGGTTAGAACAGGCAGGATATTTTTCACATTGTGTCTCTTGGAATAATACCATAGAATGGTCAGGAATGCTATTACAATAAGTGCCAGGATCACGAAAAACAGCGTAAACGGGTCAAAACCCCCTAATATCTCATATATTGCAGATATGTTGATTGTCTGCCCTAGGGTAGGTTTATCGAATTCCCATTCTATGAATATCCTGCGTCCGTCGCTGCCCTGTCTTCCGAAGTTAGGATCAAACGGTTTTAGTCCGGTACCTGTTAATTGCGATTCTTCCACAAGAGCCGTACCTAACGGCAATTCCAGGGCTATATTCATTTTGCCGACAACCTGTGTGACTGAGAAAGGATACCGGAACATTTTCAGGTCTCGTATGTTATCTACGAAATCTTTTGTGTGGAATTTATAGATAACTTCAGACGCGTGAATATCGTCACAGACAATAGATGTTCCAATATCTTCAGTTACGTCACATAGGATGGTCTGATTATTGGCTAACACTTCTACACGGAATATTCTAGAAAGCACAAAATAGTCACTCTTTGCCACAGACTCGTTGTAGGTTAATTTAATGATCCAGTCATTGGATCCGTCAGTATTCACGGATACATCTACATCCCACTCTTCCAACGCTGCATATGACGGGGTCAGCGATAACAGGAAGAGTACGGCTACTAGAAAATAGAATCTCATATTCTATTATAGTTAAAATACGCATATAAACACAATACTCATGATACGGGTCGTGTATTGTGTTATACAGGAGGATATTCTGTATAGTCTATTTCGCAGGAGTTATGACTATGCCGCCTGCACCTGCTGCCGCAAATTGGTGTACAATTCCGGCCAATAGGTTTGTTATATCCTGTGTTTCCGAAAGGCTCAATTCTGTTCTTTCCGGCCCGAAAACTTCTATAGAAGATGGACCATAGACCATTACAATCTGTATCAGTGTGGGTAAATTACGTATGAACAGTTTTAGTTTTACGACGGCAGAATAGGCCTCTTCCACGTTTTTCAGAGGCTTCTCCACCTTTACAGTGTCCATATATTCAGTCTCATATACGAAAACGTCTTTAATATTGCCAAGTTTCTCTATATGCGTCTTTAGTGATTTTTCAACTATTTCCTTTTTGACGGCTAATGCCTCTATGGTGAACATCAGCTCAAACCACTTTTCTTTTCGCTTCTTGTCTATCTCTTCTTTCTTGGTTTCCATAGGAAACCCATTAACACAGAACCTTTAAAAACACAGAAAATCAATTGTTTGCAGGGTGTAGCCTTTTGTGTCTTGATATAATAAAGAACCCTGTAAAAAGCCTGAGTGATGCCAAAAGGGTCAAGAATCTCAGAAAATCAGTTCTTACGCTTATAGAAACATCTGTACTGTTTGCTCTGGCAAGCGGAATTGTTGTTGCAGGTTCAGGTCTTTCAGAGGTGTTTCTTTTGGGCTCAATAGCTTCCGTATTTGCGGCACTATTTATCGGCCTTCTGCTTTTATCAGTAATAGTAAACGTTGTTGTTACAACACTTGGCGGGAAAGGTAAGTTCTTTGAAGGTCTGACTGTTGTCAGCTATTCAATGCTACCGATAGGACTGGCCGTGTTTGTATCAGCAATAGCGTCTCTGGCTCCTTTCACAGGCGGAATTCAGCTGATTATACTCGCACTTGGTTTTGCTCTTGGTTTGAGCATGCTGTATAGAGGGATAAAAGAGTTGTATAAGACAGATATGATAACTTCATTTGTTGCAGTTTCCGTTACAATCCTTACATTGCTGCTTGCAACTTATGCATCTGTGGGATTGTCAATGTTAACAAACATAGCAACAATAGCTCCGGTGTAAATATGAACCAGTTTGGAATCCTGTACATAATTGTTGGCGTGGTTGCGTTAATCGGCGCGCTGGTTGGTGCTTATGTTAATATTTCTATAGGGGCAGCTCTTGAATTTCTATCTGCGCCTGCAGCAGCTGAGTTACCGGCAGGGACTGATTTGTCCGGATTGCAGGAATCTGCAAAATCTGTTGGAACAATTCTGACAATGGCATGGATATGGATAATTGCCGTTATTCTTGCTTCTGCAATATGCATAAAAACAGGATTAAAGATGTTAAAGGGCAAATAAAAATAATATATAGGGTTTGTTCTAATAATTTCATATGGGTATTATTCTGAACGGTATTGGTGTTGGTTTCTTCGTTGCTGTTTTCCTGACTGTTTATCTAAACGGGTTCTTCCAGCAGCAAGTGCCAATAGTTCTGATATACGGCATATTCGGGCCCCTTTCCGCAGCCATAATAATCTCCGTGCTCATTCTTTACGACAAGAAAGAGCGCAAAAAAGCGGAAGTGCCGTTCTGGTCGATGAAAAAGGAAGACGACAAGTACGCAAGAAGAGATTAAGCTTCTAAAAGAAAATAGTTTCCTATATGTGGCTTTTTTACGTTAAAGTGAATTATCTTTGATTCAAGTATCCTGAAAGATTTGAACAACTCTCTTAGTTCTTCGAGAGACGAAAAGTAAAGTTTTGCCCCGACCAAGGCCCTTGATCCCGGAGGGACTTCCCTGACTCCAGCACCAGGTTTGCCGAATTCAGGGCTTTTGACATTAAAAGAAACAGATAAGTACTTTCCGCCTTTATTTAGTACTCTGGCAATGTTTTCCACATATTTTGATCTTCTAGAAGGTTCCATGTGATGCATTATTGACCATTCAAAAACAAAATCAAACTTCTCTTCCTTCAGGTCCAGGATGCCCATTGCCAAAAACTTGATGTTTACTCCAGCTTTTTTTGCATTTTGCTTCGCGTATTCAATAGCCTTTTCTGAAAGATCTACACCTACAACATCGAAACCCTTGGAAGCAAGATAAATAGAATAAAATCCCTCGCCACAGCCAACATCAAGAACTCTACATGGTTTGATTTTTCCACTTTCGACTAATTTGACTAGCTCTTCTGGTGGATCTTGCTCTGTCCAGACTGCATCCGGCTTCTCATACACTTTCTCGAAAAGTTCTTTATCATCCATAGAGCCTCGAGAGAGGATCGAACTCCCGACCTTCTGTTTACGAAACAGATGCTCTACCGGCTGAGCTATCGAGGCGTGTAATATCTGCTACAATCTTTGAGGATTAAAAGGTTTCTGTCGAAATAAAATGATGCGTGAAGTATTCAAAGTTGACAATGAAAAAAAGATGAAAGCAGAAGACGTGCTGAAGCGGGATGAAGAAGTAAACAGAGGGAGTATAATTGTAAAGAGTGCAGCTTCGCTGGATATAGATGAGGATTGTTATTTTATCATAGTTGATGTTCCTGAAGAGAAGATGCCTAAAGCTAAAGAGCTTTTGAAGGACCTAGCTGAAGTATACAAAGACAAAGACAAGGTGCTTAAGAAAATAGACGAACAGGAGAACTCGGCAATAGAGGGTTTTGGTAATATTCTAGGGTGATTATATGTTGGACAGACTTCCCCCAAGTGAGCTTTTAGACTATCATAACTATCGTAAAAGACTGAAGCATATGTACATATGCCAGAAATGTGCACACGGGTTTGATACGTTCACGCCTGTAGAAGAATGTATCTTCTGTAAAGGCCCTGTAAAGGAAGTGGAAAGGGGTGACAAAGCAACACCAAATGTGCTTTACACCTACGTGTGCTCTTCCTGCCATAAAAACTTCATAACTGAAAAGGCGGAATTTTGTATAAGATGCGGATCAAAATATCTGCATTCTTACAAGACGGGCAGGATTACAACAGGGCAGATTCTTTCTCACAGAAAAGAGCTCTTTAAACAGAGGATAAAGAAGCTTTTTAAAAAATAAGATAACAACTCTAGCTATGTTAACTGACAAAGATATACGAAGTTACGTATCAAAGGGGCTGCTTGTAAAAGACATGATTGACCCTGAAAAACAGATACAACAATGTGGAATAGATCTGACAGCCGCGAAAGTTTTCACAATGGAAGGGGAAGGAGTACTTGATTTTTCTAACGAAAAACGTAAACTTCCTAAGTATGTGGAAATTCCTATTCAGGGTGACCACTGGAATCTGAAACCAGGCGTGTATCATATTTCTATGAACGAGACCATAATCCTTCCAAAAAACATAGCTGCTTTGATTCTTCCAAGATCTTCTGCGCTGGTATGCGGAATTGTTGAACATACAGCGGTCTGGGATCCTGGCTACGAAGGAAGATCGTTTTTCCATGCTGAAGTATCAAGGCCTGTCAGGATATACAGGAACGCCAAACTTGGTCAGATGGTTTTCTTCAGGCTGGATAACGAAACATCCGGCTATGCTGGACAGTATAAAGGGGAAGATCTTTTGAAGTTCGCGAGGCGTGGAAATGATACTGAAGCACAGGGGTAAGACGCTTCGCGTCAGGGACTGTAAAGGAGTTAAGTCTATATTTGGCCTGACTCTACATCCATTGATAACTTTGGACGGCGCATTGGTCTATACGAACAATATAGGCACGTTTCTATGCAGAACGCTTGATCTGTACTTTCTGGATAATAACTTCGTTGTTCTCGAGAAACAGACGGCCAGACATTTTCTCCACCCAAGAAGCTGGAAAGGCTACAGAAACAAAGAGGCAAAGTATACTCTGGAAGTAAAAAAAGGTCTGGCTGACTTCAAAAAAGGCGAGAAAATATCAATTAAATAGATTTCTCATACTTCCATTCTATGAGTGCATTGTCAGGGACCAAGTTTGTTATATTAGGGAATTTAAGATTTAGGCGTGCAATCTGTCAGGATGATTTTAGCTTGTTACGTGATTATCGAAGAGCCTTTAATTCTTTATTACGTGAAGATATGGTGAGAAGGTGCAGGAACTACAGCGGTGACGGAAAAGTTTTATATAAAATAACGGACGACGGAGAAGACTATTTCGACAGTTTGCTTTAAAAAAGCTTTTCTAGAAAACAGAAGATAAGACAGAAGTATCTCCGGTACTTCATACACCAGTGGGTCCATGGTCTAGACAACCTTTCCATGACTTTAAAAGCGGAAGGTTGGGAAAATGGTATGACGTGTCCTTGACGTGGATGAGACTGCAGGTTCGATTCCTGCTGGACCCATTTAACCTCAGGTGAAGTTTATATATAACGCCCCATAAATATGAAATATGGACGAGACCAGAGATATACACAAGTTTGACGAACGATTGAAACACATAGAAAAGAAAATCCAAACTGACAAAACTATATCTTCATTCAACAGAAAGAAAATAGCAGAATTTACTGAATTGTGCAAGGCGCGTGGGTTGAAACCAGCTACAATAACAAAAGATCTTTATTCTATATGGTTTATTGCATCTCATCTAAAGAAGAAATTTACTGCAGCACAGAAAAGTGATATAGTCAAGTTAAAGAGTCTGATTGAATCACAAAAATGGACAAGTAAAACAAAGAATAATCACAACATTGCATTGAAGAAATTCTATAAGTGGCTCTTTAATATAGAAGAAAAGGGTCACTACCCAGGTGTTGTCTCCTGGATTGAAACAACAGAAAAGAAATCTAATAACAAACTCCCTGATGATCTAATAACAGAAGAAGAACTTGAAAAGATGTTAGAGGCTGCGGATAACCCAAGGGACAAGGCATTTACCTTATTGTTATACGAATCAGGTGCGCGTATAGGAGAAATTCTAAACACCAAAATAAAGCACATAGTATTCCAAGATAACATTGGATTTGTTATGCTGAATGGTAAAACAGGCATGAGACGTGTTACGATTATAGCAAGTGTTCCAATATTGGCAACGTATTTGGATATTCATCCTAAAAAGAGCAATCCCGATAGTTTCCTTTTCCTTACAAAACACAACAGGATAGAAGGTAACAGAGGATATGACCAGCTTACATATGCTGGTGCGAATAAGGTGTTAAAATTACTTGCCACGAGAGCTGGTATCAAGAAACGTATTCATCCACACCTATTCAGGCACAGCTCCGCCACAAGAGCTGCTAAATTCCTAACAGAGGCGCAGATGAAGACCTATTATGGATGGTCAGGTGGATCAGACATGCCAAGTGTATATGTTCATATGTCTGCGCGCGATACAGAAGACGCAATAAAACGCATGAACGGTATTGATATTGAAAATAAGTATCAAGTGAAAACAACAATACAAGTATGCAGAACATGTAAACAGAGAAATAGTCCTGGATCCAAGTTCTGCAACTCGTGTGGTTCAATACTTTCATTGGAAACTGCAATAAATGTCAACACTCTCCTTCAGAACATTTTGGCAAAAGCCCCAGAGTTACTTACAAAGACCGATAAAGAAATATTAAGGGAGTATAAGAAGAATATTAAAACTGATTCTAATTAGTTGACTATATAAAATACAAAAGATCTTATTGATGACCATAAATTTTGAGTTCTATCATACGTTATCAGTGATGCTTTATGTTGTCTCGCAACTTCTATAATTTTCTTGTCTTTTGATAAACCAGATAATATATCTACATCAACATCCTCTAACTCTATAATACCTTTTGTTTGACACTCTTTGAGAAAACTTATTTCATTTTCAGCGCCTTTCTTTTTATCAGGTTGTTTTGTGTCAATCTCTTCATATACACAAGAAGGTATAATAAATTTCATGTTTTCAAATATTTTTGTTGTTCGTAAGTCTTTTGATACTATCCTTGTTATTAGAGAACTTGTATCCATAACTATTGTTCCGTACGAGAAATTCTTTTTGAAGAAAATTGGATTAACTTGTTCACCACAAGTCGGACATTGAATCTCGGTGCTGTCCTTAATTTTGTCATATCTTATGTATACTTTACCAAGACCATTTCCACATTTTTGACAGCTAAAGACATGGGATATGCTTTTTTTCGGAAACCTTTTTTCTATTTCCTGTACATTTTTCCATTTATTTCTTACGAAAAATGGGAAATCTGAGTATGGATTGGCTCTACGATATGCTATAAGCCATTTTTCTGTTAATGGGTTTGACGGACTACCTGTTGTGAGTTCTATCTTTTCCCCTGTTTTTGGATCTATAATTGAATATTTTGATGTAAGCGTCTTAATTTCTGTATTTCTTGATTTCCTGGCAATAATAGAGGCTGCCATCGGTGGTAAATAAATACTATCGGCCTTATGACGTAATATGAATATCGCTCCTGCCTTTTCCCATTTCTTTATAAAGTTTTTAAAAACTGTTCCAATTCCGTAGTCATCAAGAATAATACAAGAATCGGGTATCAAGTTTTTATATTTCAACAGAAGCTCTTCATACCCCCTGTCAAGAAGTAATATTTTGTTCGAAGTGTCAATATCTCTTGCATTGTATCTCTTAAGATTTTTCTCAAAGAATTTATTCGATTTTATATTAAGGTCTATTACAGTTTTTACATCGAATTGTTTTACATCCTGTGGCCGAAATATTTTATGGGCTTCGAGAAGATCTTCTTTTTTTATTATAGCAATACCAAGGTACATACAACCAAAAGTTTCTCCAACACCTGACTCATCAAGTCCAATAAAATATTTCTTGTTGATTTCTGATATATCTTTTATTGACTTCTTGAACAATCTGGGTGTATCAAACTTAAAACGTCTTTTCGCGATATTAACAAGTTTTTCAATTTCAGCAATATCTGGACTACCCTGTATCATTACCTTACCGCTCATATAGTATGTAATCGTTATCTTCAAACCTGTAAGAATAAATCTGTTAGAAACAAAACTTTCCTTGGTTTCCTTGTCTTCTATATCAAACTCATCTGACACTTCTTTTTTAAATATTTTGAAATCATCAGAAGTTTTACAGCGGAATACTATATTTGAACTCATAATTAAGATAGGGCACGTCCCAAGTGTTCTTTGCCTTCGGCGGCCAAACGACCGAACCCTTTCGGGGCCTTAGACTCCGACTCGGCACCATGTGCCCTAAAGATTATTAGACTTGAAGTTTATAAATTTGTTCAATAATTAGTTTTTGTATGCTTACCTGGAATCTACACTGTTCAAGGATTTATCAAATTCATCCAAGTATGTTCTGTCAAGAGGTATAGCAAAACCTGTAAGATTTGTTTTATGATCACCTTTAACCAAAACACCTATCACTTTACCTGTATCCATTAAAAACACGGGACTTCCACTGTTACCCGAATAAACTGATCCCTCTATCTTAAAAACAGTAAACAAATATTCAGAATCCCTAACTATGTCACTAATTTTTCCTACAGCTAAAGTCTTTATTTTAACGCCATTAGGGAACCCTATGAAGCCTACTGAATTATTACGCATATCACTTTCACTTATTGTAAAATTTTCAAAAATCACCTTTGGAACATCTGTATCAATAATTAAAAAAGCTAAATCTTGGTATTCACTAAAAGCATACAATGAACTTGTTTCAGGTACTGCTTGTCTTGTGCCATTAGAAAAAACTATATACCTATAAGGATTGTTTTTTATTGTATGATATGTGGTCATTATATTGCCTCTATCATTAAAAGAAAATCCTGGACTTAATTCACAGATGGGATTTCTCTCTATTGGAACTTGGCAACCCCATATTTCAACCACAGAGTCATTAATTTTCTTTATGTTTTCGTTAACTGTATCCGTATTCAAATTTTTAGGATTTGTACACCCAGCAACAAAAAAAACAGATAAAATTAATAAAACTAATACAATATTTTTAAAAAATGTATTTGACATTATAAGATTTATATAACAAATTTTTTTAAATTAATTCTATTATCTTTTGGGAGTATTTTCATTGCTTCTTCCGTCAATAAAATTTCTTAGTTTTTCAGAAGGTGATATATCTAAAATGGAGGCTCATATTTATGACAGTCTACAATGTCATTATTTTCTTTTTGATTTGAAACACATTCCATCATTTCAGCACTTATGTTGTACGATGTTAAATTCACTCGACCAGTTGAATCAGATCCGTATTCATTCACGTGATCAATCATAGAATCGGTGACTTTATAACCAGCTTTAGCGTAAGTTCTCAGGTAGCCTTTTATTACATCTTTCTCAGTAACTTCTACACATCCTGTGTCAAATTTGCAGTAAAAATAATTCTTGTTTTCGCCTGCCTCATTTCCCATTGAACATGATATGCCAAATCTATATTTACTAAACTCAGGCTTATAGTTACCGTAATCGTGCCATGTCCAAAGTGTATCTTTTTCGGGTATGCGCGTGCTTTGTAATACAATGTTTTTGTTCAAGAAAGGACAATTTATTTCAGCCTGGGACTGTGCTACTATTTTATTTATTTCTGTACTACCTGAGGTTGTATCGTTTGAAGTACATCCAACAATTAAGATTATAGCAACTATGATAGTTGCTGTCCATCTATTTTTCATAAATAGTTTATTAACTCGTACCTTTATATAACTATCTATTAGATATTTTATATTCTAATAGAGTGTATATATCTTATAAGTTAGATATTGCAATAACCTATAATGCGTTATGCTCCTAAGGAATGGAAATCTGTGGCGATACTTATGCGCGATAGCACTTACTCTGTATTAGAGGCACTTGAGTCTGGACCAAAGAGGTGGACTGATCTTAAAGAGGCTGCTGGACTCACGGACGGCGGTCTACAGAAAGTGTTGCGCGAAATGATAGTTATGGGATTGGTAGAGGAAGGTCTATCTGGAAAAGGTAGTGGTTTCAAAGAGAAACGTTATAGGTTGACCGATGCTACAAAACGTGAACAAATTCTTGACAAGGCAAAAGAACTGAAAATAAGTCTTGAAAAAATATCGCCCAAAGATAACAATTAATTCTCTTTATGACAAAAATGGATGCACTCACCACCACCCAAGCTTTGAGCACATACCAATTAGCTTAGCTGGATGGTGCCTTCTTTCTCTTCTTTTGGGATTAAAGTTCTGATAGCAATCATCTTTTATATCTCCAATATTGTGGCGTGAGGTAATTTTTTCAAATTCCCGACTTGTTTTCATACACATTTCTATAAGATAAATATCCCTCTTTTTCCGCCAAAAAAGCCATTCATTACGTCTTTTTTCATATTTCTTTGAATTACCATGTGTTTTGAAATATTTTTCTTCTGCTTTCCGACATTTTATGGCTGAATATCTCTTAGTTTTGCCCTTAAGATGCAGTTCATAGTCTAATCTATAACATTTACGGCATGCGAATGGATATCTTCCCTGAGGCGAATAAATTTTATTTACCTTTGTAGTGCAATGCGGACATTTAAACCAGACTCTGAATCCATTAAATTGAGTTGGTGTTTGTACAAATCCTATTCTCTGGTCGAATTTGCCATCCCATCCGTTTATTCCCACCACGATAGTGACATATTCCACTAGATCTCTATCTCTAATGGTCTCTGGATTTGTTACCCCCTTCAAAACTTCCCTGACTGATAATATTTTACAGTCCTCTACAGTCAACTTTCCCATGAATATCATAAATTACCGAAAAAATATGGAGAATTGTTATGTTTTCGATGGTTTTTCCAGAACAAAGCTAAGCTATCTTTGCTATTTCTGGGTCCACACCCATAGCAAAACGCATTTCATCCCGTATACACACCTTTTTTATTTTCTCAAGAAGTGCCTTAGCTTCCTCAAACGATAGATAAAAAGGACAATTGATATCCGCATCTATGTATAGAATATCTTCCTTTTTGGCATCTATCA
This sequence comes from archaeon, assembly GCA_028279825.1. Lineage (GTDB taxonomy): Archaea > Aenigmatarchaeota > Aenigmatarchaeia > GW2011-AR5 > GW2011-AR5 > GW2011-AR5. The sequence continues at coordinate 129,422 of JANQNA010000003.1, read as the reverse complement.
TGGCCTTTTGAATAGCGTAGCAAATAAAGCCTAATTCTGCTGGTGTAAGACCATCCAGTTTTAGCAATGATGTTCTCTCCTCAAATACTTCCATTTCAACTCACCCCGTTGATTTTTTCTGCTATAACGCCTTTGCAATTGTTTTTATCACAATGACCACCATTATTAAGAACTATTCGTATGTGGACCTTTTGCTTACATTCGGGACATACAATCCACCATCGCAAACGCATTTTTTCTAGATATTCAGATATTTTCTCATCAACGAATCTACTTAGCCCACCCTTTCCATTGAGTTTTACAAAATCTCTCCAATTTTGATAATCGACCAATATATTTATTCGATGCTTCATGACAATGCGTCTCCTATTGTGTATGTGTATTGACAATGGGAACCCTTAACAGGAACTTCGTACACATTATATGTATATCCATATTCAATGTGATATGTCGATGGTAAATACACATACTTATACACCAGAATCACCCTCATGCTGCTTAATCAAATACCTCTGAAATTTCTTGCGACGAGAAATATACCAGCCTAGGCCTTGTCGTCTCATATATCTCTCAATTTCATTATCAAGGGGAGACGTCAAAATTTGATAAAGTGTTAAATTATTTTTCATAGAGCATCAATTTTATTTCGAAGAATTCGTGCAATGAATTTACTTCTTGAAACATCTTCACGTGTCAAATCTATTTTTTCTAATAAATCCTTTTCTACTGACAAACAAATTCTTTTTACTGACATAATGAAACATATGAATGATAATCTTATATATCTATATAGGTAATAATAGGTTATTACCTATAATGGTGTCTGTAATGGAAAAAATCAAGGATATATGGAAAAGTAACAGTATGTTGCAAGTATTTTTGTCTGTAGCTAGTGGAAAGAAAACGGAGCATGACATTTCTGAAGACACGGGATTCAAACAACCTGTAGTTAATCAATACCTTAAACAGATGTCCTCTGCAAAACTTATTAAGCGATATAAAATACCAAAAACTGGAAAAAGATATACAGTTATTTATGATTATAATCTGGATCCAATTGTTAAACTTGGCATCACTGCAAACACTCAAATAGGGTTTATAAAAGAAGGTGTGATCGAAGAAATAATTGAAACCCTAAGAAAACACTTTAAAGACGTCATTAAAGAAATCTCCGTTTCCCCCACATGGAGAAATGATTACTTCAATAAAAAATATGTTTCAAAAATAAAAGATGATATGGTAAGTTCGTGTATGTTATCAGGTAAAAAACATATTATCATCGGTACGAATAAACTAGTTTTTTATCAAAAGCAAAAGAGAAAATATACTTTTATGGATTTAGCAATGAGTTTTGTTCCACATATTTACATAAATAATAACAAATTAAACAAAAAAGAAAAAGATATTTTTGATCTATATTTACAATTCTTTATGATTTCTTTTTTTTGAATTGGTCGCATTTTAACAAATTAAAATAAGAACCTCTTGGACTTTGCCAGACAATCTTGATAATATCAGAATCCTCAAGATATCTAAGAACTGATATGGCTATTTGTCTATTCATGTTGAACTTTGAGCAAAACAACGATGTAAATGAACTTACTTGGAATCTTCTCACGTGTGGCGATGTTTGTACTTGGTCATATGGGAACCATTTTTCTCCATTTGGAAGAACTCCTGTTTTACGCCATCCCTCCAGACCTTCATGTATCAACTGATATAGGTTCTTGGATTCCATGATTATAAACGTCAATCATGTCTTCTTTTCAATCTTTAGTAAAAATCCTTGATTTTTTGTATCCGATAAGTGTTCAACTGCATGATCCTCACAAAGACCTTTTTTTATACTGGGAATAAGAAATTCGGCTTTCTTACTGCATCTTGAGCATTTCATATTGATGGTCATCTCCTTAACCTTGTGTATTACAAATGACTTGTTTTATATGCTTATTCTTACCCTTTACTTTTTTTGTTTTTTGGATTATATACAAACCAAATATCATAAATAAGACGCTTAAAATAAAGCTAATATCGAGTACGGTAAAAACACTAGGTTTATCAGTATAAAATGATGCAAAATTAAAAAATAACGGCAGGGTAATAAAAACAAAGCCTAAATATTTTATATTTTTATTGGTTGTTTCATCTTTTGATTTGTATAAGTAAAAAACATAAAACATGATTATAATAGGCAGTGTTAATAGTGAAAATAATGGGTATATGAAATCTGATAAGTCTTTATATCTTGCGAAAGTTATTGTTACTGTTGTTTTGTTTTCGTATAAGTTATATGCAACAAATGCTATATTTTCGGTATTGAATTTTTTGTTGGTGGTAGGTGAACTCATTATATTGTTAATTTTAAAATCATCTGGAACTTCCATTTCTACATTTGCATAAGGTTTGCCTGGTATGTATATTCCTATTACGGCAGTGTACGTATCAAAGGGGTAAAAAAACTGATTTCTTTTATCCACTAGGTTTGGATTCAGATAAAAAAAATCAAAATAAGTACAGGAAGAGTGTGAATCATTTAAGATTGCAAGTGAAATGGTTGTGTTTTCGGATGGAAGAATATCAATATCAAATGGTGGATCCTTACTTCGATTAAGTCTCAATAAAATATTTGGCTCTAATATATATCCGATAGCTAAATCTGAACAGTTATCGATTTTGTAAGCTTTTGTTTCTGGATGAGAAAATATATACATTCTCTGTGTTCTTAATTCCGCCTCTTCTGGTGTATCTGTAGCAAGCCAAGACCATGTTGTAAACATAAATTCTTTTGTACAATTACCTAAATCGTCATGACATCCCTTTGTAACGGGTTCAGGATTCATTATCATTGTTTTAACATGTAATTTATCTAGATTTTCGTCCAATTTCATATCAATAAATCCAACTGGAATGGCGTAGGCACTGGCGGACAAAATACAGATACACAAAACTGTAATACCCACAGCTCTTATACTATATTTCATACCACTTGCCACCCCTAGTCTTTATGTATTTTGGCAATTTATTAAAATTAGGTGTGATGATGGATTTATTATTGATCCTCATAGTTTCTCTCACATTACTAGTTGGTGTCATTTTAGGGAAGCGTGCGGGTGAAAAAGGTAAATGGGGAGACAAAAAGAAACTATTGGATGAAAAGTGGAAGAATGAACTCAATGAACAGAATAATGAGTGGAAATTGAAATTCGAAGGACTCGACAAAGATTGGAAGATGAAATATGCTTCTGATCTTGCTGAGATAAAAGATATGATAAAAGGATCTGAAAAGTATCTACGTGAAGATGCTGTCAAGAGATCACGTAGAACGATAATTGGAAAAATGTGGGAACAAGTATCCCCGTATCTGCCGAAATTTCCATACAACCCCTCTGATATGAAATTTATGGGTGCTCCTATTGATTTTGTTATTTTTGATGGCATGGGCAAAAAAGATATCAAAAAAGTCATATTCCTAGAGGTCAAAAGCGGAAAGAGTACTCTAAATTCACAAGAACGTCAACTAAAAAAGGTCATTGAGGCGAAAAAAATCAAATGGGAATTATTCAATACAAGCAAACCTGAACAAACAACTAAGGACCACGAAGAAACGGGTGGAGAAGATGAGACTATTAAACCAAATGTTGTATACGAGCATATTGACGAAAAAATAACCAGATCTAAAAAGGGTTTAGAATCAGATGAAGAATATGCTGAAGATGATTAGAAGTTTACAAATAAGTTATTTGTGTTTTTGACAAGAGATATCAAGGATTCATAATAAGTTAAATTTTTTTGCACACATATATATCATAGTAAAATGATTGACCTTTGTGCTCCAAAACTTAAAAACACCAAAACCCGTTGAAATGACCAAAAGTGTGAAAAACGTTTAAATACGACTTAGGTGCGTTATTTACTTATAAAGGTTCCTATAAAGGCGGTATTTATGGCTATCACGATGCTAAGGACTTCTGATTCGAAAAATGTTAGAGATTTGAACTCCACAAAATATGAGGGTCGGATAGTTGGTCTGGTCGATAATAGAGCTGTTTTATTTGGTGATTCTATAAAAGAAGTTCTTACAGCTTTGCGAAAAAATTACGCCAATAGAAAAATAGGTATAACAAGTTACCCAAAGAAAGAAAAGATAATGGCCTGGTAATTTTATTTTGAAAATATTATTTTTTTATCTCTTGTGAAGGAAACATCGAACACGTCGAATATTTTTTCTCGCCCAAGAGACATCATAAAATCAGAATCAGGATCAAATTTTCTGTCCATCCATAGTACATCAATATGGATAGTTTCATTTCCTATCGTAACATAAACTGGTTTTTGCCACGCACTTTCCTCTCCAGTTATTCCTGTAACAGGCTCTGACGGTTTTCCGACAAATTTTATTCCAAGACCCTCCCCGACCTCTTTAAATGACACACTTCTATCTGCCCCAGAGTCTATTAGAGATGATATATCCAAGGATTCGCCACTAGCATATCTAAATGGTAATTCTATAACTGGTCTTAATCTTTGACTTCTTTTGCCGTTATTAACCGCAGGGTGTAAAGTGAATCCCGCTTCAAAAGTCTTAATCATTACTAACACTGTCCATATATTCTGTACTTATAATAAACCGTTCATTAATAAAGATTTTGTCATATATTACTTGTGACTATTATCACAGAATGTAAAGAACTATAAGCTATGATGTTTATACACAACCGATTTCAGTGTTTTTTCCGATCACGACGCCCACTATACCAAGAACAGAGCTTATAATTGCAATCATGACTGTCTCTAAAGTTGTATCAATTATGATCCCTACAGAATTTTTTAGAAAAGTTGACATTGTCTCTGAGTCTATTATTAAGCTACTAGGCATTAAATTCAAGAGACTAAGGGCACTAGAAACGCCAACAATGAGAGCAATTTGTTTTTCAAATTCTCTGATTTCTGATTGTGGTAAAAAATAACCCAATACAAATGACAATATTGGAATCATAACCAATAGTACGTCCATGAATTTTCATAGATACCTTTGAATTTAAAATATGTTGTTTGGGATTATTTCTTTAGCCTTTTGTATTTTACTACCTTACTAATAGTGGGTGTTGATATGGATATTCAATTGAATAGACCTGTTGTCTTTATCGATGTGGAGAGTACTGGAGTTAGTCCTCCTTCTGATAAAATTGTAGAGCTAACAGCTCTGAAAATCTTTCCCGATAAAAGTGAGGAGATATTGAGTACAAGAATCAATCCAGGAGTTCCTATTCCACCAGAGGCAACTGCTATTCATGGAATAACTGATGCGGATATACAAGATAAGCCAACTTTTAAACAATACGCACCAAAACTCATAGAATTTTTAGAAGGGTGTGATCTTGGTGGATTTAATGTAAAAAGATTTGACATTCCTATCCTTGAGTCTGAGTTTAGAAGAGCAGGTGTTGAATTCTCGAGGCAAGGACGTCACATCTTGGATGTTCAGACAATTTATCATAAATATGATCCCCGAGATCTGTCTGCAGCATATAAAAAATATTGTGGAAAAGAAATGGAGAATCATCACGCTTCTGAATCTGATGTTAGAGCAACATTTGAAATTCTGGAATCTCAATTAAAACAATACTCTGATTTACCCAAAACTATGCGCGAATTACATGACTTTTGTAATGAAAGAAGAAACCCGAACTGGCTTGATGAAGAAGGTAAATTCGTCTGGGTAGGTGAAGAGGTTGTAATAAATTTCGGTCCACATAGAGGCAAGTCATTATCTTATCTGGTCGAAAATGAGTCGGGTTTTCTTGGGTGGATGATCAGTAAAGATTTTTTACCTGATGCAAAGAAAATAGCATCGGATGCTCTGAAGGGTGAATTTCCTAAAAAGGAGTAGAGAACCAAACCTACGGTTTAATACATGCTGGACCCATAATGGATATTGTGACAAAGGACAGGACGTATTCGGTAGATGTTGGTCAGCCTGTGAGATTTGGGTATCCGTCTTTTTTTGGAGAAGTTACAGGATGGGTTCAGGGTGCAGAAAACGGTTCTATTACAATTGAATTCGGTAGTGGGCATGCAAGACAATATGACTGCAGTAAAATCCAGAACTTAAAGATAATACCACCCTGGAAACCTCCAGAATAATTCCTGTTATTGTTTTTTATTATTTTGTGACAAATATAGTCAATGTCAGATAAACCAATAGCCGTTACTGGTTCTTATGCACAGATGGATGGACTTGTTGGTTGTTATGAACTAAAACGCGATGAATTAACCACTTACAGATGTGAGGGTTGTAAAATGGAATGTTCACATACAGACAAACCTGCACATTTCCCTGGTCTAAGACTTAAGAAATTTCAGGAGTAAGTATTGGTATGGTAGACATTTATCGTGCTAACAGACAGTTTGAGCGAACATTTGGATTAGGTATTTTTGATCGTGATAGAAGACCAAGACGTATATATGCGGCAGAAGGTACTGAAGGGGACAGACTAATTGCCCGTACGGTCACGAATTTCGAAACGGGAAGGGAGCACAGATATCCGTGTGGATTTTGCCCTTACGATAAAGGCTGTGATTTAGATGCTGTATTTTCTTTAATGGAGGCTTGTCGTTACGAAATGGAAAACCCAGAAGGAGATGATTAGTGTTATGTCAGAAATGAGCCGAGCAGTACGTCAGATGGAATTGTTGTTAGGCAGGGATTGTTCTAGGACAGTGGAACATGGAAGAAGATACGTTTCACGCAGACGAAGAGGTCCTATGGGACCAAATGCTAAAAGAATATACTACTGGTCTGATCGTGAAGAAGTGAAAATAGTTTCTGTTGGTGAAGATTACAGAGACTAGCGTAATTCATACGTAATTGATTCTTTGTATTAATAGACTTTATTGAAACTTGAGGTATGACAATTTTTGGGTATGGACGTCCGATGCAAGTTAATATATTTAGTCCTGATTACGCTATAGTCCCTGATTTGCGATTCCCTGATTTAGCTGAATTGGATATTGAATCAGATCCAAATGAACAGGATCTCAAAGTTTATTCTTACACAGACGTCCCTGAGGATCAAGTCAGGAGACAATTCAATAACTGGGTTAGTCTTGTCAGGCATGAGAGCTGGGAAGATGCTGGATGTCCCCTGGGCCTGGCTACGTATTCCAGTAGAGAAGGCCTGGTGGATTCCTACGATGCAGAAATTTGTGGAATACAAGAAAGAGGTGTTACTGTCTCATTATTTAATGTTCATAGACTTTCATTTTTGGGTAAGCTAAAAAAAGAAATTGAAGCCGACGCAGCATATCAATTCTTTACGGCACTACAAAGTGCAGAACATCCAATATCTCTGGAGGTTGTGCCCGAAGCAGCAGCTGAAGTTGAGAAATATATAAAACTTGAAAGGTCTCTAAAGGAAGAACACGGCAGACGTGTTGTTGTTGACTGGCACTATGTCGCTGAGGCAACAGAGAAATTATGTGCTGCACATAGACAATAAATAATTTCTTTGCTTCTTCTTAACAGGCATCAGTAGTCTAATCTGGCAGGACGTGAGCTTCCCACAAACTTTCATGAAAGTTTGGCAATAGCTTATGATCCGGGTTCAAATCCCGGCTGGTGCATTTATAGTTTGATATACAATTATTGTTATGACAAGATCGTCACAAGCTGTGCGTGAAATGGAATTATTGTTTGATGGCGTGTTTAGTGGTTCACCGGAAATTGAACCCATTATTTATCCCCTTAGCGTTATACACTATACAGAAGGTAGAGACGGTATAGGCAAGTATGAAATTGTGCCTGTTAAAAAACCGGAATAAAAAGCTTATTTCCCAGACTAGTTAAATCAGGGCCTTGAGCTTCTGGAAGTCTTGTTCTACGGCTACGCGCGTTGCTGGGTTGTATAACATAGCAGCCGGATGGAACATAGGTAATACAAGAATTTCTTTACCATCTAGTTTCACTACCTTTTCCTTTCCGTGAAGTTTGGTTATGCCATCAATCTTCTCCATGTTTTCTGGCGAAAACCCTGAAAGCACGAACTTTGTTGAAAAGTTGCCTAAAGTTATCAGAACTTTCGGGCAAATCCTCTGGATTTGTTCCAAAAGAAAAGGCGTGTGTGCAGTGATTTCTTCTTTGTTAGGATCACGATTTCCGGGCGGTCTGTATTTCAGGATATTGGCAATGTAAACGTCATTTAGGCTCAATCCTATTGAGCCTAACAATTTGTCTAATTGCTTGCCGGCTGCTCCGACGAACGGTTCGCCCTGAAGATCTTCTTTCTCGCCGGGTGCTTCGCCAATGAACATAATGTCTGCTTTCTCGTTTCCTTTACCGAAAACAAGATTGCCTTCAGACAGAGGCAGCTTTGCTTCCTTGATTCTCTCTATTATGTCTAACATAAGAAAAATTGAATAGAATGCTTAAAAAATAGTAATTGGGCTATAATATAGCTCAATACAAATCCTGCGGACCAATGACATCCACTACCGTGTGCGCGTCCGTGTAGTATCTGTACCATAAGTTGAAGGTCAGTGAGATAGATCCGATAGGTTTGTCTGTCCATGAGGCTCTATCAACGGCTATCGTACATCCGAATGGTGCCGTCCTGTCTGCTCTTAACTTTACAAGGTTCTGTATTGCATTACCGTAAACAAATATTTCCGTACCGCTGTTGGCCCCTAAACAATCATAGAATGTTGCACCAGGTCCATTTAATTCTACAGTAGCAAAGATGAATCCGTTTTGTCCGTAAGCATCACTATCAATAGGCAACGGCCATCCGCTTCCCACGTTCTGGAATTCAAACAGATAGTTAACAAGTTCGAAACCAGGCTGTCTCTGGTTAACAACAATAGGATTAACACCACGAATAGGGGCTATCTGTATAGGCGAGGCATAGGATGTCTCGACTATCAACGGTAAATCAAGAGGCTCGCCAAGCGCTTCTCTTCTCTGCTGTTCTGCCTTGTTGAAGGCCTGTAAATTTACAACAGCATTAGAAGTATAGGAATAAGACGTTCGTGCTGTTACCGGGTATGACACATGAACACCTTCAGGAAGTATAGGAGGCCTCATAAACCACTGGGTTGTGAAGGATTGACCCGGTTTGTTCTGAGCCGGAACAGCCGGCTTCATTGAATCATAATACTTTATGTCAGAATACTGCGTCCAGCCGCCTGCTGAATTGCAAAACTGCATTGAAAACTGGTCCCATGCCCCGCCCACAAAAGAGCTCAGACTGGTTCCAAAGCCTCTGTTGAAATCAAAGCTTGTATAACCGTCACCGGAATCAAAGTAGCTGAAGCTTAGACCGTTGCCAGTGTAGCTGAAGCCAAGGCCGCCGGTTGTCCATGTTCCGCCATAAGTCAAAGGCTGGCCAAGATCGTCATACCAGGTTTCTATTCCGTATATTTCAGAAGTAATACACCTGGCAGTTGTTCCGCCAACGTTTTCTATATCCAGGAAAAATGTTACCAGATCATCAGCTTCTGCCAGCAATGGATCTGCGCGAAAATCATTAACAACTATAGCATCTGCTGACGGCAGATCAGAACCTCCTGAGAACACACAGCCGCTAGACAGTACAACAAGTGATAACAGTAAAAGGTATTTCATGAATATACATACGTTTACTCTATTTTAAAGATATAGTTCTCCAAGGAAATAATTTGGATCTATCTTGGGAACTATATGTGAAACCTATGGTTTCACTATATCTTGACTTTACTGGCCTATTACCAGTACGTTTGCTACTTCATCAACATAGTATCTGTATCTTATGTTGAAGATCAGCTGCAACGAATCAACAGGTCTTGTTCCCCAGATGCTCTTGTCAATCTTGATGTTACATGCAATCGGGACGCTTCCCTGTCCTATTTCGCGAAGTCTTACAAGAATATTAGCGTCATCCAGATCTATGTGCGTTCCACCGCTTATGCCCAGACATTCATCAAACTGGACGCCAGGACCATACAGGTCTATTGTACCCTGTAATCTACCACCGGCTCCTCTTATCCTTCCATCGTCTTCAGGCGTTATAGGATAACCATCACCTACGTTGTCAATCTGGATTCTGAACGGATATGTCTCTACGGAATCACCGCTCTGCGTGTCTATGATTATTGGTGTTTTGTATCTCTCAGGAATACTCATGTGAAGAGGTCCTGCGCTGTTCACTATCTCAAACGGAGTGTCTATTGTCTCGCCAAGAACCTGCTTTCTTCTGAATTCATCTTCTGACACAAGCTTGACCATTAAGTGACCGCTTGTGTTGTAATCATAAGATACTCTTGCCTCTATCGGGTGGTTTATTGAAAGTCCCTGTGGAATGTCAGGGGTCATTATCTCCCACTGCGTTGCCCTTATCTGGCCCGGGATGTTTCTGTCAGGGCGTGGCGGTTTAAGTGTTGTTGTTCCCCACTGAGTAAGTGTTGAGTCAAGCAGATTGCCAAGCCTGTCTCTCCACTGGCCTTCTACTCCATAAAGATCTACCTGGACATTCCTGGCGGTTGTGCCCCCAATGTTCTCCACTTCAACGTCAAAAAGAACAAGGTCGCCTGTATCTGACTGTATAGGTGTTGCAAAGAATGTTGTAACTGTAACACCACGACTTGTACTGGTGTTAACCGGCCTCATACTTGTACAACCCGCAACGAGTACAACCAATAGTAGAAGTATTATTGCCTTTTTCATATAACCATCTTTTTTATTATTACCCTCTGGTGGCTTAAATAAGTTTTGTAATTGAACAAACTTAAAAAATTACTTAAGAACGTCTATTTTGAGCGCATTTCTCAGCTCATAATTGTATGCAAGTGAGGTTCCTATGTCTGAAACAACAAATTCTTTACCCTGAAGGTAATCCCTGTCCAGGACAATCTCGCATGCTACACGGGGAAATTCGCGCCCGTTGAGAGTCAAAATGACTTCGGTAGGGCATCTCAGTATATCACCGGCCGTGTGTATCAAAAACTGGCCCGGTGCTATATCACCAACAATTCCAGGTCCCACGTTTGTTATCTGGAAATACACAAAGTACTTCTTTCCCGGCGTCATTATCAATGGCAGGGGCTCGTTGAAGTCAATTTCTACCATTACATTGCTGTCCCTGTGTGTGTAGCTTCTCGATTTCTGTTCATAGTTTCCCAGAGCCACTCTTCTCTGATATTCGTTTTCCGTTATTATCTCGAATAACTGGTTTGTTTCCAGGAAAGAGTTGAAATTGACGCGCGTGTTTACTTCCGTCTGCACTGATTCTTCCAGAGCAGGTGCGTGCAGCAGGCAGGAAACTGTTCTGAATTCATAAGGTACTATATTCCCGACGTCCACTGAACAGATTTCATAGACAACGTTACCATAATTGTCAACATTGTACGCTTTCAATATGCCTGTGTCAAATGCACTCACAACAACGTTACTGAGCATTTTGGAATCATGATTATCCAGATCTATGTGCAATGTAGAAAAACTCTCGGAGAATATTCTTGACGGGTTTGCCTGCAGAGTTACTGATAAACCTTCAGTAGCCACGGACGTACATCCGCTAACTAGAATTATCAAAGATACCAGGAGTAATGCTTTCATAGGATCACACATTCTGGAACGGGTTTATTGTAACATCTTTTGAATTCCGTAGCTCATACCAATAGTTGACTGTTGCTTTCACCGGATAAGTCTGGAACGGCTGCAAGAGAGGTTGTTGTAGCTTAACAGCAAATCTTATCGAAGATCTTGATTCATCCTTGTAAAGAGGAATTGCTCCCAGTTCCTGGCCGTTGACAGTGCGCGTGTTTACGCAAACGTTATTGCCATAACAGGTGAATTTTTCATTGACAACTCCGTTTGTTTCTACTAACTTGAATTCCTGAGGAAATTCAATTCTCATGCCACCCGGCTGTATCTCAGAGTTCACAAGATTACCGGCGCCGACATTCCTTATCTTGAATATTAAGACTGACTCGGGGTTAGTATGGGTGTAGTCTGTAGCGTAAGGGTCTGATACGTCCAACCCGGAAATGATGTAAGGTGCCCCCTGAAGTTCCATGTCTATCTGGACCGGTCCGGAACCATGGGCCTTTGTTATTGCTATATCTGTTTTATCACCGCTCCTCTGCCTGCTTATAACTTCGTCCATGTTGACGGCAGGAACAAGATAATTCAAAGAAGTGTTGAACTTGTAGCTTGTCTTGAAACTAATTTTTGTCTCTGTTCTTATGCCGGTTATATCGCTCTCCGTAGGTGTTCTCATAACAAATGTAACTGGTTTTTCTTCACCCGGCAGGATTATACAGCCTTCCGTGCCGCACTGATCAGGCCTGCACAAACCTACACTTTCCAGAGGTGCATGCCCAAGGCCCAAAAAGCAGCAGTAATACCCAGCATCCGTGGAGCACCTTATCCCGGAAATTATACCGTTGCATGATTCCGGTCTTGTGCATGTCTGGCCTTCACCACAGCTGTAATCAATTGAATCCTGCGTGTAAAGATTGCATAGACTTCCACCTGTGGCATCCCTCATCGTGGGTGCGTCAAACAAGTCAACGCTCACAATGCTTGATTTAAGGGCATCCCGGTTTTCAATTATGAAAGAAAGTAATAACTGTTGACTTGGCAATAATGGTGAAGTTGGTATTGTCTGGATGTCCTTGACAACAATAACGTCTTTTACGCCGTTTTCCACAACTTTTTGCTGCACATTTACAGCATCACTTCCAAAAACGTTGGGAAACCCGGGCAAAGTACAGCCGCTGGCCATAACAACAAGTAACACAAGTATTAATGCTCTCATAATTAGTTTATAAACTTCCCTAGTATTAAACATTTGTGGGGTTCGTAGAACAATACTTTATAGATCCGTTGGTACAGGGTACGGGATACAATATTTACAATACTGTTGCTTATGCACTGATACTCATATTGGCAGCCTTTGCTACGCTGAAACTTCTAAGATACCTGAAGATAAAGATAGATGACAAATTCGTATTTGGTGTTTTTCCGTTCATAATTCTTGGCGGCGCGCTAAGGGCGCTGGAGGATGCCCAAATACTCAGCAGCCTTCTCTTTAAAACACCGCTGATCTATTTTGCTGTCTTTGCTGTGGCGTTTGTAGCATTGGCCGGTTCGAAACTTGCCGAGAGATATGTAAAGTTAGCTTATCATAAAATATGGTTTATAATCGGTATTGCTTTAGTTCTGATATTCCTAACACAGGTGACTGTTGTGAATCAGCTGGCCTTAACGGTCATGGTTGTTCTTACGATATTCTGGACAATTCTGCTAATATTCGTAAAGAAGTTTTCCGATAGAATCAAAAAGCTAGAAAAATTCTTCACGTGGGAAAATACTGCAATCCTTGATGTTCACATGTTTGACGCGACGACAACATTTGTTGCGATCAGCTATTTCCCGTATTTTGAGCAGCATGTGTTACCTTCCTTTTTGATAGGTTTGTTTGGTCCGGCTGTCATGTTTGTGCTGAAATTTGTAGTAATTGCTATAGTGTTACATGTTCTGGACAAAGAAGTAAATAAAAAAGAAGAACGTATGTTCATAAAATTCATTATAATTATACTTGGTCTGGCTCCGGGACTACGTAATTTCTTGAGACTTATAATGGGAGTCTAGGCAAAAGGTATTGGGTCTGTGTAAGCCGGACAGTTCCTGTAGTCCTGTACTGGATGCGGATTTGCAGGTTCGCAAGATGCTGAAGTCTGGCAGGAACCGCTTGTTTCGCTGGGCGGAGCGGATGAACACCAGAACTGGCCTCTTTGGGTACAGCTTGTACATGAAATTGTGTAATGAGATTCCGGACATATTTCAACATACTTAGGATATGCAGAGCCGCATGGTTGTGATGGCTGGCAAAGGCCGTTTGTTTCATGAGGTACTTCGGTAGAACACCAAACCTGGTTGGAAGTAATACATGCTGAGCATGTTGTAGGCTGTGTCTGTGCATTGCCCGGGCATGACAGTACATAGTTAAGATAAATGCTGTTGCTGCATGGTAATTCAGCCTGGCAAATACCTTCTTTTTCACTTGGTGTTTCCGTTGTGCACCAGTATTGTTCCTTTTGCTGGCACCTTGTACATGTTTCCTGTGTTTCAAAGCAGGCTATCCAGTTGCTGTAGCGCTGCTTTACTTCTGGCACGTAGTCAGGAGTACCGGAGCAGTCTGAAGGCCAGCCGTTGTACCATCTCAGTATAGCATCTGTTCCGCTGTAACTAACACCTTTACACTGGTAGACTCTTGGTGTGTTTATGTTTTTTGTTCTGGCTATGTCTGAAAGTATTTTCACACCGCAGTCTATGTTTGCCTCAGGGTCCATTATTGTTTCCGCGTCGCATTCAGGATGTTTGCTGATGTATATCTGCATCAGGCCTTTTGATCTGCCGCCGTCACCTGTCACATCTGCTCTCCAAGCTGATTCCTGCGATATTATTGCAGCTACCAATGCCTCCGGATTTTCAACATAAGTTCTTAATCCATGAAATTCTATAGATCTTGCTATGGCACTTCTGTAAGTGTTGTATTCGTCTGTATTGACATTGGAACAATCTCCGAGCTTTACTGCCTCTTTTTCTTTGCATACACCGTCGCTTGCATCAAGGTGGCTTCCCTGGAAGTTTGCGCCTACCTCTAGTGTTGAAGCTCTTCTATCTTCCCAGTCCCAGTAACAGTTCAAGCCACACGCCTCGTCTTCTCCCTCACATTGTGTTGGGTGCACAAATTTGTCACAGGACGGCTTCGTGCCGCATGAATGACATATATCACTAAATGAGGATGAAGCGTATTCAGTCAGTTCACCAAAACCTAAACTGCCGTCGTATTCCTGGTACCAACATTTACCCTTGTCTGTTGACAAATCATGACACTTCTGTCTTGTACACAAACTGAACAGTTCTCCTATCGTCGTGGCACCGTCGCCGCATGTATTGCATTCTTTTTCGTAAGGATCATAAGTTATTCCTATCGGAGGTGTTACAGGAATGTCCTTTTCCTTTGCTAAAACAAACGTGTATTCGGGAATTTCAGCCGTCACCAGTCCCGTTCTTATTCCGGATGTTCTGGTTATGTCGAAGTTACATATGAACGCAAATATTGACTGGTATTCATAAGGCAGGACAATAACGTCCTGCGGTACTGTATATCTTACAACATCATACTCGTCAGTTGGTTTTGATACGGTCACTCCGCCGTCACAGTGAAGATTGGTTCCGACAACCTTTGACATGTTTATTATTATGACCGTTCCTGCCGACAGCTTCACAGATCCGTCATCACGTGAATTAGATATGGAAACCAGAAGCAGGCCGTCGCTTCCGGCTGCCAGTGGCTGAGGCCCGACGTTAAGTGACAATCTTGCAGGGCTTGATTTTGTATATGCCAGAACATTCTTGAAAATGTTCTCATTGTTCTGTATCCTCCTTTCCATTTCATTGTTTCCTATTACAGAAGTCAAAAGTGATGAACTTGTCTTGTATGTATAGCTCAGGTTAAACAGAACTGTTGCTATTCTTGTTTCTCCCAATCGTCCAGTTTCACCATTTGCCCTGAAGCCTCTAAGCGTAACTGTCTTTGATTCACCTCTTTCCAATCTAGGCACAACTTCGTATATTTTTAGAAACTCGTCAATATCCTTTGTCAGACAGTTGCTTGATCTTGTTATGGTATTCGGTGCGCTGTTTCTGCATGCACCAACGCAATTCTCAGCTATCATGTTTGTTGATTCTGCCCTGTCTCCTTCTGCACAACTTTCTGCACAGTAAAGCTCGTCCCTTGAAAACATGTCTTCATTGCGGCAGAGCGAATAAGTTGGCTGGGTAATTTCAGGTTCAGGCGGTCTTGTACACCACTGGTTGCAGGCTGCGGATACCTTAATACCGGTTGCCGCTGCCTCCAGGCTACCTTCGTTCTTTATGACAGCCGTTACAGCGAACTCCTGCCCGGCGGGCACACTGGGCGGCAGAGCGTCAAGCAGCGTAACCTCTACTCCCTTGGGGAAGTCAATGGCTTTTTCCGTCCTTACGTTCACCAGCTGCTGTTTTGCATACCATTCAGTAGGATTTGTTGCCAACAACCAGACGTCCTCTAATGCCGTGGATACAGCACGATAGGCAATCTCTACCGGTGCAGACACTTGATCTAGTGCCTGCTGGTAATAAGCGCTGTATGGACCTAGAGCCAGGTAAGCAAAGAGAAGAATAACAACTCCACCCTGTAACACAACCCTCCAGCCTCCTGTCTGGTAGAACTGGAATATTCCTAATAATCCTATTATACCCCAGATTATCCAGAACCAGAACGGATCCATGAATGTCCACGACAGAGCACCAAGTGCTATCAATAATAATAGAGAGCTATATCCTATGATTGCACCGGATGCCATATGCGTTAGCCAGTCCAACGGTTTAAACGTATCGGAGAAGTTTAATATAAAAGTGAATGCCGCGCCGATTATAGGGAAGATCCACAGATAGACTGTGTTAGGTCCTATGTATGTCAGGATAAAGAAGAACTGTAGTATTGCGAACAGAGACGTCCATGTCCACGGACCAAATATAACTGCAAAGATGTTATAGATAAAGTTGTTCCACGTGCTTCCGAAAGTTTCCGCACCCCGTGAAACGTTCTCCAGGCCTCTTTGCATTTTGAATGCAAGAGTATTTCCACGCGTAGCAAAACGTTCAGCGAGCGTTTCAGCATAGTTCATGAGTTCTTCTTCAACCAAACGCTCTGTCAGTTCTCTTTCACGGTTAGTATCACGGCCAAAAGGCATCTTGTATCTTCTTACAAGTCTTGTTGTAATTACTTTTGATTTATCAACCAGTATTTTTCTTAAATCAAGAGATGCTTTTTCCAGTTCCTGACGAAAGCCCTTATAGAAACCTTCCTTGACATTTTCGAATGACCTTAATTCCTCAAGATATGCATCTCTGGCATCATCTGCCTCTTTGCTGAGAATCTGTGCTTTTTCTGTATCTTCCTTACTTTTTCCCCTTTCTTTAAGTTTGGTCGAAGATTTTTTCGATTTTTCCTCCCAGATCTCCTTAAGCTTTTCTACATTTTTCTTTTTCTCTTCCATTTTCTTTTCTCGTTCGTGCCATTCATGACCGCTTTTGTCTTTGAATCTGTCAAACAGGGCTTCATATTCGATACGTCCGTACTTGTTAAGAATTCTTTTTCCCTTGTTTATGATTGCATTGAGATACGGGTCATTTCTGGGTTGTTTTGCTTCGGTTTCTCTTTCTATCCTTTTTCTTATCGGTTTGAGCTGCATGGCACCAACAATATTTGATCTTGTACCTGCCAGGACTCCACTTCCGCGGGCACCTCTTTGATAAGGACTTCTTACTGTGGGTCTTCTTGTGTGCACGTAATCAGGATCTTCAAATTCATTATACTGTGCAATTAATCTTGGAGTCGACGGAGTCGGTATCAAGGCTCTTACGCTCTTTGTAGGTCCGTCAAACCACTTCTGGAAATGGTATTCTACAGTCACTGAGTTCCCTTTATCACTTGTTTTTGTAGTTCTTAGCGTCATTTTAACAGAAACCAAATATATTGTTTTGGGTTTAAGCCCGCTCATAACAAATCCTATTTTAGGTTCCGTAAATCCTGAGTTTGAAAATCTTATCCTTTCCATTTCTTTTTCTGACATTTCTTGAATTAGTTCGTTAGTTGCCTTCAGTTTGTCGTCTATATCCGACTTTCCTTCAATGTTTTCTATTAGTTTTTTGTATTTATTGAAAATGCTCTCAGTGTCTTTTATTACTCTTAGAAACCAGTCCAATGATGAAACATATACTGACACACCACTTATCGGATCTGACTCGACTATAATCATGGGTGCTGCTTCTTCCGAATATATCTGATGCCCTAGTCGCGCTCTGGAAAATTCAGGCATACTAAAAAAAGGCCGTCCTCCGCCGCCTTTTTCTAATTCATCTCTAATTGCCTGTCTAACTTCTTCCTGTCTTCTTCTCTTTAATTCTGATCTTTTTTTCTCTCTTGCTTCTCTTGCTTCTCTTGCTATCTTCTCTTCTTGAGTTTCTCCTTGAGGTTCGTCTACCATTCCTTCACCGGATCTTAATCTTTTGATTTCTTCGTTGATTTTCTCTGCTTCTTTCAGTTCTTTTTCACGTATTTCATCTGCCTTTTGACTTACGTATTCTCCGCCATGACTTGCGACAGTCAGCAGCAAACTAACCCATCTCGGTCCCAGTTTGCCACCGAGTGTGTTTATTGTCCCGGCAATATCAGCGGCTGTTGTTTGTATTTTTACTTGTACTGACACCTGCTCGGCGGCCATTGCAATTACCAGGTGTCTGAATTTTTCCCGTTTTAGTTCACCTATTTTTTCCTCTATGTCACTTCCGGCCATTTTTACACCGCTATATATAAGTTTGCCTAGATTACCTAGATTCTCTGAATAACTTATGGCTGTGGCCGCCATAAAAAGTTTTTAAAGAACTAAAACTCTTTGCCAAATTCCTTTCGGATCATGTACTGTTCGCGTTCGTATGGAGGCAGTTTATCTACGTGTGTCATTAACTGACGTTCCAGTATTTTCACTTGTTCTCTGGCTGAATCGTTGGTTATCTTACCTAGGCTATGCAAAAATTTGATCTTGGCAAGATCTCTTTCCAGCGATTTTATGGTCTGGTGCAAAGTTTCCATGTATTATATTTGCACAGAAAGAAGAAAAAGCTATTCTATAACCAAACGAGAGCCAATGTGGTCAAGCCCATCATCAGGATACCAGTACGCACTCACGCCGATCGGGCTGCTGTCGAGGTCGCAGAAGCCACGTCCTACAGCTCGTAAGCCGTTTGAACCGGCCCAAAAGTATGATGCATCCTCACCGAAGACTTTCTCGGCTTCTTCTCTGGTACCTGTTCTAGTTGGGAAACCTCTTTGTTCATAATCAAGAGCCCAGCCTTCCGGTGGCAAGTCAACTCTGTGAACATCACCGCCTTCGGCTATCCATAAACCGCTTTTTTCATCATAGTGAACCTTCTCGGGTCTTTCCACAACTTCTTTTCCGTCTCTCAAGAATGTAGCTGTCCATTCTCCTTTTTTTAGATTTCCTCGGACACTTCTTTCTATTTCTTGACTTGTTTCATAAGCATGACGAAGTTGTCTAAGTGTTGGAGCTGTTCTGTAAACATCTACAGGCTTTGCACAAAAATTATCAATATGAGTGTTTAAAACAAATGCTGGGATGACTCCTACACCATCTACAGTTTTTGGTGCTATTTCAACATATCCCATGTTTACAGCCTCACTGTCAGGCCCTGGGCAGTGAATGCGGCATCTTCTATAGGTGTCACAATAAGCGTGTTTACACCAGGTCTCAAATCTTCTCTGTCTACGTTCATCAGGAAGTAGCCTTGTTCTAGTTTAACGAACTCTTCTTTCAGGATCTCATTTCCGCTAACTATTTTTACTGTGTAGCCGCCAGGTGTCAATACATCAACAACATCAAAAGATATTGTTCCTGTAGAGAACCTTCCATATTCATCATCAGTAAGTGTTATGTCTGCAACAAGATCCTTTTTCTCTTCGGCCACTCTTGTAAGGGCTATTGTTGCCATTCCGTTGAAGGCTGAATCTTCACGGGCATCGAATGTAAGTATGTTGTATTCCCTCAATTCTGAAGGGTCTAAATATATGTTCTGGCGCGTGTTCATGGCACCGTCATAAGCGAGATCGCCGTTGAATGTTATCAAAAATGAACCGGCATTCCTGTCCAGGTTCATCTCAACACGAACATTCCTCACATCCTCGTGATCTTCTATGTCAAAAGTGTAAGTACTGAATTCTCTTGGATAATTGTTTGATACAATCATTACGTTCTCTAAATCATACACTGCAGGTGCCCAGATCTTCCAGTCTGAGTTTTCTGCCACTATCTCTATAACATGACCAGGTCCCAGAGCGAACTCATAATGGCCTATTTCCATCAGTTCTTTAACCACAACATTACCGTCAAGTTTTATCACAAGATCGCCGTACCTGTTTGTATCTACGACGTCAAAACTGACCAAAGTGTGCTCTGACCGTACAGCATCAAATATAATCGGAGATGTAGCGAAAAGCAACCCGCTGGTTGTCCTTCTTGCACCAAGATTGTATGCGTCTGTTTGAATGAAATTATTAGCATCAAAATTTGCATATAGAGTCTCTACTGTGTCAAATTCAGCAGTTCCTACGAATACAGGACTACCTACGTAATAATCCAAATAATTGATAGAATTACCGGTTATACTTCCAAATGCTCCGAGACCGAACCCGAAGATTACGAACAGTATACCTAAAATTGCCAATCCGCCAATCAGGAAATATGTAAATTCGTCTGCCATATTCACCACTAGTTAGTAACTAACACCGGAACCTTTTTAAACCTTTCGGTGGAGAAGTGCGAGGGGGCGGAATTTCTCAGACGACGAATGCCGTCAGTCTGCTTCGAACCGCCGAACGGACTAACCGACAGGATATCCTTCTACTTTTGATACAACTTTTATCAAAAGTTGTCTTGAGTCCTGCGCCTTTGACCAGACTTGGCTACCCTCGCTAAGCTAGAGTGTTACTATATTGTATGATTATAAAAACAGGTTTTAAAATCAATAATCTGTGTTCTCGAAGCAACAACCCAACTCTAAGTGAGGTTTGATTCCACGTGCTTTCAGCTCATTATATGTCGTGCCCAAGCAGCTGGTAAAAACACCATCAGTTTCGTCTATATTTCCGCCTACCAGATCAACTTCATCGTTGTGTTCTTTGACAAATTCCGCTACTTCGTCCCATGTTGTGTCGAATAAACCGCCAGCCACACCTTTTGGTGAAACAATTACAAAATAAGTATCTGTAGAAATGAAAGGTCCCAGCGTTTCTTTTGTTATTGGCTGAACCTGTGGATATTCAAAAACTAACACACCTGATTTCTGACGTCTTAGACGAGTTTCTAAATTTTTTCTATAACCCGCCTTTCTTACCTCTTCCGGCAGTTCTGCTTCTTTGTAAAGAGGATGCCATCTGTCCCCGTGATATTTAGGTGTGACGGCAACTAACAATCTTCCTGATTCTATGATACCTTCCGTGGATTGGTAAATTCCAGGTCTGATTGGTTTCATTAGAAATGGCTGTAGGAAAAGTATTTAACTACTTCAGATGGTTGAGTTCTCGCTTAAGCTCCAACAGCTGTTTGTGGAGGTCGTTTAGTGAAGATTCTATGTGTGAGGCTTCTCCGCGCTCCTGCTGGACCATGTCAACACCGCGAGGTCTAAGGAGTTCGGCATCCATATCAACCAAACTACGTTCTAATCTTTGGATGGTTGCTCTAAGTATGCTTATTGCGTCAGAACGAACAGCATCTATCTCATGCAGCAAAGTAAACAGCTGTTTTGTGCCGGATAAGAATAATTTTAACTCATGAATTGTTGTTATTATGTCCTTGTACTTGTCAACCTTTACAAAAAGCGGTGCCCCTGGGTCTGTGGAAACCTCCCTTGCCGGGGCTTTGGGCACAACAGGAGTTGATGTAGGCTCTTCCGGAAGTTCAAATGTGTTATCCATTGGAGGCTGTATTGGCCGTGCCACTGGTTTTTTAGGCATATGTTTACGATCTTTGTGAAACAAGGAATCCACATCAGGCATATGAGGTATGTTTGGATGTTGTTTAGGTTCGTCTTTTTCGACAGCGTCTTTTATGTCATCCAAATGCTTGTCTTTGTCTTTTCGCATGAAGAACATACTATCACATTGTCTTCCTTCACTTATAAATGCGACGGCCGGGATTGCTGCGGAGACAAAACGGAAAGACGACCAAAGTCGTCATATTGTTTGTCTCCGAGCCGCCGAATAACCTTTGGTTATTCGAGCGTGAACCCGAGGGTTTAAACTCAAGTGCGACGGCCGGGATTTGAACCCGAGTATGTTGGGACTTAGTCCTCTCAACCTTGGCAAGGTCGTGTCCTAACCAGACTAGACTACCATCGCGTCTTACTATTCTCTTTATGATTAGGCAAATGGACTTAAAAACATTTAATAAAGAGCCATAACATGAAAGGGAAGACTGCAGGCAGGATAGGCGGTGCTATTGGAGTTACTTTGGCAGGTATCTTAGGTGCTGGTATTTATTACACTATGTCCAAGTCAGAACCTGGTATGGGAGAACTTATAGCTTCAAGTATTTCCTCTCCCTTGGTACTTTATTTGTTCGTGGATAGTGTAACAGACATGTTCATAGGCACTCATCATTATGTCACAGCTAATCTATGGAAAAGATTATCCAGAGACGAAAACACTCGCATAGAGATTGATGAATATCTGCAACGTGTCGAATCTCTTAAGGAAGAAGAGTTTGAGACGTATTCTCAAAAATAAGGAAAATTAAAGGGTAAAATAAAAAATTCCCTAAACTTTCATCTTTCTGGCATATCTCTTCGAGACGTCAGAAACTGCATCCTTCATTCCCAAGCCCATTGCTATTGCAACGCCAAGACCTACAGATGCTATTATTACCAGCATTATGTTGTTTACTAGTGTTGCTGATACGCCTAGCACAGGTAGCGCCAATGCGATGGAGACATACAAGACAAAGAAGAACAATGTCTTGCCTACTAGGATACCATACAGGTTGTTTGTCTTCTTTAGGTGGCTCTTTATGTACTCTGCAAGCACATAACCAACAACCATTATTATTGCGGCTCCTATGATCCTTGGTATAAAGGTGTTTATTTCAGCTACCCACAATGAAAGTGCGGTTACGCCTAGAACTTCTCTAGAGAGTGCTGCGGTTATGAAACCTAGGTATACCCACCATTTTGCAATGACGGAAAACAGGTTTGAAGCACTTATAGCTGGTTTGTGTGTTTCAGTTATGTAGTAGTCCAGTTTTACTCGTGTGAGAACTTCCAGGACGACTCTGCCTATAACTTTTCCAACTACAAGGCCGATAACAAGAAGTATTATTGCGGCCACGAGGTTAGGTAGAAAAGCTACTGTATTCATTGTTAGATCGCCCAAAATGTCTATCAAGGCCATTTATTTTCTCCTCCTCTAAGGCAGTACGTCAAATATGACGTATTTCGTGCGTATAAGTTGCCCGGGATCTGTTAATAAAGATTGCGTTAACCGAACAGCGAAAAAATTACGTCTCAATTACACTACATTTTGGGGAAAATGAGAAATTTTACAGATTTTTTCTTGTTGTAGGATAACTATCCAATAAATTCGAACCTTGGTATTTGTTTGTCGCCAACAACAACGTTTTCCTGGAACATTTTTAACGGTCTTACCCAAATCTGCTTTTCGCCATAGAGAGCGATGTATACAACCAGATCTTCAAGAGTTTCGCTGTGCTTAGCTATTCCAATAACTTGGTATTCTTTTCCTTTATAATGCCTATATTTACCTAACTTCATAAAGCGCCGAGAGCAGGATTCGAACCTGCGCGCCCTTGCGGACTCCAGCTAACCTTCTTTAGGAAAGAAGCTTAACCAAGAAATGGTCAAGTTCCCTAAGGCTCAAGGCTGGCGCGTTTAACCAAGCTCCGCCATCTCGGCAAAATGTACAAACGTACCGTCGTACGTTATTTTCTATGCTTTAAAGAAATGTCCACCAAGGTTTAAAAATAGCTATTTACAGGTGAATAATGGGAAGTGCCACCAGCTTTGCATCATATATATCTTCTTTGACTCTTTCAAGTTCTTGGCTATGTTCCTCAAAGTATGCGGCAATCTCACCCATGTCTAAGATAGGATCCGCCGGTGTTCCATAACCTTTCCATTCACCGACTTGTTTACCAACAATAACACAACCATCCATATCCGGCACTGAAACTCTAACATGATATCTTGGGCTTCTCCGTCTTTTAGAATCCGAGATTCTAACAATACCGCGATTGCCTAATGATCCATCTTCCGGATCCGGAGCATCGCTTATTAAACGCAGACCGTATCGTCCCAGATTTTCTTTAAGACTTGAGACTGTTTTACAATCATAAAACATAGCCCCTGCCCAGATTTCACGTAGCATATTGGATCTCATTGGATATCCGATATCATTAAAATATTAAAAAGCGCCGGCGACAGGATTTGAACCTGTATATCCTTGCGGAAACCAGTTTTCGAGATTCGCCTCACATACGTGATCTGGCGCAATGCCAAGTTATGCGACGCCGGCTAAACTGTAAGACGTACCAGAGGTACGTCAGTCTGTTTATTAGGTTTACTGTGTTAGGTTTTAAAATGAAGATAATCCTGGATGGAAAAGGATTAGAAGTAGAGGCTAAGACTGTAGAGGCTGTTTTAGAGGAAATAGGAATCAATCCGGAGACGGTTTTAGTTAAGAGATCGGGTGTGCTTATTCCTCATGATGAGATTGTCTCAGAAGGAGACAGTCTCGTATCTATAGTGGTGATATCCAGTGGCTAGGGAATGTAAATGCGGTAGACCTTCGGTCTACCTTCGTAAACAAGAAGGGACTCACTATTGTGGGTTGTGCCTAAGCAGGCAAATTGAGAAGATGTTCGTCAGGACAATTAGCCAGAATAACCTCATAGAAAAGGGTGATCTGGTCGCTATAGGCGTCAGCGGAGGCATGGATTCGATGTCTTTGCTGCATCTTTTGAGCAAATTTTCAAAGAAAACCAATGTGAATATTGTGGCTGTGTCCATAGACGAGGGAACACCGGGCTATAGAGACAAATGTATTGAGAATGTGAAGAAATTCTGCGTTTCGCTTGGTGTCGAACACCACACACAGAGCTATAAGGAGGCCTTCGGCTTTAACATAGAGGATTTAGATGTGAAGAAATTCTGCACATACTGTGGGGTTTTCAGAAGAAAGCTCTTGAACCAAAAGGCTAAGAAGATTGGAGCAACGAAACTGGCCATAGGACATAATCTAGACGATGAGGCACAGAGTGTTTTGATGAATGTGCTGCGCGGGGACGTAGCCAGGATACAGCGTTTGGGCCCAAAACCTGGTGTTTTGGAGGACGAAGGCTTTGTGCCGAGGATAAAGCCTCTAAGGAACGTGCTGAAGAAGGAGTTGGCTGTATATTCTATCGTGAATGAGTTACCAATCTTTGAGGGTAGCTGTCCTAGATCTGGAGATAACACGAGAAGAGACGTTCAGGCACTGTTAATGGGTATGGAGAGGAAATATCCCGGTACTCGCAGCCAAATAGTCAAGTTTTACGACAAAATTAAGCCAAAAATTGTCGAAAAGAATGGTGAATTCTCCTATTGTGAGACGTGTGGAGACCCTTGTTCTAGTAAAATATGTAAGGCATGTGAATTATTAGAAAAATTGCGCTCTGGTTGAATCAGAGCTCATGAGAGGTATCACAAAGGACACCAACTTAAGACGTGGTCTTAAGCTTGAGATTCTCCTCGACCAGAACAATTATCTATAACCCTTCGGTTTATATTTAAAGTTTGCTTAAGAGGTCCTTGGATTGGCGAATCAGGTTGTTAATATTGGCTACCCTTGGTTTTTCTACTATGAAGTCGTCAAGTGTTATTATCTTTCTGCGCAGAAGATATCTATGCACGGATACGTCGGCTTTCAGCACGGTCACAGGAAGTACCTTCTTTGACTGTATCAAGTGCTCTAAAGAGAACTTATCCTCGTATCGCCAGCCTGTAAGTCTTATACCAATACCTCTTGCATACTGTTTTGCGTGGTCAGAAAACTTGGTATTTGTGACAATCCATGCGGCATTGAACTTGTATTTGTTATTTCCGACTTTAGCCCCTTCCATAATGTCGTCAAGACGGCCATGGACCTGTAAACATATGCCTAATCCAGTAAATCTATGAGGGTTGAAGTGTCTTTTGCACTCTATAAGGAAGTTTTTCTCCTTAGAGGCTGTTACGTCTACCTGGTGTTCCACGTATCTACCTAAAATAGACTTATCCCAGCCGCATCTGTAGCCGTGGGCTTCCAAAATCTTCTTTACATACAATTCAAAACTGACAGGATCCAGGTTTGATACGGCCTCACGGAGCATGAAAAGCGAGCCATCACCCTGTTTATCTAGCTGTTCGAGGATCAATGTGTAGATTTTGTGGGTTGTTTCACCGTTTTTCACCATTGTCCTTACTTTTTTGGCTATTCCCCGCGCTTCACTCTGGGTCACGCCCGACCTCACGCATGTGGCTATTATTTTCTGTTCATCAAAGGGTTCTTTTGAACCATCGGCTTTTATTACGTACATTAAATCACGCTCATTATCTTCTTCATGGGATTATCTGCAATGAATCCTTTTTTGCAGTGGAATTCATCAAATTTGTGGTTGAATTCACCGCTTTCATCATCACAGTCATAAATCAGAAAGGGAACCGGTCCGAAGGAATGCTCCCCCGTACGGGAGTCTGTTTCATGGTCGCTAATAACGGCTATATTTATGTGACTTAACTTGACAATCTGGGAGAAGACTTCACGATCCACCTTTTCCAAAAATTTGACCTTTCCCGGAAAATTCTTGTTATGTGCATTGGTATCCGCGCCGTTTATGTGAAGAATAACAAAATCATAGCGTTCTAGAGCGTTTACAGCCTTTTTCACCCTAAAAGGCAGGTCTGTTTCCAATTGTGTTGGTGGTGATGGTAGAATATCTATGCCAACATACCTGGATATGCCCAGAAGAATATTCACCCCGCTTATTACCGCCCCTTTCATCCTGTATTTTTTCTGGAAACTGGTAACTTTTTGTTTAGATCCTGCGGCGCGCAGCACCACAATATTTGCAGGGAACTTCCTTTTCTTGTTTACGGGATGCTTAGACAGCAGTTCGTTTGTTCTTTTTGTTAATTCATTGAGTATCCTGGCGGTTTTCCTGCCTTTTGGATTTTTTGGGCTTATCTTTGAGACATGATCACCGATATCACTGTCTGTAACATGTTTGGATATACCTTTTCCTGACAAAACAACAACAAGCCTGTGTCCAATCATTCGATGGAATTTTATCTTCACGCCTTCTATTGTTCTGATCTTTTGGTTAAGCATTTTTGTTAACTGATTCAATCCTTTCTCATCACGGCCCGCTCTCCTGTCTTTGAACTTCCATTTTTTACTGACGGTTGCAAAATTAGCACGCAAACATACATCGGTTTTCTTTGGTTTGAGGTTTATACCCACAGCCTCCAAATAACCCCTACCAGGCTCGTCCTTCTCAGAATAACCTAAAATTTCCATTGTCCCCAGGCTCGATAAACTTCTTTTATTGAAACCTTTTGCATGCGGCCCTGTCCATATACCACAATCACTGTTTGCCGCTAAAACACCCAAGTTTGGCGTGTCTGCTTTTGCATAAGCACTTCTGCCCTTATCAGCACCACCGTCTATAATTACAAGCAAAACTTTTCTCATAGTACCACGAAAATATGTTTTGATTTGGCTATCTTTATTCCCGAGTTTAATTTATGCTTCTTCTCGGCAAAAATAGTGAACAACGTCTCACCTTTTTTGACCCTTTCGCCTATCTTCTTATTCAGAAGTATACCAGCGCCTTTATCGTTGGGCGTGCCGGCTGCCATGCATATCTCAACAAGATCCCTGTTATGTATACCCTTTACCTTTCCGGCGCGCTTTGCGCGAATACAGTAAATGAACTTGCCAACTTTTATCCTGCCTGGTTTTGGGTCAGAACCGCCCTGTGCCTTGACTATCTCACGGAATTTTTTCTCAGCTTTGCCGCTTTTGATAATCTCAAAAGCCGTTTTTTTGTCGCCTTTGCCTGTCATTTTGAACAGCATTCCGGCAATCGTTGTTGCCTTGTCAATAAGATCTTTTTCTTCCATGTTACGCATGCAAGTGAGCAGTTCTCTTGCTTCAAGAGCCGGACCCATTGCACGGCCGATTGGCTGATGACCCGGTGTTACTGCACACTGAACCTTGATGCCCAATTCCCTGCCAAGTGCTTTGAAATTCTTTGCAAGCTTGTTTGCTTCCCTTCTTGTTTTCATTTTTGCTCCGCGTCCGGTTGGTATGTCTATCACCAAATATTTGCATCCAACGGATTTTTTCTTGCTCATCACAGAAGGCAGCAGCAAGGGATCAAGATTTAATGGGTGTTCAATACGAATGAACAAATCATCTGCAGGAGCGAGATCAACTGATCCTCCCCAGACAAGACATCCCTTTGTCTTCTTCACTACTTTCTTTATTTCTCTGCTTGAAAGTGTGACGGGCGCGATGGCCTCAACCCTGTCGGCTGTTCCGGCCGGTGAGGTAATGGAACGTGAAGACGTTTTTGGTATTGTTAAGCCTGCTGCAGCAACTATAGGAACAACCATCATTGAAGTCTTATCACCAGGTACGCCTCCTATAGAATGTTTATCTACAACGGTTCCTGAAAACTTTAACTTATTGCCAGTGTCGATCATGGCTCTGGACATGTTTATGCTTTCTCTTACGGTAAGTCCATGAATATGTAAAGCCGTGATGAAAGAAGCCAGTTCCAGATCATTCAGATCTCTGTCTATTACGTCGTCGACTATTGCACGGAAATCCTTGTAGTCAAGCTGTTCCCCTCTTATTTTCTTGTCTATGGATTTTTTGCTTATCAAAGTTTTTCTCGGTTCTACTCTTACGACGTCTCCGTTCCTGAAATTTATCAATCTTGTGGCTTCCTTGTAAACAACAATGGTCCCTCTCTTAACAAAACTTTCTGCCGTATCTACGAGAAGTGTTACCTTCTTTTTGCCTTTGGTGACTACTACTCGCTCCAGGGGATGCAGTCCCATGTCTTTGGCATCTTTCTCATTAAGTATACAGATTGTTTTTCCTCCTGCATCAAGACCTAACTTCTTAATCTTCATCTTCATTTTTTCTTCACACCCTTTTCGGTTATAACTGCTTTGATGTATTTCCATGGTGTTACGTCAAAGGCTGGGTTGCGTATGTCTGCGCCTTTGAGATTAACAACTTCTGAATCCGGCCGCTCTTCCATGATGAGTTTTTTTCTTCTGTCAATAGTAAAACTGGTTGCAATCACGTAAACAGGTTTTCTTTTTTCTTTGGCTACCAGTGCAATAGGGTTTGAGCCTACTTTGTTCACAAGGCCTTCCTTTCTCAATGCATCCGCACCCAGTAGAACAATGTCAGACTCTTTCATGAAATTGCTGACTGCACTGTCCACGATGTACGTAACGGGTATCTTGGCTGCTAAAAGTTCTTTGGCTGTTTTCAGGCCCTGAAACTTTGGTCTTGTTTCCGTGACTATTACCTTCTTTACTTTTTTCTTGTTGTGAATAATTGAACCGACTACAAGACTTGAGTGACAATGCGTCAATACCACTGATCTTTTGCGGAAGATATTTTTTGACTGTTTTATTGCTCCCGTTTTCGATTCTTTCAGTTCCTTTAGCGTCTCGTCTATCCCTATTTTCTTTGCTCTTTGTATTGCATTGTAAAGCACAACGGCCGTGGGTCTTGCTTTCAGAAGTCTCCTAACTTCTTTGTCGAATTTCCTACCTTTGAAACCTTTCAGGTGTTTAAGAGACCTTACTGCAATCGTATTTGCGCTCTGGATCTTCAAAGATCTGACTTGTTGGACAAAATCCATATATATCTATGGAATCCGGTAAAATATAAACCTGAGAGGTTGTTTTTTATAGACTTCCATTATCCTTATAGTAATGATTTTTGAATCAAAGGATGAGAAGATCGTAAAACTGGAGAAGAAAATAAGCGATCTTGAGAAGAAAATGGAAACAAACCTGAATAGGATGAACGATTCTATAGGTACTTTGAATGAAATAATTTTGCACCTCCAGACTGATAACAGAAAACTCAGAAGTGAGAAGGACTTCCTGGTTCAGCGTCATAAGAAAATGTTAAAGAGGGTTCCAGTACCTGATCTGGCTTCTGAGGTTAGCAACAAACTTGTGACACCCGCAAAAGATAAGATAAAAGAGAATGTTGACTTTATAGGACTGGTTGCCAAGGAAGGGTTTCTGGAGATAAAAGAACCAAAACCTGTGAAAAAGAGAAAGAATCCTGCCAAAGAGCTAAAAGAACACATACTTACAGGCCAGAAAGTCAGCAACGGAAAATCCATAGACAAGTTGTTTGATGTTGTGAGTGACGCGGGAAGAATAAGAACGGATGCGGCTGCCCGTAAACTTGGCGTGCATGAAATTCAGGTGGAAGAATGGGGCAAAATACTCCAGGAACATGATTTAGTTTCTTTAAAGAAATCTCCTTTTGGAAAACTAGAGTTAATTAAGATTTAGTCTCATTTGCACATGTTGCACTGGTCAGGATTTTCTGCATGTATCAGTCCTTTATCAAGCATCATCTTTGAAATAACGCACATCCTTGTGCCCAGATCTTCAGCGTTTATCTGGTTAGAGTTTAATTTGCCGGAAAGTTCTTTTATCGCCTCGTTTACTGCACTATCGTGTATTATCCCGCCCTTACCGCGTATCTGTCTCAAGTATTGAGACACGGCAGGCTGGCTCACGTCAAGAAGCCTGGCAACTTCACCCTGGTTAAGGCTGTGAGTTGTTATAAGTTCTTTTGCAATTGCCGCTCTAAGTGTAGGTAGAATTTCATGTACGATTATCTCACAGGTAATTTTCATAAATTTCCTTATTTAACAGTCTTTAAATATCCGTCAATCGCGCGCCTTTAGAAAAACGTAAGTAAATAATCCGCCGATGTTTGCCAGCAAAAGACTTCTCAGAAATTCCAGTATTATCCACGCGCCTGCTGCAGTTGAAACAGGCAACCAGCGGCTGTATGCAGAGAACAAAGGCGAGTCATCCACAACGGATTCTATCTGCTCCATAAGCAAATCTTCTGGCAGCAGCTCTGCTCCAGGTATAGAAAGCGCTATTGTTTTCATTGAATCGGTTAGTTCTGTCCTGAAAGAATTTTCGTAGAAAGCCTGGGCTGATAAGACGGACAGAAGTATACCAACGGCTATAACTATGTTTGCTATCTTCAGTATTCTACCGATTGTTGTTGTACCTACGCGGAGAAATACCCAACGTTTAAGCTCTTTCCCGTAAACAGCGGAAATTTTTGGGGTCATAACGATTGCCAGGAAAACTGCCAATGCAAAAAAACCGCCTGCTATTGACTGGAAGAGAACAATAACAATAATTGCACTTACTAAACCAATAATCCAGCCGGAAAAGTCTTTCCTGAAACCATGAGCTGCTATTATAGACAATCCTGCTACAAAAAGAATCATTGACAGAAGCACTAACAGAAACGGCTGGATAGTGAAACGAAGTGCCTCAAGAGTTCCCATGCCCGCTGTGTTGATTATCATTGACTGAATAAAGTAATTTTGCAGATTTACCAGGGACAGAACGGAAAATTCGCTGATCTTCAGAATCAGGAAAGATGTAATAAAAACGGCTAAAGAGCTTATTGTTACTGTCATCTCTTTCATGTTCAGTTTTTCCATATATATCATTTTTTCTTCAGTTTCTCGAGAATCTTGGGGGATTTCGTGGGTCTGAAGTTTATTCTTTCTTTTTTATGGGCAGGCAGCAGCGTGTATACAACAAATACGACAACTGCCACAATTATCCCAATTATTGCAAGGGTTATTGCATCGAATTTTATTTCAAACGGTTCTTTTGTTAAAAGCCTCATTTTCTCCGATGCTGCATCAATCAGACCTTTCGCATCAGCAAGAAGCTGTGTTGCGGTCACGTAATCCTTTGCTTCTAAGGACGAGTTCGTCTCGTTTATCTTTCTCTCTATGTTTATCAATATTCCCTTTATTTCCTCAACGTCATAACCCTGGGCTTCCAGAGAAGTCAGGTTTGACTTCATTGTAGCTAACAGTGAACTATATTCCGCAAAATTAGGAATTATTTCTTCCTGGACGGTTTCCTCGCTAGGATTTACTGTCACCTTTAATACATCGGACGTGGAAGCATTGTGCGTGTCAAGATTCACGGTCAGGGTGTATGTTTTTATTTCTGTTGTATCTGTTGGTGAAAATGCCAGTGTGAAAGATCCTGTATTTCTCTGGTAACTCCTTGACACGATTGTTGGTGAGACGGAATACCAATCGATGCCGGGAATCGTAATTGTCAGATTGTAAAGGGTCTGGTTCCCGCTGTTTTTGTAAGAAACTGTTTTGCTGACAGATGTTCCCTGTGTAATATTGAAATCTGCCGGGAATGTTGTGAAAATAATTGCAGGTGTTCTTGTGGTTGATGACGTTACTGTTGTGCCGCTGCTGCTTGAACTGGAAGAACCGGGTGATTCACAACTGCCAATCACGTCAATCTGTTCATTACATGTCTGGCCGCTGGGACAGGCTGTGTTAATGGACCATACACCGTTTGTACAGGTCCTGTAGGATTCATTGGACGTACAGATTGAATTTCCCGTTGAATAGGCGCTTCCATTGTGCTGGCAATATGTCAAGGCTGTAAAGTTGCACCATCCCTTGCTTGACGGCAGGGAGAAATTATCATAGTCCAGGAAGCACGTTATTCCAAGACAGTCTGACGTTGCATTACAGACATTGACCGTATAACCTGTTATTCCTGTTGATACCGTTACGTTTCCCATATCAAGTGTTATGTTTCCGGTTGATTCTGCATAGATTGGAATAGCAAACAGTAGTAGCAAAAGAGGAAGTATGACTTTCATCAAAATCACTATAATCAATAGTATGCCCTAAACAATACTCCGTAAGTGGCTGCCCATGTCCTTGACATGGCTGTGCCTGAAGGTACGACCATTCTCAGGATCAAAGTAGTCAAACCTGTGTCTCCCACTGAAAGTTTATTTCCAAAGTGTCTCCTGTAATTTTCTGTGATATTAACCTGACCGTCTGTATTTGAAAAGTTTGAGTTGTTTCTCATTGAAGCGTATGAAATATTTGTTGTGTTCAGCAGGATTGAATTTGGAGGGCTTGAAGCGTCAGTCCAGTTTGACATCTTGAATTGAATTAACCCGGTAACGTTAGCTGTAAAGTTGAATGTGAAGTTGAATTCCCAGTAGTCAGTGCCGTTTGCCAGTGCGACTGCTTTTGCCGTCTTGACCTGTGTTACGAACATAAGCTGCTGGGTTGTAACATTGACCCCAGGACTTATGATATCAGTTGTTACATTTGTAAGATTTCCGCCGTCTATGAAGGCTGAGAATCTTGTACTGTTGATTCTTGTCCTGCTTGTGTTAACATTGAAGTAGATCATTATCGGGCTTGTTGTCGGTGTGTTTACAGAAAGGTTTACATAATTAGATGCCGTTGAATAAGACCATAATCCTGAATCGTTGGCTGTACCTATCGTTACTGTTGAAACGTTGACAAATGTGTATGTTGAAGGTATAATTATTGTGACGTTTTTGATTCCGGATGTTCCTGTAGGTGTTAACTTGTATATCAGTGTCTGGTTCATCACATTTGTATCCACAAAGTTGGGATATATTGTGACGTTTGCATGAAGATCGTGCACCAATGATCCTGTGGAATTAGCGGTTACACCAAATGACAGTGTTCCTGAATCTATTCCAAAAGAATCCAGACTGTCTATACTTACAGATACGTTGTCACCAAAGGCCGCTGAATTTGAGGCATTGATTGCAATCACAAATGACGTGTTTGCACTGATTGTTGTTGCGTTGAAGCCTGCAGGTATCAATATCCTATATGTTGTTTCTGTAAGATTTGTGTTGTTGGAAGCTACGACAGAACCAGTTGAGTTAACTATTGCCACAGAAGAAACATTAACAAAGCCCAGATTTCCCACCAATGTGACATTCACAGCTGTTATATTGCCCTGGCCGGATGTTGTGTTCAATGTCACGTTAAGCATGTTTGTAAGGGTCTTTGTGTTCAGATACGTCGGTGCCACGTCTTCAGTCTTAATGGTTATATCGCCCGCTGCAAATGCCGTACCTAGCATAAACAGAAACATAACTGAAACTAACAGTATTCTCATCAAACCACTCTATAATTATCATTCGATTGGAGAAATATAAAGATTTATTCAGAAAAAAGCGCTCCTGACGCGATTCGAACGCGCGACCCCTTGCTATCAACCAACACAAGTCGTCATCAAAACAAACCACGAATGGTTTATTTCTCTGTTCACCTCCGTGTCGGTAGGAGGCAAGTGCTCTATCCAAACTGAGCTACAGGAGCCTAAATAAAAAACGCACAGAAACCATTAAAAGGAAGGCAAAACAAACAAAATTATGTTAGTTGATATTGTTGGCCTGATTGGCGCGTTCTTCCTTTTAGCGGCCTGGATATACGAAACTTATGAAACATACAAAGCAGGCGAAAAGGTCAACATAAGATTCGTCATGATTTATCTGGTCGGTCAGGTATTCCTGTTTGCTTATTCCTATATGATACAATCATACCCGTTCATGATCATCAGTGCGACGATCTTTTTGATAACACTTATAGAGATCGATTTACTTTCCAGAAAATCTAAACGAAAACCTTGAGTTTGTGATGCAGAAGTCCTCTCAAGACGTCTTTTCCTACAGTACTGTTCTTTGCAACGCGTACCTGGCTGGATTTGCCTATTGTGGCCGAAAACAGATATTCGTCCTCTACGTAGAAATTGGCAATATTGCCCGGTGGTAGTTCAAAAGTGAACGTTATATAGGCTCCCTTTTCTTCGTCGTCGAATTCAACCTCTTTACCTAAAGTGGCAACTTTCGGAGAAACGTCTATCTTAAGACCGAGTTTCTCTTCCAGGGCCTTTATTGTTTCACCACCCTTTCCTATGAGTCTTGCGACCATTTCATTCTCTACCCTGACAGTTGCACTTGAATCGCCTGTAATCTCCACTTCTGCAGATCTGTCAAACCTGCGAAGCTCCGCCATTATCTGGCGCTTCGCTAGTCTGTGTAAAGCAGACTCCTTTGAACCTTTTACAGGAATGATTATGTTCTCTTCACCGTACGTGTAGATCTCATATTCTAGTGCGTTTGTCTCAAAGTTCCTTACTTCAACAACCGGCCTGGCCAAATCTGCCTCGGTCATGCCTGTTGGAGTTCTGACAGTCAAAGTCACCAAATAGACCTTTTCTACTTTACCGTCTTTTATGTAAACAATTGTGTCTATGATGTGCGGAATCATGCCAAGTTCCGCACGCCCGATGAATCTCTGGACTGCGTCAATTGGTTCTGTTGCATGAACAACACCAATCATGCCTATACCGGCTAAACGCATGTCAGAAAATATTTCAAAGTCGTTTGTTTTACGAACTTCATCGTAAATGGTATAGTCAGGTCTTACAAGCAAAAGCATGTCTGCTGTGTTCTCGAAAGATCCTTTCAGCTTAGAATACTGTGTAATCTCCGGCTTGACCTGTAGGTCTCTTGGAGATTCCATCGTTTTTACTATCTTGCCCTTGGCCTCAAAGAATTCCGCTATGCTGGCTGCAAACGTACTCTTTCCTGAGCCCGGAGGACCTGCTATCAATATTCCCTCCGTTCTGCCGATCATTCTTTCTTTTAATTTATCAGACAGTTTATAGTCGTCTAAACCAAGTTTTGCTATCGGCCTGACAACTGTAACTTCTATGCCATCTGCGAAAGGCGGTCTGGCTATAGCTATTCGCATGTCACCCAGCTGAACTACTGTGGCGGTATGACCGCCGACCTCTATGAACGAATCGTCTTTGTAACGAGCTGCATCCATAACTTCCTTGATTATAACTTCTAGCTGCTCGGCAGTTGTTGGCTCTTCTGATACTTTGACAAGATCAAATTCACCCGGCTTGCCTCTTTTTGCAACAGGTATTGTTTTTTCCTTCAGGTGCAAACTCATTGTATCTGGTGTCAGCATGTCAGAAAGCGTTATTTTCTTGTTTTCTTCATAAGCCTTGAAATATCTAGTCTTTATGCCTTCTGCCTCTGCTACCAGATATTGCACATAATCGGCTGTATAGATAGTAGCACTGTTATCACGGGCCACATCCATTATAAGGGCATCTATACGACCATACTTGGCTAACTGTATTTCCTCATAAGTCTGCCTTCTTCCTGTTTTTGTTACGTTAACGTTTTCATAAACTGTTCTCAGTTTCTTCAGCTCTTCAAGCCCTTTGAAGCCTATCTCGCGTCCTTTAGACGCCTGGGCTCTGAGCTCTTCAACGACAAATTCTGGGATTATGATTTCTGCTTCTGAAATTTCTCCCTTTTCTATTAGTTCTGTAAGTTTTCCTGATATGAGTACACTCGTATCCGGTACTATTTTTTCCATATGTTTTCAACCCCTTGAGACGTTAATCTTCTGACGTTCTTTGAACGTCTTTCTGCTTAACGTCAGTTTATTTTTATTATTCCGTTTTCTAAGAAGTAAGAGTCAAGCATTGATTATGCCGGAATCTTTAAATACTTGAATAATTACCTTTGAGTAGTTAATGGTGGTAATATGAGTTACGTTATTGAAGAAACGGGATTCAGGGAATTAGGACTTGCTGCAAAAATGTGTGAGATTTGTTTTAATGGAAATTCAGGAGGACATAGTGACGATGAACTTAAAGACTATCGTGCTCAATTATTTTCCATGCTACATGATGGATTATATGTTCTGCGCGCAAAAGGACAATTAGGAGATGAGCGTGTTTCTGAATTTGTCGGTGCTATTGGAAGTGCCGTATATAGTAGTGAGTCTTCTGAATACAGAGAACTATTTGATGATCTAGTGGGAGAAGCAAGCAAGCATGTTGTATTGAGATCCCAAAGACAGTAAATTTTTCAATAAGTCACACTAGAAAAATGTCCTATGACGAATCTATTTTTCGATCAAGACAATACAAACTCCTCTAGGACTATGCCGCAGTCACGGCAAAATTTGCTCCCATGTAGAGGGTCGTATCTTATCTTTTCTGACCCACAATCTATGCATCTCATTTTCCACACCCTATGGGTAATATTGCAATTTTTATTATAAAGGCATTATTGAGGGTTAAAATATGGTTTACACACCAGAAATTCAGAAAACTAGGAATAACTTAAAATAGAAGATAGCTTTAAAGGCATGACCACGGTGAAGGGGTTACTCATCCACAAGATCTCTTATACGCTGTAGGTTTCTCAGTTCTATATCCTTCTCATTTCCGTTGAACATGTTGCGGATTTTTACAACACCGCTGCTGATTTCTTTCTCGCCAACGACAATCAGGAACTTGATTCCTTTGGAATTCACATATTCCAGCTGTTTTGACAGAGACCTTCCCATTACGTCGTATTCACTGTTTATTCCTATTTCACGCAGCTGTTTCGCTATCTCCAGGACCTTTTCCTTGCTCTTAACATTGGCTAAATATACGTGAGTTTTAGTTTTTCCAAACTCCAGCTGTACTAAATTGATCAAACGATCCACGCCAAGAGATATGCCTGTAGCTGAAGTAGGACGTCCGCCGAAACCCTCGATCATTTTATCATATCTTCCGCCGGCTGTTATCGTCAGGCTACCCTCCTGATTGATTTCAAAAATGTTACCAGTGTAATAGTCTAAACCACGTACCATGCTCAGGTCAATTTTAACAGGTATCTGGAAGCTTTCCAGAATACTAACCATTTCTTTCAATTCTTCTATCCCTTTTTTGTCATCAAGAATATCACCAGCGTCCTTAATGGTTCCTTTAACAAAATCCATTACTGCTTCTATTTCGTCAGATCCAACACCCTTTTCTTTTAGTTCTTCTTTGACAGCATCGTCGCCTATTTTCTCCAGTTTGTCTATGCTGCGCAGAATGTCAGGGGCGACGAGATTCAGGCTGCCTAGAAACGCGTTGATTATTTTTCTGTTATTCACACGAACGTAAAAGTTGGACATACCCATTTTTCTCAATGCATCACAGGCACAAGCCACAACTTCCGCGTCTGCTGAAGCGCCTTCGGCGCCAACAATGTCGACATCAGCCTGCCAGAATTCGCGGTAACGGCCGGATCCTGGTCTGTCGTAACGCCACACAGGACCTAACTGGTATCTCCGGAAAGGTTTTGGTATATCAGGATTGTTTACAACTACACGTGCCAATGGAACAGTGAAGTCGAAACGTAGACCTAAATCTCTATCAGACTTGTCCTTAAAATGATATATCTCATCTTTTATTGCTTCTCCGGATTTGGCCGTAAGCAGGGCATATTCTTCAAAAGCCGGTGTATCTAAGGGATCAAAACCCCAGTTCTCAAAAACAGTCCTGGCAGTATCAATAACGAAATGCCTTTTCATCATTGCTTCCGGGAGAAAATCTCTTGTACCTCGTGGTGTCTGGAATTTCATACTCATCTATTAGATTATTTACTTAAAAATCGTTAAATCGCCGAAATTTTCATTTAAATAAGCTTCGTCCAAGGGAAAAACATGAAGATACGATGCGCACATATTTTGGTAAAATCGGAACAGGAAGCAAGACAGATATACGAGGATCTTGTAGATGGTGTTAGTTTTGCCAAGCTTGCAGAAGTTAAATCATTGTGCCCATCGAGGAAGAAGGGTGGAGATTTAGGGGCTTTCGCCCGTGGACAAATGGTAAAGCCTTTCGAAAAAGTGGCCTTTGCCTTAGAGAAAGGCCAGACTTCTGAGCCAGTGAAAACAGAGTTCGGCTGGCACATTATACGAAGAATAGAGTAAACAACTGTTTCTTTTTCCATCAAAGGTTTTCTTTACTAAAGAAAAGGTTTGAGGGCTGCTAGCGGGATTTGAACCCGCCCCAGAGGCTTACTGTAAACTTTCCGCTTTTGAAGTCATGGAAAGCTTTCCACAGGCCCATATGCTAACCAAGCTACACCATAGCAGCCATGAAATGAAAAAAGTTTCTGCGAAACTTTAGTCTGTTTTATGCTTATTCTATCGTGGTGAAAAAGCTTATAAGCATCAACATTCATACTAAGGGTTGATGAATAGGGCACTAATGAATCTAAATGTACTGGATACAGATTTTATTAGTGATAAGATTGTTTGCTAAACGGTCTTGTTTCCCCTGCTTCTTTTTTGTTGTGAAATTTTTTGGCGGGGACAAACCTATGCTTGGAGGTATAGATATGGGAGAAACAGAAAAATTCAAGGGAAAGGTTCCAGAACCGCCTAAAATATGTAGTCTGTCAGGGACTCCATATGAAATTAAAGACAAAGGCTACGTTCCAACCTGTAAATATGAAAAAGAGAGAAGAATGCTTGACTGGGGGAAGTAAGAGATGACAAATCATGCAGAAGACGTTTATCGTGGACCGATTTTAGGGGAAGACCTGAGAAGCATAGGATGTGGCAGGGTTTTCAAATATGGAGACGGATGCTTTGCTGAAATAGGTGGAGAAATAGTACCGGCAAGATACGTGACTGAATCTCATTCATCAGGATGGGTGATACCGGGAACAAAGCCAATGAGTCCCAGGATATTTGAGAAGGTCGGCCCGGGAAGGTTTCAAGAAATTGGTACTTATGATATTTTCCAGAACGGTGATGAATTCTACGTTATGCTAGGAGGCATGCAGGCTTCCGTGAAGTGCGTTGAACGTTCTCAGAGAGGAGAAACATTTGTTCTGGAGAGAAATGGGGGCGAATAGAAATGTTGGATACGACAGGAGAGGGTTATAGAGGAGCTCAAACGGAAGTCTATTTAGTAGGGGACAATGGACACCTGGATTTATTGGGATCTTACAAGGTTTTTATCGGAGAATCCGGCGCGTACGCGCTAATAGGGAGTAGGCGTTTTCCTGTAAGATTCAGGCGTGCGGCTTCTATGCCACATCGTTGTATTTTGCAAGACTCATCCCATGCCAGAGAAATAAAACTACAAGGTGGGGGTGAATAGAAATGGTAAGTGGACATGCACGCAGGGAAAAACTGGTAAGACCAGTGGCTGTCTTTAATCCGAAAACAGATGAAAGACTTGGACGTTATCATGCACTTACAGAGCATGGGGAACTAACGATCAAGTATAGAGGTCGTATAATATCTCTTGAAGAAAGGAGTGACATTCACGGTAGTCCTCGTTTTTATCCGAAAAATCCAGATCATACAGGGTGGTTGTGATGGCAGAAAAAAACAAGTGTATGGGAGACGGAATGGAAATTCGTGAAAAAAACGGTGGATTATGTCGCTATGCAACTGTTATCAGAGCCGATGGAAGATACCTTGCCCGCTTAGGTAACGATTTGGCACGAGTAGATCCTGCAAGTGAACCGGATTCATCAACAGTATGGATACTTCGGGAAGGTAAAAAAGAGCCCTATGGTAAAAGGTGATTAAATATGGATAAGCCGATTAATCCTGTATGGAGTCTTGTTTGTGATACTGACGGAAAGAGAATCGGCAGATATCACGTAGATATGAGTGGCGGGGAACCCTATGTAAGCCGGAGGTGCAGGAAAATACCCGTGGAGCAATCTCTGGATGACCCTAATGTTTACTTGTTAAAGAATCATGAAGATGCTGGGAAACTAAAAGACTAGAAGCCTTTTAAGCATGAAGTAAAAAGTGGTTTTATGTACGATGTTAAAGAAGTTGAACAGGAAGTCCAAAAGATGTGGGCTGATCAACAAATACCTGACAAGATTGTCAGGATGGGAAAAGGCAAGAAATACTATCTTCTGGACGGACCGCCGTACGTAAACGGTGTGCCGCACGTCGGACACGCGAAAACTACAATATTCAAGGATATCTGGGGCAAGTTCAAGTTCATGCAAGGCTACGCCGTGTGGTTCCAGCCGGGTTTTGACTGCGGCGGATTGCCGATAGAGAATAAAGTTGAAAAAGAACTCGGTATAAAGTCGAAAGGTGATATTGAAACAAAGGTTGGTGTTGACAAATTCATACAAGCATGCCATAGTTTTGCAAAGGGTAATGAGCCGATATGGTTAAACTTTTACAAAAAGGTTGCTGCATGGAGAGGATGGCTTGAGCCGTACCTTACATCAGAGAATTATTATTTAGAATCTGGCTGGTGGACCGTAAAGAAATGGTTTGAGAAAGGTCTGTTTGTAGAAGGTCATCGCCCAGGATTCTGGTGTCCACATTGTGAAACTGTTTTGGCAGGAATAGAAGCCAGTGAGTCTTACAAGGATGTGGAAGATCCGTCTATCTATATAAAATTCAAGATTTGTGACCGTAACGAGTATCTATTGGTCTTCACAACAACACCATGGACACTGCCGGCTAATGCTGCCATTGCCGTGCATCCGGATGAGACTTACGTAAAGGTAAGGGTAAACGATCAGGTTTTGATAATAGGT
Organism: archaeon; assembly: GCA_028279825.1. Taxonomy (GTDB): domain Archaea; phylum Aenigmatarchaeota; class Aenigmatarchaeia; order GW2011-AR5; family GW2011-AR5; genus GW2011-AR5. Next base: position 88,224 of record JANQNA010000003.1, on the reverse strand, counting down.
GAAAAGAGACTTGAGGAGTTTCAAAGACTGGAAATGGGCTATACTGTTTTAGAGCATATACAGGGAAAGAATTTGGCGGGAATAAAGTATGAGCCAATTCTTGATACAGGTTCGCAAAAGGAGATAGGGGAGAATCCTAACTCTCACCAGGTTCTTTTGTCAGTGCCGGTGATGAAGAAAAGGGTGGCAAGCAAGACTGTCGCAAAAGGCGAAGCTGCAAAGGACGAGTTTGGTCATATTGTAACGATGGATGTAGGTACCGGCCTGGTTCATATAGCACCCGGACACGGTGAAGTGGACAACAAACTGGGTAAGCACTACAATCTGCCGGAAATTTCACCGATAGATGAGAAGGGTTGTATGACAGAAGACGCAGGCAAGTACAAAGGCATGTTTGCCAAAAAGGCTGATCCAACAATTATTGAGGATCTTAAAGCGGATGGTAAATTATTCCATACGGAGAAAATAGTTCACTCTTACCCGCTCTGTTGGAGGTGTAAAACGCCGCTGATATACAGAATGAGCAGACAATGGTTTTTGAAATTGGACCTCCTGCGTGAAAAGATAATAGCGGCAAACAAGAAAATAAACTGGCTGCCTAGTTTTGCCGGTGAAAGATATCATGATTTAATTTCAGAAGCACCTGACTGGGCTGTGACCAGACAAAGATACTGGGGCATACCACTGCCCGTATGGACATGTGAGTGCGGAACTAAGAAGGTTATTGGATCCGCGGCGGAGCTGCGGGAACACGCTACAGAAAGTTTGCCGGAGAAGTTTGATCTTCACAAGAATTTTGTCGACAAAGTCAGGATAAAATGTGAATGCGGTAAGGAGATGCAAAGAGAAAAAGATATCATGGATGTATGGTTTGACTCCGGCATTGCTCCGTGGGCATCTTTAGGTTATCCATTCAAGAATAAAGAGCTTTTCGAAAAACTTTGGAAGATAGATCTTGTTGATGAAAGCCAGGACCAGGTAAGAGCGTGGTTCAACACATTAATGATATGCAGCTTTGCTACCTTTGATGAAGCACCTTACGAAACCGTTTGCCTGAACGGATGGACTCTTGACGAAAAGGGAGAAAAAATGTCAAAGAGTCTTGGGAATGTAATTTCAGCAGAAGATGGATATGAAAAACTTGGTGCGGATCTGCTTCGTCTGTATATATGCCATGACATTGCACCATGGGAAACCCAAAAGTTTTCTTATAGAAATGCTGAGGATCTTGGCAGACACCTGAATATTCTGTGGAACACTTACAACTACTTCAAGACTTACGCAAAACCTTCAAAGAGTGATTCAAAATTAAGAAAGGAGGATGAGTGGTTACTTTCCAAAATAAACTCGTTAACACTTAAAACAACAGAGGATCTTGACAAATTCAACTTCCATATGGTTGCAAGAAATTTAATGAACTTCATAATAAATGATCTATCAAGAACGTACATAAAAATAGTAAGAGACCGACAGGACGGGGGAGTTAACTACGTGCTGACACAAACACTGGAAATTTTATGCAAGTTAATGGCACCGCTAACGCCGTTTGTTTCTGAGCACATATATCATGACATGACAGGAAGATCTGTTCATCTGGAAAGATGGCCAGTACCTGATAAGAATAACGAAAAACTTGAGAACGTGATGGACAAGGCATTGGAGGCTATAGAAGCAGCAAACATGATAAGAAAGGAGAAAAACATCAAATTAAGATGGCCATTGAGTGAGCTTGTTGTACCCAAGGAGGTTGAAGAACTGGGTGATATAATCAAGATAATGTGTAACGTGAAGAAAGTTTCCTTTGAAAAGCAGGAATGGCCAAGCAAGAAGGTCGGGGAAACAACAGTTTACCTTAATGTAGAAATAAACGATGAACTCAAAGAAGAAGCACTCCTAAGAGAGCTCTTGAGAGAGATACAAAGTGAAAGAAAGAAACAAGGTCTTGTTGTGGCAAACAGAATAATACTGCATCTGGATAACAAACTTATGGAAAAATACGGGAAGGAAATAAAGGAAAAGGTTGGTGCAGACAGTGTTGTATTCGAGGATATAAGGTCACCAACCAGTTTTGTGGAAGTAGAAAGCAAGAAAGTAGGGTTTAAGTTCGACAAGGTTTGATCCCTTTTAAACCGTTTCTCTGTACTTTATTGTTATGAAAAAAGCAGCTGACTTTCTAGAGAGAATAAAGAGCACAGATGGCGTTGTTATAATATATAACAACGACGGCGACGGAATATGCTCATGCGTCATGGTTAGTGAATACCTCAAGAGGACAGGCAAGAAAAAACCCTACATAATATCACAGCCAATGCCAATGGACAAAAACATTGTGCAGAGAGTGAAAACAGGTATTCCGGACAAGATAATACTTCTGGATCTGGCGGCCGACCAGCAGCAGGGTGTTCTGAAAAGTCTGGTTGGGTTATCAGAAGTGCTTGTTGTAGATCATCATCAGGTCTTCAAGAACATGAATTCCAAAAGAATAGTCCACTACAACCCAAGGATAGACGATCCCAGGTTATACCAGTCAACATCTTACTGCATCTACAAGATTTTATCAAAAGTAATGGATGTTTCAGATCTCTTGTGGGTTGCAGCAGTTGGGATGGTGGCTGACTACAATCTTAATGATTCAAAGGATCTGGTAAAGGAAGTAGAGAAAAGGTATGGTTTTGACAAGCCATTGTACGAAACGAGAATTGGCAGACTTGCCGATATGATCGCAGCAACAAGTGCAACGAAAAAACTTTCTTTTGATCAGATGGTCGATGTTTTCCAGAATGCGACTTTTGAGAAATTTGAAAAAACACATAATGCCGACAATATGATTGAATCAGGTGAAGTAATAAAGAAAGAGATGGATGATCTTGTTGAAGATGCTGAAGCAAACATGGAGAGGCATGGAAAAGTCATGTTCTACAACATCAAATCAAAATACAATCTTTCTTCACCGCTGTCTACAAGAGTAAGCGAAAACTACAGGGATAATCTTGTTGTTATTTACCAGAAAGTCGGATCCCGTGTCAAAGCTTCTTCAAGAAACCAGTCAAAGAACATAAACGCCGGCAAGGTTATAGGTAAAGCTGCAAAAGAAGTCGGTGGTTCCGGTGGCGGACATGACGCAGCTGCAGGTGCAACTATCAGTGCAGATCAGTGGGAAAAATTCAAGGAAATACTGATTAAGGTTGCCAATAAGTAAACCAATCCTAATCATTTCTGCGCTACAATCATTGTATGTTTTTCTTCGTAAGGTTCAAGATCAATAAGTTGAATTACAGAGAACCCCGCCTTCTCTACCTTTTTCTTTTCTTTCTCGTAAACATCTTTTGGTTTCATTGTTACGTCAATACTCTGGGATTTTACAGAAATAAGCAGCAATCCATTCTTTTTGAGAAACTCTTTTGCATTGCGTATAGCAATGTCTGTTTGTTGAGGGTCAGCAATGTCACAAAAAACAACATCGCACTGTTCTATCCATGAATAATCCATTTTTCTTGCGTCTTCCTTCAGTGCCGCTATGTTCTTGCGGTCCTTAGCCAGCTCGACTAAAGAGCGGAACACTCTTTCAGCAAATTCAATACCATAAACGTAACCATTACCTACAATATCGCTGACATGTGATACGGTTGTTCCTGTTGATGCCCCGAGATAAAGAACAATATCGCCGTCCTTTATGGATACTTTCAAACCCTTTAGTACGGCAGCGCCAAGCTTACTCCTTTTTGGATCCCACTCACGTTTGTCTCCCAGGATCTTTTCACCGTAAATTTTTTTCTTTATTCTCGCCTTTGTGTAGATCTTGTTCCCGTCTTTGTAAACATTATGTGATATCTGCTTCATTTAATCGCCTCTATTTCTTCTTTCAGTTCTTTTTTCAGTTTCTCCGTATCGTCTCTTCCTGAATAGAAGTCAATACGCACGGCCATCATCAGTTTGGACGATAATATACGGGCCACTTTTCCCTTGTGTTCGTTTTTGGCTCTTTGAATTAATATCGAGTTAAAGAGTAAACCGTATTTCGGACTTTTGCCTCTGGTGTGTAAATGACGGAACAGCGCTTTCTCTGCGCCAAGCAATTGAATCGTAGATGCAGGCATTCTTGCCAACTTTTCTAAAGATCCTGCATATGCCATTATCCTTGCTGCAAGAAGGGGGTCTGTAAGTGCACAAAGATTCTTTGCCACTTCGTGCATAGAATTCTTGATGTAATTCTCTAGATCCCGTTTATCTCTGGAAAGATTTTGTATTGTATAGGCATACTTTCTCAGAGCCAGTTCATCCGCTTCGTTTAATGGCACACCAGTGCTGCTTTTGAAAGATGGAAAATTCTCGCGCTTACCGTGTTTTGCAACTAGATCAGTAACATTGACATTCTTCATTTCCGGATAATGCAAAGAATACCACTCGTAAAGACGCTCAGAAAACACGTTTATTGTCTTTGTCAAATCATCCAAAGACCTGACAGCCTGGACTATTAACTTGTCGCGACCTGTAGCACCTACAAGTCTTCTTGTTGACAGTTCTATGGAAAATTTTGTAAGCAATTCGTTGAATTGTGCATCGTTCAAATTAGCAAAATTTCTGGCATATTCGCGTATATGCTTACGCAGAAAAGTATAGGCTTTTGGATCCTCTTTTATTTCATAATCAGGCAGTTTTTTGAGAAAATCTCTATCTATTTGTCTGGCTAAGAATCTTCCCACGTCTGTGAATATCTCGTAAAACAACAGCTTTCCTGCAGGATCGAAAGCGAAAAACCCCAACGGAGAGCGTGCCAAAAATGCCTTTTTCATGCTCAGTTTACCATCCTGACAACCCGGAAGCAGATGGTAACTGGCATCCAGATCATCGTTTTATACTATTTGACCCTTAAACGATGGGTCTTGATGAGTATTTAAGTTTTACAAAGGTATAAAAAATCGGTAAAAATGGGTAACATTCGTACAAAGGACATAAAGAACGCTGCATTCCAGATAAAGGGTGTCCACAGAGAGAAGCTTGGCAAGGATTTCGAGGCAAACAAGCAGGTAATCAAAGAGCTGAAAATAATAGACGACAAAAAGATGCGCAACAAAGTTACCGGCTATCTGACACGTATAATGAGGAATGGGAAAGATTGATTCTAGAACTTTTATAAACTGCTTGAGGGATATTACTAGTAGTGATTTAATGGTTAAAGATCGCACTAAAACAGGTATAAAGGGTTTTGACGAGCTGATTGAGGGCGGATTTCCGCGCGGCAGTACTATTCTATTAACAGGAACTCCGGGAACAGGCAAGACTATTTTTAGTCTGGAGTATCTGTACAACGGCGTTACTGAGTTCAAAGAAAAAGGGTTATATGTTAGTTTTGGACAACCTGTGGAATCACTCAAGGAACAGGCACTGCAGTTTGGATGGGACCTTGAACCGCTAATAAACGAGGGTATGCTGGAAATAAAGCATATGCCAATAAAGAATCTGGATTTCGCTGCACTGGATGAATTAATCAACAACGTTTCCGAGAATAAAATAAAAAGGCTCGTGGTTGACTCGATATCTTCGCTGGCAATAAATGCTCCTGTTTATAATTATGTGAAGGACATGGCGTTGGTTGATATAATGAAGAAAAATTCCTTCTTTTCACCGCCTATAATGGGAGACCTGATAGTCAAGAGATTCATCTACAATTTTGTTGATTCGCTTCGTTTAATGGAAAATGACTGCACAACACTGTTGATATCCGAGTCCGCGGAGAGAGGCAGATATATTTCGAGAGATACCATATCAGAGTTTGTTGCAGACGGTATTTTGCTCATTAATTTTGAATCCATGGGCGGCCAGTTTTCAAGGAACCTGTTAATCAGGAAAATGCGAAATACAATAAACAACGAGGATGTGCATCCCGTTGAGATAAGTAAAACTGGCATGATTATTCATGATATAGGTAAGTGATAGTATGGCATTTAGAGCACCCCCGAAGATACTTCAGAGGGTTATGAAATTCAAGGCAATAAAACACGACAGGGGCAAGTTCCTGATCTGGGGAAACCCAGCATTCATAGACCCCATCTACATTCAGCTTTATTATCATAAGTTGGTAGAGAAGAGTTGTAAGTCTGAGGCAAACAGGATAAGGTACCATGTGGCAAAATTCCAGGCGGAAATAGGAACAAGAATAATAAACGAGAGATTTGGTTATGCGAAAACTCTGAAAGAGAAACAGAGCCTTACTATATTCAACCAGGGACAGACTGAGGTACTGGGTCTGGGAAGTTTCAATATTATCAGAATGGATTTCAAGAACAATATTTTCATGTACAAAGGGGTTTCTCCTTTCGCCGAGGAGTACAAAAGGTTTTTCGGTCTGCAGAAAAAACCTGTTGATTACTGGCTCATGGGCATGTGGGCCGGTGCCTTTGAAGTTATAACTGGCAAGAAAATGCTGTGCCTGGAAACAAAGTGCGTTGCTTCCGGTGCGTCAAGCTGTGAGTTTGTTGTTAAGCCAGTGGAAAGCTGGAGCAAAAGTGATGCTAATTTCAAGAGCAATAGTTTTCTGGTAAAAGATGAACCCGGCTTCAAAGGCTTGGGCTCAAAATTCACGCCATACCTGGGGTTGCCAAAACATGGATAGAACTCCTGAACCGGAGAGAGAAGGCTACGCAGAAGCTTATATAGAAATGGCAAGGCACCCGCTACACCAAAGATTTGTAACCCAGGATTTTGCTACGCGGGCTCTTTTTGCGTACAATAGCTGGACAGGGAAAAAACCGGACAGGGTTCTGGGTGTAGGTTGTGGTCCGGGTTTTGTTGAAAGAGAAATTGCTGATATGTGTCCTAAAGCAAATATTGTAGGTATAGATATATCACCTGAGATGATTGAAAAAGCTGAAGAACTTTCAGAAGGACGTTCTCGTTTATCTTTCCAATTGTTGGATGCCTCTCGTATGGATTTTCAAGATTTTGACTTGGTCACATCACTGCATGTTATTCCTCATGAAGTAGAACCGAAAGAGGCCGAAAAAATACTTCGTAATATGTACAGAGCAACAAAACTTGACGGTGGGGTACTCTACCTGCAAGATATACAGAGGCCCAGTTCTGAAGAAGAACTTGCTTACATTATGTCTGAGTTTGGCGTATACGGTCCTGAAGGTCAACATATATTCGAAAGCTCTCTGAAAGCCGGATATACGCGTGATGAATTTAGGGAACTGATAGAGAATTCCGGTATTTATAGAATACCACGCCATCATAATGGTAAAGTATTTTTCAATGAAGGGGCTATAGTCCATGGCGGTGACGATAGAAAAGGTACTGCGTACAATATACTTGCGAGGTCTACCGCAAGAATGCCGCCTGCTCCCTAATCTTCTTTTTTAAAGCTAAAGCCCTTAGTAAATTCGCGTATCATTGTATCCATTTTCTCATCTTCTGATCTTGGTTCTACACAACAATTTTCCATAACAACACAGTCGTATCTGTTCCTGCCCAAAAGATACCAGCCGGGCATGAATGCAGTAATCCTGAAACCGTACCCTCTTAACAATTCCATATCTTCTGTCCTGTCGGCAAGAAGAACGACCTTCATATGTTCAGGCAGACTTCCCTCAATTCCTGTAACGGTTCCTGAATTGTCTTCCAAATGCATACGCAATGCCACACTAATTTCGCTGTTTGCTCCTTTACCCACAACATCTATGGGTGGATACTCACCTTCCCTATTTTCTAATTCCATCTGATCCTGTATGCGTTCCACTACAAACCAATCATACAAATAACTGTTGGCAGGGACAACCCTGCGCCTTTTTGCATCCTCAGTCATTCTTTCACATATTAGATGAGTTTCTCTTTCTCCAGATGGGCTGTGCTCTGAAGTATGGCCTACCACAGTCATCTTGTCGTTTACAGACACTCTAAGCATGGCAGTATTTCTAAGGCTCCCCCATCCTATATCGTATCTTCTTTCAATAGCTTCGTCTCTCGCAAGTTCGGCAGTTTTTTTTGCTACTTCCAAACGTCTATACTCTCTTTTTACGGCAGATCTTCCCATCTCAAAGCTTCTATTCCAATCGTCTGGAACAGCTACTGTTGAGCCAACTATATTCCCGTCAGAAAGAGCCACATACCATATGTAACTGCCCTGTTCAATAAGTGCTCTCACGGATTCATGTGTTGTGAAACCTGTTAAAGAATAACCGCCGCCATACGCATCATCATACAGTTCCTTTAAACCCTTTTCATCGCCCGGTCTAGCTCTTCTGTATACTATATCAACCAATATAAACACCAGAATGTTACCAATTACGTATCAATTACAATTAAATTACGTACTATAAAAACGTTTTTGAATTTTTTAAAACCAAGTTTCATAATTCATATCTTCCAGGTGCCAGGATATAATCGGGATCGCATTCATTCTTCAGCGCTCTGTACAACATCCGATAGTACGGATGAACTGTACCAGACATTCTTCCCATGGTGCCGATCCCAAAACGATAATCAGGATCTCCGAATTCTGCGAGTTCATGGAAAAGCTCTTCCTCGCATTCACTGGCCCTTTCAACCTCTTCTGCGTCACTTCTGTTGAATGGTATGCTTGTGACAGTATCAAAAGCTTTTTCGACCGTGTTGAGAGTAATTGCCGGTTCAAAACCATACTTCTCTATCGTTTCTCTTATTTTTCTTACTGCTTCCCTTGATTCCATTCCATTCATTGGTATTAGAGGCAGCTTAAATTGCATACCACAATTTGCTATCTGTTCTGGATATTGCCAGTTTTCAGGAATGTCACCCAGGGGCCAATACAGGCTCAACAAAGGCGCGTCGGTTGGTTTGCCTCTGGTAGCAAGATGATACAAAGGCAATAGTGACTCCATTAAAGACTCGTAAGTGTCAATAAATCTCTTTGGACGGTCGCCAAACGGCCGTGAAAGAAACCGCCCTGCTTGCATTAATCCTCTGCCCCAGTCAAGTCCCACCTGTAAACGTCCACCGTTCAGGTCAAGCCCGTTGTCTGTGATGAACTCCACCTTTCCCACGTTACCAAGCACTTTTCTTATCTCTCTCTGTTTGCTCCTTACCTCGCTGCGGGTTCCCAAAAGACTTGTTATAGCACTCCAGGGTCCGGATTTTCTCCTAAGAGTATTCTCTACAAATGTTCTGGTACTCTGACTGTCGCCATAGGTTCCTCTTTGCATAAGTTCTCTATACAAAAGTGGTGCTATGCTGATTCTTGACCTAGAATCATTGGAAATCTTCACAACTGTCTGTATGGTTCCCTGATCTCTTAGCTTTCTTAATCCGTCAACCAGGTATGGGAAACTTTCTTCGCTACCTATGCTACATAACAACATTGACCGGTATTCCGGATGTGGCATAAGACCAAGCTTTATTTTTGTTATTATTCCAAGATTGGAATGCTTAAACAAACCATCCAGGAACATTCCGGGAGGATACCTGAAGAGATATTTTACACTTGATCCAGACGGAAAGCCTGTTTCAAAAATTTCACCTGTGCCAAGTACAGCTGTATAATCCGAAACCTGATCAAAACGTAACGAAAAATAACCGACACCACCTTCTGCGGCGTTTCCAACAAACCCTGCCCTTGTTCCTGCGCCTGTTGCATCAAACATCAGTGGAATTCCATCCTGCTCCAAGTGTTCATACAGCTGCCCCTGGGTCACACCCGGCTCGATTAAAGCGTAGTGGTATTCTTCGTTGACACTGATTTTATTCATTCTGCCAAGATCAACAACAACACAGTCGTCCTGCACGGGTGTTGCACCGCCCAGGCCGTGATTCTGTTTCGTACTCTCAGGATAAAGAGATACACCACGTTTCCGTGCTATTCTTACAACTTCCTGGACTTCTTTGGTGGTTTCAGGATATAAAACACCCCGAACTCTTCTATACAAAGCGTTAATGTTGGTTCCGTATCTATCCAGAACGTTTCCGTCAGAACTAACACGATCACTTCCCAGGAGTTGTCCCCATTCCTGCATGGCGGAAGAAAAATCAGGCATATAGAAAAATTGAATTCAATGGTTTAAATTTATTTTTTTATATGTTCCAGAACTCCTGGGAATGATATCTTGAACCATGGAGTATATTTTTCAGGATTTTCTTTCATATCTTTTTCCAGAAAACCCAAGTCAACGAACTTGAACTCTTCAACTTCTGTTGGATCTGGCACCACTTCACCGTTGAAATGTCCAAGGAAAACATGATCTAATTCATATTCACCATACTCTTCGTTATATTTTGCCTGATATTCAAACTTGAAGAGAAACTCAAGATCACATTCAAAACCCAGTTCTTCCCTTAGTCTTCGGGCTGCGCCTATTTCCACAGGCTCGTTTGGTCTTGGATGTGAGCAGCATGTATTTGTCCAGAATCCTGGCCAAGTTCTTTTGTCACCTGCTCTCTTGTGTATCAACAATTGGCCTTGTCCGTTAAGTACGTATACAGAAAATGCCCTGTGTAACTTCATCGGATGCCTGTGTGGAGGATATTTTTCAGCCGTACCAAGTTCATTATCTTCGCTGTCAACAAGAATTACTTCGTGCATAATTAGAATTAATGGAAAAGGTTAAAAACAGATTTATCTTTTTTAACACCCTCTCTGTCTATAGTCACGTCTACAAGATGCAACCCTGCTGTTTTCCATGCTTCTTTTATCTTTTTTGCTACGGCTCCGTCAAAGCATACGGCAATACCGCAATCACCGCCTCCGGCGCCTGAGAGCTTACCGGCTGCGCCGGCCTTAGCGGCCTCTTCCGATAGAGTTTTCAGTTCAGGCGTTTCTATGTTGACACCGCTGGCTTTGCCCAAATCTGAAAGTAGTTGTTCGTTTTTTTGCAAAAGCTCCAAAAACTTTTCTTTGTTGTTTGTTTTGAATGCCGTTATGGCTTCAGCTGCCAAGGCAGCTATGCCAGAGAAGTGTTTATCATAAACGTCTCTATGACCTTCCTTGAATACGTTCATCTGTTTTACCATTTCCTTTGTTGATGCGGAATCTTTTGTCCAGCCGACCAGAAGATGAAAGTCTTTCGGAACTTCCAGTACCTCAGCAACAAATCCCGGCCACTTCTCATTTACGATCAGGCCAAGTTTTTCACCTGCTTCTACCTTTTCGGTCAACCATTTTGGATCAAATCTTGAATAAACAAACAATCCACCGTATGTTGAAGCTGCTACGTCAAAACCTGATCCTATTTTCCCCTGTGCGTAGAAGTGCGCTATTGTAGCGAGCTTGTATATTTCATCTTTTTGATAGGCGTAGCCATGAAAATCCAAAACAGCTGTTATAGCGGCAACAGTGACGGCTGCCGAAGAACCAAAACCGATCTTTTTGACTTCCCCGTTAACGTCAAACTGCGTATCTTTACTGGACGTCTTTATCTTGAACGTCTTTATCTTAATTTCTTTTTCTTCCAGATACTTCAAAGACGTGGCAATTGCCCTTGAAAGAAGGTTAAGTGTTTTCTTCTTTTCTTCATCAACGTCCACAGTTAACTGCCCGTTACTGTACTTTGCTTTCGCGTCTTCAATGCCAAACTCACTGGCTGTGATAACTATATCATCGCTTTTATCAATATCTACGTGAACGCGGTTGTTCACAGAAGCAACCAATCCCCTGTTTCCGACTTCCAGTATCGCCCATTCACCCGAAACTACCAGTTTTCCAGGTGCTGAAAAGTGCATAGAATAGCTGTCTTTACAACACTTAAAAAGATTTCTAATAACGTCTGGGTATGGCTAAATCTGTCGCATGGGGATATGTATCACGAGACTTAGGTGGGGGTAGGCAACTTCTTGTTGCAACTCGTTACAAAGAAGATGATCCTGAGAGACGAGGTCAACTGGTTATACCTGGTGGCGGTCGTTTACGCAGAGAAACTTACGCTGAGGCTGCCATGCATGAAGTGAGAGAAGAAACTGGTATAATAACATATCGACCACCATTGCATATTCTTAGACCAGATAGACATATATGGGACAGGCCAGAAATTATTGTACAATCATTCGACGACGGATCTTTTCTTATGATTTATAAGGACAGTGAAAAGGAATACAGGGGTAGGTTAGTAGGTCTTGTGCCAAAAGATGATAGTCAGGAGCCTGAAGAAAACCCTGAGTCAGATGCTAGAAAACCGCAATACATGTTGGAAGATGAAGCATTTGCACGGAAAAAAGAATTTACTCCGGCGTGCAGTGTTCTATTGGATGTCATAGAGTGGAATGGTAGACATGCCTGAATTTAATCCTGCTAGTGATGAAGTTTTTTCGCCGCTTATGCCTGTCAGACTTGGTTCTGCTTTGCGTGTGCCATCTTATGCTTATTCTAACTGGGGTATTCCTGAGGGTGAGTTCAGAGAAAGAAGTGATGATGCTTACAGAATGGAATGGGAAGGCGGTTCGCCAAGGCAGATGAAATATGTTATAGAGGCTACAGAAGCTGCCGGTTTGCAAAATTTCCCTCAAATATTGCGGAATGCAAATGCAGCTGCTGTATCAAAACTTGTTCAAGAAATGATGGGTACAGTAAATTATCTGGAATGTGGTGCAGGTGTTAGTACTGTTAATGTTTATGAAAAACTTCTGGCGGATAATATTGACATAGAACGTGTATATGCAACACTAATAGAGCCATCACAAGAACGACTTGATAAAATGACAGCTGATTTGGAAGAGCTGGGTCTAAAAAAAGATAAAGACTTCACTACACATGCAGCAAGGGACATAGATGCAAGAGATTTTACACCTCGTGGCTCACAGGATATAGTAAGTGCTGTTGCTGCTATTCACCATCATGCTTACCTTGATACACCATTTAGAGTTCTTTATCATGTGACAAAACATGGTGGTTCAGTTCTTTTGCCGGACTGGCACAATTCAATGTGGGAGCATCCTCATCGTGTTTTTGAATTTTTAAAAAGGTTTGATTGGGAGACAAAACATAGTGATCTTGATGATTTTGCCAGGGCCTATCCAAAGGCTTTAGAATCCCCAGGAAGAGTTGGGAGTTCTGCTGAATTTGAAGCCAATGCAACAATACGAAATTTCTGGGGAGGCTGGGCAGATGTAAGAAGAAAGGCACAGGAAGCAGGTGAATTCAGACCAGAGGATGATATTTTGTTGTTAGAAGGGCATAGACCTGCACTGCAATATGCAAGAGAATTATTTGAAGTTGGTTTTAATCATGTAACTTCAGAGCGGCTGCTTTCGGGGAATGATCTGCTTTACATGACTACGGCAAAAAAATAGCCTATTTTTTCCCTAGAGTCGTGACATTTACTTTTAGATTTTCTGCTTTAGCTGACTCTACTATTGTTTTTGTAACATCTTTACCAGGAGACAAACAAATAACAAGACCGCCTCTTCCTGTACCTGTTAGTTTTGCTCCGAGTGCGCCTTTTTCTTTGGTCATCTTTACTATATTTTCAACTTCAGGGCAGCTTACTGTTATTTGTCTAAGCAATTCCTGATTCTTGTCCATCAATTTACCGACGTTCTCGATGTTGCCTTCCTTTAGAGAAACAACAGCCTCGTCGACAGTTTTTTTGTAATCCGAGAATATTTTCTCATACTTTTCGGGGTCCTTTTCCTTTTCAGCTCTTACGTCAGCCACGACTTTCTTTGTTTCCTGGGTTATTCCAGTGTTTACCATAACAATCTCAAAAGGCTTCCCGACTTCTATGTGTTCTATCTTGTTTGGTCCGCCAGAAAGATTCTTCTCAAAAGTAATCATGCCGCCGTATGTTGAGCATGTGTTGTCTATACCACTTGGTGTTCCTGATCCTCCACGCTCACCTTCAAATGCTATTTCATTTATCTGGTCATCTGTCAGATTTAGCGACAAATGTTCACTCAATGCACGCGCGATACTGCTTGCCAGAGCGGCGCTAGCGCCTATACCGGAAGCACACTCAAGGTTTCCTGCCAGTGTTATTTTCAAAGGTGGTTTTTCACGATCAATCTTCATGAATTCGAAAATAGAATCTAGTTCCCTGGAAATCTCTTCCTGCTTTTTTACTTTGTAACCTTCAACAGCCGGCCTGTTATCAACAAGTTCAAACTTTTCTCCTTCTTCAACTTCCGCTGTTGTCAAATCACTTATTGCTGATGCAATACCTGGAAGCCCGTAAACAACAAAATGCTCTCCAAATAGAATAGTCTTACCAAATCCTATACCTTTTCCACTCATACTATCACTCTCCCATTAGTCTTTTTAAGAGTTCCGGATGTTTTTCCAGCTCCTTAAGTATACTTAAAGTACCCGGTGTTATTTTTTCTGTTTTGATCATTTCAAAAATTTTCTTTATGGGAAAAAATTTGACAAAATCCATCTCGTTTTTATTAATTTCAAAAGGTCCATCATGATGACCCAAAAATACACGTATAAACTCATTGTCGTTGCCTGTGTATTTTGTGCAATCAAATAAATGCTCTAACTCTGTGTCAATACCAATTTCCTCTTTCATTTCTCGCTTGGCAGTCTCTTCGTAGCTTTCGCCGCTATCAACATGGCCAGCTGTATCAATCCAGTAGCCCTTATATAATTCCTTTGTCATTGAGCGTTTTTGGAGAAGTATTTCCTTTTTTGAGTTCAGAATTAATACATGAATTGCGCGATGCCATAAACCTTTTGTATGAACTTCTCCGCGTGTTGCTTTGCCCACTACGTTATTGTTTTCGTCCACGACATCAAAAAGTTCTTCGAGATTATCTGTTATCATTAGAATAGGTGGTCTTCTGTTAGCCTTGCGCCGTCGCCTGGTTTGCAGACAATTGTTTTCTTTACTAGATTGGACAGTCTTTTTTGTATCTCTTCCAGATCTTTCTCTAAACAAAGTATTTTTACCTGAGGACCTGCGTCCATTGTGAAATATGATTCCAATCCTTCTTCGCGCCATTGGAGTATAGAGTGCATGATCTCCATTGTTCCAGGTGCCCAATATATTATTGACGGATCTGTTGTAATCATGGTTGCGTGCATCTTCAATGCGTTTGCTTCAGCGGTAGACCCAACAAGTGTGAAGTCTTTTTTCTTTATACCTTCTTTCATGTTTTCAATATCCTGATCAATGGTCTTCAACCATCCCTCGTAGTAAGGACTTGTCTTTACAGTTTGGCTCATGCCTGCTCTGGAGCTTGTCGCCTTTTTGGCCTCGCTGACAATACAGGCAATCATACGGAATTCGGGCCAGTGTGCCTTTGGCGCGATAGTTTCGGCGAAAGAATCTGTACCGTCTTCTTTCTCACCCTTGTTCCAGATACCAAAGCCTTCGCTTATGGAGCGCGAAGCGCTTCCCGATCCCTGTCGTGCCAGCATTGTGAGCTCACGCTCACTTAGATCCAAACCGGCTGCCTTGCTGGCTGCTAGCGTAAGAGCTGCCAAGCCAGAAGCGCTTGAAGCTAGGCCTGCGGCCACAGGGAAGTTTGCTTCTGATATTACCTTTGCCTTTTTGTTTATGCCCGCTATCTTGCGGATTCTTTCAACATGACCTAATACGTCTTTTTCGTCTTTCTGAAGTTCTTCATTGTTTATCTTTATGGAATCTTCATCATAGTCCCCAAATTCCACAGTTGTTTTTGTGTGAAGACCATCACAAACCATGGAAATACTAGAATTGAAAGGTAATATTAGCTCCTTGTTTCTCTTGCCCCAGTACTTTACCAAAGCTATGTTGGCATTCGCCACAGCTGTTGCTTTCATAAGAATAGGACTGTTGTAATCTTTTTAAGGGTTCTAAGGACATTCTCAATATGGATTTCAAACCCACCGTTCCTTACAATACAGAGTTTTTCTCTGACTATGAACAGCGTTTTCTTAAGAAATTAGAAGAAGTTGGGGAAGCTGGGGCTCTGAATTATATGAAAACGCTATTTGCGAGTAGACTGAGTCCTGCTTATGATAAAATGGGATTCACTAAGGGTATACCGGAGGATTTTGCAAGATGTGTAGGTGAACGAGATGCTTCCGTTGGACTTCATGTAGAATTCCCTGAGGTCACAGAAAAAAGAATAGTTTACAGATTTCACACAGATCCTTTTCCCGGGTTAAAGGGAAAGATCGATCCTGAATTATTTGATAAAACATTCCTGGATTTCAAAGTTGACTATCTTCTGGGGAATTGGACATATCATTTCACTAAGCATATGCGACGTGGTGATAACTTAACAGAAATAATTATTGAGAAGAAGTAGGTTCGTGGGCTCCCCAGTCTCCGTCTAAATTTTTCACGGCTTCTCTATACAGTTTTTCTAGATCCTTTTTTATTGTAGATAGAAGATCTCTGTCTGGAAAATCTTCAATTTCCCTCGCGAAAAAACAGTAAACTTCTTCTATTTCTGCTCGTCTTAGCGGGCTTAATCGACCTCTTCGTGAGTAGGCTACTGAGCTAAATCCTACACCACCTATGTGTTTTGAATCAGAGCCACCAGTACCATAAAATACTGAGAATGCACGTGCGTGCCCAAGGGCAGCTTCCTCTGAACCCTCTCCATTAACTGTTATTTGTAAGGAATAATCTTGGCCTTCTTTGTCGTATAAAGAGAGATAAACTCCGTCGTGTGGCATTTCTCTGTGTTGCCATGACGGTGTCTGAACAGTATCTCTTGAGGGTTTTCTGAGAATTTCTGTGGTTTCTTCATCATTCATAGAGATTCCTTATAAGAAAAATATTAAAATGGGCCCAGGCGGACACTCGACTGGAGAGCGTAGCTCTCATACAGCTATCGAACCGCCGGTCTCCTGCGTGTGAAGCAGACGTCATACCACTAGACTACAGGCCCTGATTCCATTCTGTAGTAATATTATTCCTCGTCATATTGAATCTTTTTAAAGCGGGTCGACTAGTATAATTATGGCAAAAAAGTCTAGGAGAAGGGTTTCAAGAAGGACAAGAAGAAAAGTTTCAAGAAGAACTACAAGGTCAACAACAACAAAGCTAACAATGGAGGAGAAGTGCGCAGCTGCGTTCATTGTGATTGTTTTCTTGGGATTGCTGTACTTTATCCTTTAAGAAACAGTGGTTCCTATAGAAGCTCCTTTCAGCACTTTTAGTATATTATCAGGGTTCTTTCCGTTGATTATATGTGTTATTATCTTGTTCTTTGAAAGTGTCTTTATGGCCGTGGCGTCAAGTATACCGTAGTTGTTAGGGGTTCCCTTGGTAGAGTATTTTTGCAAATCGGAAAAGCTCATTCTGCTTATTATTTTTGCACCGATGAATTTGTTAGGATCTTTGCTGTATATACCGTTAACATCGGTGAGTTTTACGAAAACATCTGCCTGGATCTTTTGCGCGGCTATGGCCGCGTTAGCATCTGTGCTTCTCCCGGGCTTTATTCCTCCGATAACACCGGATGTATTTCTCTTGACTTCGTCCAGAGAAAAAATCGGCTTTGTCTTCAAAAGGTAGGCAAGTGTCAGAACGTTGGATTTGATGAGCTCTATGAAAATCTGTTCTTTTTCATGGCTGTTCATCGCGAACTTTTCTATGGATCTGTGATAGCTACGTGTCAATCCGCCGCCGCCTATAGACACAATCAACTGGTGTTCCTTTTTTATTCTGTTCAGAACCGGGACTAATTTTGAGAAATAGGAAAAATCAGGACCATCTTCATTTATAGATGTCGAACCGCCAACTTTTACAACGATTTTCACTTTTTTTCACCACTGTAAAGATACTTTTGGATACGTGTATTGTTTTCGGAAGGTTTTAATACTTTTTAACCAGTGTTTTATAGTAATGAGTCCTGAAAGTTTCCAGAAATATCGGAAAATGCAGGACAAATTTGATTTGCCACACCTAAATGAACTCAAGGAAACATTCAAATTTGACATAGAAGAAAATGAGAGACTGTTTGATCAAATAAGAACCGGTGTTTCTGATCGTCTTTTTGCATTTACCGAAAGGATAATAGAGCCAGTCATAGCTGGGTCTGAGTCTTACTCATGCATATTTGAACAGGAAATGTTGTCTGATCAAGAGCGACAGAGATTATTTGATATTTACAAGAAAATCCAGGTTCTGAAATGGGAAAACAATCTGCTTATGCTTCAACAGAATGACCAGAAAACTGCTGCATGGGTAAAGAAGACATGGGAACTATGGAGCGAGGAACTCGAAAAAGAACTTTCTGATGTTTGCAGAAAACTTTCTGATTCTTGGAGCGATTTGAAACTAAAAACCGAATCGCAAAGTTATCAAGGATAAATTTTTTTCTAAAAGAATTGATTTTTGTCTTACGGAAAAATATATATATGGAATAGCGTCATTATTTTATCTAATGGTGATATAAATGGCAAAAAAGAAAAAGAAGAAGAGATAAATCGGGTTAATTTAGGACTGTTTTTGTTATTGTTAAGTCCTTTCTGCTTTTTTTTGTTCCATCGCTTTCTGAAAGCTTAAAAGAGTTTTAATCAATCAGTTGTTAGGTCTATAGACGTAAATTGACTGACGTTCTTTGGGGCGTTTTTCTGCTTTACGTAATACAGATCGGGCCGCTAGCTTAGCCTGGTAGAGCACCTGTCTTATATGACACACAACGATAAGAAGTAGAAAGACGCATTCAAGATGCGTCATACAGTTTACATCGTTGTGATCTAGGTTAGCAGGAGGTCGTGAGTTCAAATCTCACGCGGCCCATACCAGGAATCCCGGGAAAAGAAAGGTTTAAGAAGTTTTTCGAGTCTATAGTACTTCTGGTGACTTATGGCAACTTGTCACTACTTAAAAGGAATTAGTATAAAAAGATTTCGGTTAACATAGGAGTGATTTGATATGAACGGAACACAACCAATATTCATTTTGCCGGAAGGAACGCTTAGAACAACCGGCAGGGATGCACAAACAAAGAATATAGCGGCTGCTAAAGAGGTAGCTGATAATGTTCGTACAACTTTGGGTCCAAAAGGCATGGACAAAATGCTTGTAGATAGCATAGGTGACGTGACCATCACCAATGACGGTGCAACTATTCTAAATGAGATAGAAATCGTTCATCCTGCTGCTAAAATGATTGTTGAAGTGGCAAAAACCCAGGACGATGAGGTAGGTGACGGCACAACTACAGCTGTTGTTGTTACAGGTGAGCTGCTTAAGAAGTCAGAACAGCTTTTAGAGCAGAATATTCATCCGACAATGATAATCAGAGGGTTCAGACAGGCAAAGATAAAGGCTCTGGAAATCCTTCAGAAGATTTCAGAAGATATAACAATAGACGATACTGATACACTGGAAAAGATAGCAATGACTGCCATGACAGGAAAAGGCAGTGAGGCTGCTAAAGATTCTCTGGCAAAACTGGCTGTGCAGGCTGTAAAGACAGTTGGTGGCAGAAACAGGGATGATATTAAGATAGAGAAAAAGCAGGGCGGATCAATGGATGATACCGAACTAATAAAGGGTATTGTCATTGACAAGGAAATCGTTCATGCAAACATGTCAAAGTCAGTGAAGAATGCAAAAATTGCACTGCTGGACGCAGCTATGGAAGTAAAGGAAACGGAAACAAACGCAGAGATAAGAATAACAGATCCTACACAGCTGCAGGCCTTCATTGAACAGGAATCAAGAATGCTGAAGGACATGGTAAAGAAAGTCGTGGATTCCGGATGTAACGTTCTTTTCTGCCAGAAAGGTATTGATGATTTAGCACAGCACTATCTTGCAAAACAGGGAGTGTCTGCAGCCAGGAGAGTCAAGAAAAGTGACATGGAAAAACTGGCAAAGGCAACAGGCGCAAACGTTGTTTCCAGCATTGAGGAACTTTCTAAAACAGACATTGGTGAAGCAGGCCTTGTTGAGGAAGTAAAAATAGCCGGAGAAGAGATGATTTTTGTTCGTGAATGTAAAGATCCTAAATCTGTCTCCATACTCGTGAGAGGTGGTACAGAGCACGTTGTAGATGAAGCAAAAAGGGCAATGGACGACGCTGTTCTTGGTGTAATGAGTGCAGCTGAAATCGGCAAAGTTGTTTCTGGCGGCGGTTCTATAGAGATAGAACTTTCCAGAAAGCTTAGAGAGTATGCCGAAACAGTCGGGGGTCGTGAGCAACTGGCAATAAACGCTTTCGCGGAAGCTGTTGAGATAATACCAAGGACTCTGGCAGAATCTACAGGTAAGGATGCAATAGATCTTTTGGTTAATCTAAGATCACAGCACGAGAAAGGAAACACAAACTACGGTGTTGATGTCATAAAAGGGGAACTAACTGACATGAAAAAGGCCGGTGTTGTTGAACCACTGAAAATAAAGACTCAGGCAATAAAATCTGC
This sequence comes from archaeon, assembly GCA_028279825.1. Taxonomy (GTDB): domain Archaea; phylum Aenigmatarchaeota; class Aenigmatarchaeia; order GW2011-AR5; family GW2011-AR5; genus GW2011-AR5. The sequence goes on along the minus strand of JANQNA010000003.1, from coordinate 67,952 downwards.
TTCTGAAGCATCAGAAATGATACTTCGAATAGATGATGTTATAACATCAAAGACGTCCAGCGGTCCTCCAGCAGGCGGTATGCCACCTGGAATGGGCGGTATGGAATACTAAGTAGCTTTTTATATTCTCTTTTACATAAGATTTGTTAGATAATTATGAATGAAGAAGAGTACGAACTTATCCCTGTCAGTCCTTTGAGAAAAATGGAGAAGCGACTTGACAGATTAGAGAAAAGCGGTTCGGGCACAGAGATGGTTAAAGAGCTCATAGATGTTGTAAGGACAAACCAAAGAATTGTAGACGAGGTTGTAAAAATAAATTCTGAAATGATCAACAGAGTTTCAGAATTATCCTCAAACGTTACTCAGCTGACTGGAAAAATGAGCAACTTTTTGGAAAGAGTAGAAATAACAGAGATGAACCAGGAGAAAGCCAAGAGTGAGGATGAGGAAGAAGAGGAAACAACAACACCTTCAGATGTGGAAGACAGAATACAGAAGTTAGAGAAGAGAATAAATGCCATGCTTCTGTCAGCTATGAAATCAAGGCAGGTTAGACCTCCTGCCAGACGACCTATGTAAGCCGTTTTCTTGACTGTATCACATTTATATTGGCCCGGATATAATTACATTTATGAAAAAGGGTCAACAGGAAGCATTATCGGCTGTCTTGATATCCGGAATACTCATAGGTGTAGTGGGTTCTGTTTATTTCTGGGGTATACCATTAGTGCAGAAAAACAAGGATAATTCTTTGCTGGAAACAGCAGAAACGTTCATGCATGATTTGGATACAAAGATAAAATTTGTGGCAAATAACGGCGGCAGAGACCAGCTTGTTGTGACATTACCAGGCATAATCAGGTTTGACGGCAAAATAATTGAACTATCAATTGCCACAGAAGGCACGATATATGCAATAGACTCGCCCATACCTCTGGGCAGGACTTCATCTACGAATCTAAAATTAGATCCATACAATGCAACAATAAGATACGGCGTCTGGGGTGTTGACGATCCTGTAATTTATACAGTAAAGAGCACAAAATACGGGGAAACATCTTACGAGACAGACTATGTGCTTGAATACATACAGCTCAGAAATGACAAGACAACAAGGGATTTTGTCATTGAATTGACCGGTAACGGCGCTTCAGGCGGCCTTGACAGGACAATTGTTATTGAAAGCGTGGGCGATCAGACGATTTTACCCGCCGATAATAACGGACGAACTCTAATAAAGAGTACAGTGAGAATAAGTATAGTATGATGAAAGGGCAGTACAGAATTTTAAGCGAAATGATTCTATTCGGACTTGGTGTTTTGATAACAGTATATGTTATCGTAAATTTTGCAAATGTTGAGGATACTGTAAGAGAAATTACACTGTACGACCAGCTTGAGGGTGTGTCAGATCTAGTTGCAGAGGCTGTTCTAAAGGCATCCCAGTCGGAAAACACTTCCATTAGATTAAGAATCCCAATAATGCTTTCCGATGAGATCTACAAAATTTCAATAAAAGACGCTGATGGCGGGAAAGTTATAATAAATACACTTAGTAATGACGTGAGAATCGAGAGGCAACTTTTTAATATAAACTACGACAATGTTATCAATAATAGTGAGGTTGTGAGCACTGCTCAGTATGTAGAGATACTGAAAAACGAGCAAATCACAATACAGAGAGTGTCAGTGGATTAAGTGGTTTCTTATGGTCAATAAAAAACTTTTGCTGAAAATACAGGGCGGGAAGAAATTCGTACTAAAACCAAGAACTCCAGAGGAAATTGCCGCCATAAAGACAGGTGTGATAACCGGGCGGCAGCAGCCTATGCAACAGCAGCAACAGCAACCTCCAGGCGGTTCTTTCATACAATTTATAGATCAGCGCAGATTTGTCCATGGACACAGGGAACCAAGGAAGATAGCAGAAAAATCCGAAATTGAGGGTATAACAATCCCAAAGATTCATACTGAAAAGCTTACAATACCCGAGATAGATGACGTGCGGCTTGTGAATATGAAGTATCCGCTTATGCCTTCAGAGCCAAAGAAAGGTGAGAAGGTCATGTCTTACGCACATATTTTCTTTGATAAAAAAAGCGGTGAAGTCATCTATAACGTTGTGGAGCCGCCTATAGGCAACAACCAGAAAACTCTGATGGAGATAAAAGAATACATACAGGAGAAACTTGACATAAACTTCTCACAGATAAGAAAAACTGATGCTGTTAGCTACCTCAACTCTGCCTTTGAGAGAGCACTTGCATACTTCAGAGTCAAGGTAGATAAAAATACTGAAGAAATACTAAGGTACTACGTAATAAGAGATTTCATCGGTCTAGAAAAACTGGAACCTCTCATGAATGACAAGAACATAGAGGATATCTCGTGTGACGGCGTCAATATTCCTATATACGTGTATCACAGAAACCCGCAGTTCGGTTCGATAAGAACCAATATGGTATTCAAGGATTCTGAAGAGCTTGATCTGTTTGTAAACAAACTTTCAGAGAGATCAGGAAAGACGATATCTGTCGCAAGACCATTACTGGATGGTACCCTGCCGGGCGGTGCAAGGCTGCAGGCAACGCTTGGAAGTGACATAGCAAGAAACGGCAGTAACTTTACAATAAGAATGTTCTCAGATAAACCTATGACACCAGTTGATACGATACGGTATGGTACATCTGATCTAAGAATGATGGCGTACTTCTGGTTCCTGATAGAACACGGCTCGTCTGTGCTTATTTCAGGCGGAACTGCTTCCGGAAAAACTTCGCTGCTTAACGTTCTCTCACTGTTCATCAAACCTCAGATGAAAATCATAAGCATAGAAGATACGTCCGAACTCAGACTCCCTCACGCACACTGGGTGCCTGAAGTTGCCAGAACGGCAATATCTGAGGAAGGGAGAGTAGACATGTTTGAACTTTTAAGGGAGTCTCTGAGGCAGAGACCTGATTATATCATAGTAGGGGAAGTCAGAGGTAAAGAGGCCTACGTGCTTTTCCAGCAAATGGCTGTAGGTCACCCTGGTTTGTCAACAATACACGCGGAAAACTTTTCCAAACTTTTCGACAGAATGACATCACCGCCTATAAGTCTGGCACCTAACCTGCTGCAGAACCTTGACCTTATTGTTTTTATAAAACGTGTCAAGCAGGGCAGAAGGTACAACAGACGCATTTTCTCTGTAACGGAAGTGGTTGGCTACGACCAAGAGGCAAAATTACCTATAACAAATGAACTGTTGACATGGGATGCAAAACGCGACAAGTTTCATTTTGAAGGAAAGAGTGCATTGTTGAAAAAAATCTCAGATACTGTTGGACTTACTGAGAGAGACGTGAAGCGAGAAATCGAAAACCGTGCAAAGGTCCTTAAATGGCTCGTGAATCGTGGAATAACAGACTACAGAAAAATTGCCTCGGTAATAAGTATGTTCTATCTTTCGCCCGATTTCCTCCTAGGAAGAATTGAGGGTGAGTTATGAGTTATGCAGACGCATCATACAAATTCTTTGGCGGGCTCAGCAAATCTATACGGCCTTATTTCATTGAAATGAGAGACGATCTCAAAAAGGCCAACATAAACTATACACTTGAAGAATACCTTTCTATATCCCTGTTCACGACGGTTGTGACATTTATCATGGAGACTTTGATACTTTCTTTCCTGTTCGGCCTCTTTATGAATCCTATAATATCGGTTATACTCGGTATTACCATGGCACTGACCATATCAGGTCTGCTGTTTTTCCTTTTCTATTCATATCCGACAGCTGCATCAAAAGGCAGGGACAGGAAAATAAGGAAAGTGCTTCCGTTTACCGTCTCCTATATGTCAACAATAGCCAGTTCGAATGTGCCGCCGATAAGCGTGTTCAAAACGATAAGCCAGTTCAAGGAATACGGAGAACTGACAAAAGAAGCTGAAAGTATAGTTCGTGACGTTGAATTCTTTGGCATGACGACATCAGCAGCCATAAAGAAACAGGCAAAATTAACGCCGTCCAACGACCTGAAGGAACTTCTTTACGGCATCAACACGATGATGATGACCGGGGGAAATCTTGGTACTTTTCTGAAAGAGAAAGGTGATGAGTACATGAATGACTACAGGAGAAGGATAAGAAAATACTCGCAGGATCTTTCACTTTACGTAGAAATGTACCTGACCCTTATCATAACCGGTTCAATATTCTTCATAGTACTTTCATCCATAATCTCAACAATATCTGCAGGTCTTGGAACTATACTTGTGCAGACAATGGTCGTGTTTATATTATTGCCGTTTATTTCGGTGGCTTTCATAGTGTTAATAAGGGCAGCAGACCCTACTTAGTGATTATATGAAAAAACACAAAGAGAAGAAAGAGAAAAAGAAGATGAGCAAGAGCCAGTCAATACTGATTATATCGATTGCGATTGCATTCGGACTTATTGCTCTATCTGCTGCTATCGGGAACACGCCTTTGCTGATAAACATGCTGTTCCTGAGTCTGCTGATAATCTTTGTTCCTTTCAGTGTCTACAAGTTCATTAGACTGAAGAGGATAAGATCTTATGAACGTGAATTCCCGAACTTTTTGAGGGATCTTGCGGAGAATCAGAGGGCTGACCTGTCACTGATACAGGCCCTGCATTCTGCGGCAAAGTCTGACTACGGTATGCTTTCAAAGGAAATAAAGAAGATGAGCGACCAGCTAAGCTGGAATGTTCCCATGGACAAGGTTCTTAGAAGTTTCAGGGAACGGGTGGCAGACAGCAAAACTATTGTAAGATCACTGATTATTATTGACCAGGCAAACAAATCCGGCGGCAGTGTAGAGGCTACGATGGAGTCGCTTTCAAACAACATCGAATCTATCAAGGAGGCTCAGCAGGAAAAGGCTTCATTATTAAATCAACAAGTAATGATGATGTATGCCATATTCTTCATATTCCTTGGCATAACAATCGCTCTTATAAAATTCCTGATACCGCTTCTCCAGGCACAGACAAGCAGCGGGTCTTTTGGCCTGCAGGGATTCAATCCTAATCCGTGTTCTGCCTGTGTGGGTACATCAAACAGTGCATGCAGTGGATGTTACATATTCGGTTCAATAGCCACTGCATTTGACATAGGATCCGAGGGTGATGCAGCGTCTTATTATAAGTCATTGTTTCTGACAATGATACTGATACAGGGATTCTTTTCCGGATTGATAGCCGGTCAGATTGGTTCAGATTCAATGGCCGTTGGAATGAAGCACAGCATGATAATGCTTGTAAGCGGTTTCCTGATATTCATAATAGTTGTAAAAACGGGCATTATTTAGGTGGTGCTTCTATGAAAGGGATTGTAGAAGTAGAATTCATAATATCAGTATTTGTATTCATAACTACGATATCGTTTGTTGCAGCTATGATAGTAGGCAATATACCGCTATTTCATGACAGTGCAGTGGCTGAGGGGATAAAATCAAAAAGTCATCAGTACTCTGAATTGCTGCTCTTCGACGAAGGTTACCCAAGGGACTGGAACGGTGAAATAATCGATGACATCTACCGATTTGGTTTTTCTACCGGGAAAAGATACTTTATCGACATAAACAAGCTTGACAAGATGAACCAGATATGCAACAGTCCGGGAGGGTATAACGCCACAAAGAACAGGCTAGGTATGAATTACAGAAATGAAATAAAGATAGAGGCAACTTACATGGACAATTCACCGGTCATAGGGACATCCAGTGTTATATGTGAACATCCGGGCGGCAGCAATATAAGACACCAGTTTCACACGGTCAGGCTTGCCGTTCTTAATTCAACTATAACGCCTATGATACGTTTGAAGGTAACAGTGATGTAAAATGAAAGGTTTTGCAAGAATACTGGAATCGATTGTGGCTTCAATTATTATTCTTACCTCTCTTACATTTTTCTTCATAGAAACTGTGCCGGATTCCCAATGGGAAGACTCCGCTTTGCAGGTAATTTCCCAGGATGTGCTGCAGAGTTCTTACTTTAGCGGTGACTTGAAAATTTATGTTCAAAACGATGACAGTGACGGTCTTAACACATACCTGTCAAACATCCTGCCAAAAACCATTGACTTCTCTGTTAACGTAAAAGGCATACCCAATAACATAATATACGTGGGTTGTGTAAGCTGCGGGTATACGGATCTGCTGGAGCTCAATACCATACTGGATCCCTTGGATTTCACGTACAAGGGCCGGCCGACCAGCATACGAATAACCAATGTAAGTACTGATGATATACCGGAAGAAACCAACATAGTGTTTTTCTTTTACAAGCTTGACATAGAGCCTAATAAGATACCTATAGAGAATTTTGTTGAGGATGGGGGCACAGTCATATTGTTGAGTAATCTTGCACAGGCAGACATAGAGGGTTACATAGGCCAGCTGTTCAATCTTACATGGGCCGGTATAATAGGTTCTGATACTGCTATATTCTATGAAGTGTTTGATCCGGGAAATGTTTCACACTATGCAGCAAGATACTACGCCGGTGTGAACCAGACTGACTTAGTGGATATGACAGCTGTCCAGTTCAACGGCTTCAACTCCAACGGGGTCTTGGCCATTGGTGACGGGAAGGATATGATGTCCGGCCTGGATCCTGTGAACCGCAAGACTTACGTCAGGGCCAGAGGCAATGCTATAAACGGAAACGGCCGTGCTATCTGGTTTGGTGATTACGTAAGAGTTGATCATAACAGTACAAACACAAGGAAGATTGACGATCTTTTGAAATCAGCAGTCATGTGGGGAAGCGGTGAGAGTTACAGTCTTGACACAGTGACCAAAACACCCGCACCAATACACTTTGCGTCAAATATGATCATTTTCGACAATGATCCTTACGTTTTTGAACTGATATTGTGGCGCGTTTTCTACTAATTTATATAGATTGAATCTTTACTTTAACCATGTTCTGCATAAAATGCGGCAAAACGGCAAAGATTGACAATTTTTGCGAGGATTGTTTTTTGCAAAAAGAGAAACTGTTTGAAGCAAAAGATCTAGAGCTACGTTTCTGCGAGCATTGCGGCATAAAACAAGAGGCTATAAAGGAGTATGTGGAAGACAGGGTAAAAAGCGAGAATGAACTGGAGAAGATAAAAACTGACCTGAAAATCGTGGGAAATAAAGTTTATACTAAAATAACCTGCACTGGAAAAATAAAAGGCGTGCCTAAAGAGGAAACAAAGAAGATCCTGGTTGTGCTGCGGAAGAAGACGTGCGACATGCATGTAAAACTTTTCGGGGGTTATTACGAGGCTGTGATACAGGCAAGGGGTCCTGAAAAGGAGAAAATAATGGAGCAGGTTAGGAAACTGGTCCCGCAGAAAGCTCTTGTTAGTATCGAATCTCTGAAAGAAGGTTACAATATAAAGATAATGAGAAAGGCAAATGCAGGAAAAGCAGCAAAAGCACTGGCGAAGAACTATAAAATAAGAAAAACTTTCAAGCTTGCTGCTGAAAAGAAAGGTCAAAAACTTTATAGAAACTACTATGCAATAAGGTAATGTTATGATAGAAGAACCAATAAGAATAAAGCAACCGAAACCGGGCGAAATTCTTGGTATTGTTGAGTCAAAGCTGGGTGGAAACAAGCTGCGTGTCAGGTGCCAGGATGAAAAAATAAGACTCTGCAGGATACCCGGAAGGATAAGGAAAAAGATATGGATAAAGGAAGGGGATGTTATACTTATCAAACCCTGGGACATACAGGGGGATCAGAAAGCAGATGTACTTTACAGATACACATACACACAGGTTTCGTGGCTTAGAAAAAGAGGGATACTGAAGATTGATTGATAATGATAAAGACAATTAAAATTCCACACGAACGTCTTCCGGTTCTGATAGGTAAAAACGGTGTTATAAAACGTCAAATAGAAAAACAAACCAAAACAAAAATTCTTATAGAGGAAGAAGTAATCATAGAGGGGGATTCACTGAATGTCCTCACGGCGGAGAACATAGTAAAGGCAATAGGAAGAGGTTTTTCTCCCGTGAAGGCAAAGATACTCCTGAAAGAGGAAACTTCACTGGCAATAATGGAACTGCCAAAGAACGAAAACACACAGAAAAGACTCAAAGCAAGATTAATAGGTACGAGCGGTAAGTGCAGGAGAAATATAGAAAGGCTGACAGGTACGCAAATATCTGTTTACGGCAAAACAGTATCAATAATAGGAGGATACGACAACGTTGATCTGGCTGAACAGGGCGTGAGCAAAATTATAAAAGGTATGTCACACAGGTTTGTATACAAGTTTCTAGAGGGCAAGAAGAATGGGTAAGAAAACTGCAGAGGATTTTGCAAGAGAACAGAAAGAAATAAGCGTAAGTGAGTTTTTTGAGAAAAATAAGCATTTGCTCGGTTTCGACAACCCTACAAAATCATTGTTAATGGCAGTCAAAGAGGCTGTTGATAATTCTCTGGATGCCTGCGAAGAGGCCGGCATACTGCCGGATATCGTGATAAAGATAAAGAACGTAAAAGAGGACATATACGTTGTGTCTGTAATGGACAACGGTCCTGGTATAGTAAAAGCGCAAATACCGAGGATCCTCGGTAAGCTTCTCTACGGTTCAAAGTTCCACAGATTAAAACAATCAAGAGGCCAGCAGGGTATCGGAATAAGCAGTGTTACACTGTACTCACAGTTAACAACAGGCGTGCCCACAAAGGTCTGGTCGAAGACGGGGAACGGTAAAAAAATACATTATTGTGAGCTGCATCTGAACACACAGACAAACGAGCCGGATATCCTGAAACAGGAAGAAGTTGAGAAGGGTATTGCCGGTGAACACGGCACCAAAATTGAAATGGAGATGCATGGAAGATATAGAAAAACAGTGGAAGATTACATAAAACATACGTCAGTATCAAATCCGTTTGTCAAGCTTACCTACACGGCGCCTGATGGAACAAAGAAAATATTTCCAAGGTCTGTAAACGAGCTTCCAAGAACACCAAAGACAATGCGGCCACACCCGCACGGCATGGAGTTTGGTACACTGAAGAAATTGCTGCAGCACACAAAATCAAGAACAATAACTGCATTTTTGACAAATGAATTTTCATCTATTGGCCAGCACAGTGCAAGGGCAATTGTCAAGGGTGCAAAGCTCTCTGATAGTCAAAAACCGCATGAACTTGACAGGGTACAGATAGAAAAACTTATAAAATCCATGCAGGAAGCAAAGGTGCAGCGGCCGCCAACGGATTGTCTAAGTCCTATAGGCAACAAAGAGCTGGAGAAGAGTCTGAATAAGGAATATCCTGAAGCAGAATTCGTAACGTCAATAACAAGAGATCCGGAGGTATATAGAGGTTTTCCGTTTCTGATTGAAGTCGGCATAGTTTATGGCCTGCAAGAAAAAAAGAAAAAGGATGACGATGAAAGGCAAAGTACTATAGAACTTATAAGATTCGCCAACAAGGTTCCGCTGCTGTATCAGCAAAGTGCATGTGCACTGACAGACGCGGTCAAGGGAGTTGACTGGCGCAGGTATAACATGCAGCAGTCCGGAAGTAACCTTCCAGCCGGTCCAATGAAACTTGTTGTACATATATGTTCAGTCTGGGTACCGTTTGTCTCTGAGAGTAAAGAAGCTGTTGCAGGATATCCTGAAATAATTAAAGAGACAAAACTTGCTATACAGGACGCTGGAAGAAAACTTTCTTCATTTCTGAGCGGGAAAAGAAAAGCAGGGGAGCAGAAAAGAAGAATTCAAATGTTTGACAGGTATTCAGGAGAGGTTGCCCAAGCATTGGCGGTCCTTACGGACCATAAAGAGAAAGATATTCAAAAATCTCTTACAGAATTGGTGAAGAGCAGGATACATATAAAGGAGGAGTTTACAGATGACAACACAGAAAAAAATGGAGAAAGTTGACGGGGAACTGAAAAAACTTGGTGTTAAGGTAACACAGGAAATAACCAAAAAGGAAAATCCGAACATAGAGATACCGATAAGAGCACTCTCCAATGTTGTTTATGACAAAAAATCTGGTCAATTGGTGCTTGGATCAAAGACTTCTAGGAGGTACTACTTCAATGTTGCTCATGCAAAGAAGTTCATGCAGACGCTGATGGTGGCTTCCTTTTCTAAACAACTTATTGATCACAAGATACACGCAAGCATCAGGGACATGTTCTACAATTTAAAGCGGACGCTGCCTGACAGCCATGAGAATACTTTTGATATGCAGAGCGAAAGTGATCCAATTATAGTTGATTTAGAAGTTGCGCTGGATGTGCTGCGCGAACAGCTTCATCTGACGACAGACAGGAAGGGTATTGTCGCGGGAAACGTGCAGATCAAAGATCGTGGTGACATCATTGACTGGTCAAAACTGGGCAGCGGCGGATGGTCAATCCCGTCAACAGTGGATGAAGTTGATTTCAAGAAAGTAGATGCGGAGTCTGTAATAGTTGTCGAGAAGAATGCAGGTTTTGAAAGGTTGCACGAGGACAAATTCTGGCAGAAACAGAAATGCATTCTGATAGGTACGGGAGGACAGCCGTCCAGAGGGACAAGACTGCTCATCCAGAGGTTGAACAAGGAACATAAGCTGCCTGTATACGTAATGACAGATGCTGACAGTTACGGATTCTACATCTATTCTGTTATCAAGTCAGGATCTATCAGTCTTGCTCACGTGTCTGACAGGATATCTACACCAACAGCCAAGTTTATCGGGCTGACAATCTCAGATATCTATGAATATGATCTGAAAAAGTGTACCATCAAGGCAAGGGATGTTGACATAAAGAGGGCTAAAGAGCTGCTAAATTATGACTGGTTCAAGAAACCTGCCTGGCAGAAAGAGATAAATCTCATGATTGAGAAAGGCATCAAAGCGGAAATCGAGGCGCTGTCGCACAGAGGGCTCAAATTCATGTCTGAGGAGTACCTGCCTGATAAGTTGAAGAAGAAAAAATTCCTCGATTAGGTCTATTTTTAAATACTACGTTTTAGTTAAATAGATAGACGTAATACGTACGTCATGCAATCAAGCCTCTGTAGCTCAGTAGGTAGAGCATCACGCTGTTAACGTGAGGGTCGCAGGTTCGAGCCCTGCCGGAGGCGCTTATAAGCTTCTTTGAAAAGAGGTTTAATCATGGGTAAAAGGGACTGTAGCTCAACCTGGGAGAGCACACGGCTGAAGACCGTGGTGTTGTGGGTTCAAATCCCACCAGTCCCACTATGCCAAAGAAGAAAACAAAAATAGAGGACAATGAGTATGTAGAGCCGGAACCATTCAAGATGGTTGTAGACACGAAGCTGGAAGGCGACAAAGTAATAGCCACAGAAAACTCAGAGCATGTCTACGAGCCGGGTTACTACGGAAAGCAGTTAGGAGACAGGCTAGAGTTAGCTCTGATAGAAGCTTTGCTGCTGCTTAAGCGCGGCCGGATAAAGGTTTTCTCCGGGAAAAAACAGGTTGATTTTGAGGAACTTTATGCGCATGCTGGTAAACTTGATCCGCGCTTCGCTGAACGATTCAGAGTATATGAAGACTTACGCGAGAGAGGACTTTTGGTCCGCACAGGCTTCAAGTTTGGCTGTGATTTTCGTGTGTATGAACGGGGTGTGCAGCTCAAAAAGGGTCCTAAATCGTCTAAAGAGCACACCAAGTGGATTGTATTCTCAATATCAGAAGATTACGCCTGCTCTTTCCAGGAGCTGTCCAGATCGGTAAGACTTGCACATAATATACGTGCTAGAATGCTCTGGGCTATTGTAGATAATGAAGGCGACGTGACTTATTACCAGATAACACGACATAAGCCTTAAGGTTTACGAATTTTTATCAGTTCTTTTTCTAAAAACTTATTCCGGTATCTTGTTCCTTCTAAAGGTGTAACGTTTTTAACACCGTAGCTTTTTCCACGACCTTTTGTTATCCAAATCCTGTAGACTGAAACACCGCAACGTGTTGCTGTGCTTAACCCATCTTTGTCGCGAACATATCCGAATCCATAGGAAACGCAGAGTTTTTCCGCTTCGTCGTTAATGAATCTTATCTGTGCTTCAGTAAGCATGATTTCCATATATCATATATCTATAAATCTTCTTTGTCTATAATGAATATGGTGATCGAGTGAAAGTAAAAGATATAATGGTAAGAAATGTCGTCACGGTCGGCCCTGAAGAAAAGGTTTCTGTGGCATTCAATAAAATAAAGAAGTATGATATAAACCAGTTGCCTGTGCTCTACGAGAAAAAGTACGCAGGTATGGTTGCATTGAAGGATGTTGTGGTAAAAAATATTGACCCTACAAAGACAAATGTCAGCAATGTTGCCGTCAGTACGCCTTCCTTGAGAAGCACGGATACTGTTGGTGACGCTGCAAGAGCTTTGCTCAACTCTGGTTTCCGGGCATTGCCTGTAATAGATAACCAGATGGTTGGAATACTTTCAGAGACGGACATAATGAAGGCTCTGGATAAGGTATCCAGAAACGTACTTGCCCTGTCGGTTGGTGACGTGGCAACTGGATGTGACTATGTCAGGCCGGAGGATAATGTTGGTAAGGTAAAAAACATAATGTTTTACAATAACGTCTCAAGGGTTCCTGTTGTTGATGAAGGAAACATAGTTGGTGTTATTGGTCTGGTTGATCTGATTAAATTGCTGGAAGGCAGAGGGACTCTGTCCAAAGGCAAACAATCCGGTGCAATAGAGAAGATGAACGTTGAGGAAAGCAGGGTTTCTTCGTTCATGCACAAGCCCGTCGTGCTTTATGGTAATGCCACAGTCAAGGATGCAATAAGGTCTCTAGCAAACAGTGAAGAGGCAATAGTTCTGGATGGTGAAGTAAAGATAGTAACACCTAAAGATATCCTGGAGTTCATTCTTGGAAGAAAAGAGAAGAAAGTACATGTTCAGATAGTTGGCATGAAGGACGAGGGACCGCTCTTTACAGCAAAGATGGACAAGGCTGTTGAAGACTTTATACAAAAAATGGGAAAGATGATTGACATACAATACCTTTTCCTGCATGTGGAGAAATATCATAAGACAGGCTCAAAACAGAAATACTCCATAAGGGCAAGATTCGGAACACCTATGGGTCTTTTCGTTGCAAAGGCCTGGGGATGGGATCCTGTATCAGTCGCTCAAGAAACTATGGACAATTTAGAGTCTACGGTTCTCAGAAAGCACGGCCGCAAGAGAGATGAAAGAAAAAGAAGAAATGTTCTTAGTAAAAGAAGATAAAATAAAAAAGTTCTAAAATTTTATATGTCTCTTCCCTTGATCGTTGATCTTCTGTTTTGTTTTGCTCGTTCAGCAGCTCTGTCTACAAGTCTTGCGACTTCTCGACTAAGGGCTGTCACGGCGTCACCGCCAAGGTTCATTTTTTTCTTTTTTGCATATTCACGAACTTTACTTTTTACAACAAGGACTTCTGCCATGTTTCTTCACCCCTTACAAAAAACTTGTCCAGTTAGCTATTTAACTATAACTCCGAGGTTTTGCAGGTCTTCTCCTTTGAAAAATCTGCGCATAAAATCTTCCAGATCGCTAATTTTCACCCTAACCTGTGCCATTGAATCGCGATCACGAAGTGTTACGGTTTTGTCCTCTAAAGACTTGTGATCAACCGTTAAACAAAGCGGCACACCGATCTCATCCATTCGCCTGTATCTGCGGCCTATGCTTCCTGAATTGTCGTAGAACACAGAAAGGTTTTCTTTCAACAGCTCTTTTATTTCTGTGGCTAATTCGTCCAGACCGTCTTTCTTGACTAAAGGAAAAACCGCACAATGGAATGGTGAGACATTTCTGGGAAACGTGAAAAAGTTTCTTTCATCTTCACGATAATTTAGTTCCAGCAGGGCCAAAACATTACGATCAACTCCAAAACTTAATTCCAGAACGTGCGGCAGGATTTTTTTATCTGTGAAGACGGACATGTCTTCTTTAGATACTTTTTGATGTCCTGAAAGGTCATGGTCTGTTCTGTAGTGAACACCGCCAACTTCCGTAAAACCGTTGCTAAGCTCTAGTTCAACATCCCAGTGATATTTGTTGTAGAATGCCCGTTCTTCTTCAGATAACTCCTTGAACCGGAATTTTTCTTTAGGGAACTTCATGACTTCCAAAAAGAATTTTTGTACCTTGGCCATGTGGTAAACATAAAACTGGGGTAATCTGTTGGTTAATTCTTCAGCCGTAATTTCCTTGGATTCTTTGTTTTTCACAAAAAGAACGCGAAGTTTTTCAGTTCTTACTTCTTCAAATTTTGGGTGTTCCTCTATTTTTTCCGGGTCAAAGAATATCTGCAGTTCTGCCTGTGTAAACTCACGCATCCTTAACAATAAGTTTCTAGGGCTGATTTCGTTCCTGTAGGCTTTGCCCACGATGGCCAGACCCATTGGCAATTTTTTTCTTAGGCACTCGAACTCCCGGGCAAAGTTTACGTAAACACCCTGGGCCGTCTCGCCGCGGGGATAAGCCTTTTGCGGATTCTCTGCACCGACAGTCAAAGGAAACAGCAAGTTAAATGACCCGACTTCTTCGAACTTACCCTCGCATTTAGGACATTTTATATCATGCTTCTTTATCAAATTTTCCAATTCTTTAGGCTCAATTCCTTCAAAGTTCTCTTTGAGATGGTGCTCAAGTATCTGGTCTGCTCTCTCGAAGTTACCGCATTTTTTACACTTTACAACCGGATCTACGAAAGAATCAACATGGCCGGAGGCTATGAACACTTTTTCGTGCATTATATTTGCTGGTTGAATTTCAAAGAAATTGTCGTCCAGAGATAGGAAAAACTTTCTCCACTCGTTCTCCCACTTGATCTTTATAGCTGATCCTAAATGAGCATAATCGTAAAAACCGGAGAGTCCGCCGTATATCTCTGATCCCTTCCAGAAGAACCCTCGCCTTCTGGCCACTTCTTCTATCTTCTCTTGCGTCATCTGATCACGTATTAACCTATTTATATATTAGCTTTAAAACTATTGATCTAAGGTGGATTGATGCCGTACCAATTCGAAAAGTGATTCTAACAAAGGACTTGATTACCTTTAAGTTTCTATTTCTGAATAAAGCACTGAAGGAGACGATTCTGTGGTATATGAAAAGAAAGACTTTGTTGTTAGGGTAAGGGCACCTGACGGGAAAACCATCGAAATTAACGGTGCTAATGCAAGGGGTAGTTATGCAGAAATGATAGAAGAGACTTTGGAACATATGAAATCGGATAATGCCGTCCCTGACTGTGCTATTAGACGTTTTAGATATGGATATGGAGAGGTTGCTGTATACCTGGGAAGAGGGAAAGGTGTTAACTTTGTTGATACTGACGGATGGGTTGGAAAAACGGCGCTAGTAGTTGATATGAAAGTTGAGGAATAACTATGTTTTTATTTGATGAATCTAAAGTGATATCATGTATGTACTAACAGAAGAAGGCAAAAAGTACCTAAAGAAGGGGTTACCTGAGAAGAGGTTAATAGAGCTAATAAGGGATGGGCCTGTGGAAATGAAAGAGGCAACGCAGAAACTTGGTAAAGAATTTTCCATAGCCCTTCAATGGTGCAAGAAATATGATTGTGTAGAAGTTGTACACGGCAAGTTAACCCTAACAAAAGAGCCAAAAGAAATAGAAGATCAGCAAAATGGTTTAAAGGATGTTTCAGATGACAAGGAAACTTCTATAGTAGAAACGCTTATTTCCAGAAAACTTGTCAAGAAAGGCGGAGAGGATCTGTTAAAAAGAGCGGAAAAGTACAAGGGGCAGGAAGTAACTTCACTGAATACTGATCTTATTAAATCGGGTGTATGGAAGGATGTCAAGCTTCGTCCGTACAATGTTGAATCCCCGGGTAAGAAGATGCACATCGGTAAAAGACATCCGTATAATGCTTTTCTCGGTGATGTAAGAAAGAAGTTGGTGGAGTTAGGTTTTCAGGAAATGATCGGGCCGACTATTGAGCTAGAATTCTGGAACTTTGATGCGTTGTATCAACCACAGAACCACCCAAGCCGTGACTGGACACAGACATATTCTCTAAAATCTCCAAAGAACGGGGATCTTCCTGGCGGTGCTTTGCTGGATAACGTAAAAGCTGCGCACGAAAATGGATGGACTACAGGCAGCATCGGCTGGGGTTATAAGTGGTCGCCGGAGAAAGCGTCAAGGTTGATGCCTCGTGCACACGGCACGGCTACGTCGGCGCGTACGCTTACGAATTGTAAAATACCTGGAAGATACTTTTCTATAGCAAGATGCTACAGGCCGGATGTAATAGATGCTACACATGGTGTTGAGTTTAACCAGACAGAAGGTATTGTTGTAGATGAGACGCTTAACTTTCGAAGTCTGTTGGGTATACTGAAAAAGTTTGCAATAGAATTTGCCGGTGCTGAGAAGGTAAAGTTTTTCCCAGACTATTATCCTTTTACGGAACCGTCTGTCCAGATGTCCGCAAAACACCCTGAACTTGGATGGGTAGAATTTTGCGGTGCGGGTGTGTTCAGAAAAGAGTTAACACAGCCGTTGGGTGTTGATGTTCCTGTCATAGCATGGGGACTGGGAATAGACAGGCTAGCCATGTTCAAGCTTGGAATAAAAGATATTCGTGATCTGTTCAGCCAGAATTTAGATCTTTTGAGAAAACAGGTGGTTGTATGAATGAAGTAGAATTTTCTGTATTGTTGAAAAAAGCGGAGGAATGTTACAAGAACAAAGTCAAGTGGCATTTCCATATACTAATGCCAGGGTGTATGTTTAATGAAAAAGACAAGTTTGCTATCATATTCGAGAATGAAGAAACAAAAGAACAGATGATATCCTTCTTTGATGAGAGACCGCTAAAAGATGGTGAGAAGTTGGAAGCATTGTTCTATGGAAGGGTGTAGTATGCCAACAATAGATGTATCACACAAGGATTTATGCGGACTAATCGGGCGTAAACTGTCTATAGAGGAATTGCGCGATGATGTCATGTTTGCCAAGACTGAGTTGGATAAGGTAGAGGGTGACGTGCTTAAATTGGACATTAAGGATACAAATCGTCCTGACCTTTGGAGTGCCGAAGGTGTTGCAAGAGAGATAAAGGCAAGATATAGTCCTGGTTTGCCAAAATACGAAGTAAAGAAGTCTGACTACGTTGTCAACGTGGACAAGAGTGTGGAAAAAGTTAGACCTTTTACAACGTGTGCTGTTGTGAAGGGACTGAAAATAGATGAAAACATGTTGTCGCAAATGATTCAGCTGCAAGAAAAGGTAGCCGGTACGTTTGGCAGCAACCGCAGGGAAGTTGCAATAGGTGTTTATGATGTTGGACAATTACAATTCCCGATAACGTTCAAATCTGTCAAAGACAAGGACATTAGTTTTGTGCCTTTGGAGTTCAAGGAAAAGTTACATCCTAAAGAAATTCTGGAAAAACACCCAAAGGGTAAAGAGTTTGGACACTTGCTGAAGGAAGACTTTCCTATATTCATTGACTCTGTCGGTGAAGTCCTCTCGATGCCGCCTATAATCAATTCTGATTTTAGCGGAAAGATTACGGAAAAGACTACTGACGTCTTTATAGAATGCAGTGGATTTGATCTCAGGTTTTTGAACACAGCCATAAACGTTCTTGTTGCTGCACTTGCAGAGCGCGGCGGGACGATATATTCTGTAAAAGTAAACTACCAAAAAACTTCAGAAGTTACACCAAATCTCACGCCGAAGAAATATACAATAAACGTTGATTCTGTAAACAAGATGCTGGGATTAACGCTAAAGACAGAAGAGATTCTGGTTCTTCTGAAAAAATCACTATATGATGCCAAACAGAAAGGAAAGAAGATTGATGTTCTGTACCCAGCATACCGCCAGGATATAATGCATGAAGATGATGTAATAGAAGACGTAATAATTTCATACGGCTTTAACGATATAGAACCTGAAGAACTGAAAACTATAACAAAAGGTGGAATCTCTAAAGAGATTCACATCATAGACAAGCTTACAGAGATAATGATTGGTGCAGGATTCCAGGAAATAATGTCTTACACATTAACAAATGTAAATGATCTTTACGCAAGAATGAATACCGACGGCGAAGCCGTCGAGATAGAAAAACCTATGTCTGCAAACTGGTCTGTTTTCCGAACAAGTCTGATACCCGGGTTAATGGACATATTCTCTAAAAACAGGCATGTTGAATATCCACAATCCGTTTTTGAGATAGGTAATGTTGTCCTTGCGGACAACTCCAGGGAAACAAAGGCAAGGGATGTTCAAAAGTTAGCAGCTGCCTGTACAGGCAATGTGAGTTATGAAACAATATCACAAAGATTGGATGCATTTTTCCGCAACATAGGAATTGATTACTACCTGAAAAAAGGCAGGCATGACAGTTTCATAGAAGGTCGCACAGCAGAGATATTCGTCGGGAAAACTTCACTGGGCTTCATAGGCGAGATTCATCCATCCGTGCTTAACTCATGGGATTTAGAAAATCCTGTGGTTGCATTTGAGATTGATCTCGAATTTATATTCAAGAAATAGAGTGTTAGCTATGGTCAATAAATTGTATGGACTACATCATCACAGAAAACATCAAAAAGTAAAGCCGGTGAAAAAAAGGTTTATAGACAGGATAATATATTTCATAGTCTTTATCGGACCTCTGATGACTATAACACAAGTTGTAGAAATATGGATTAATAAAAACGCATCCGGTGTATCCATCATAACATGGGGGGCCTATCTTTTTACTTCAATGTTTTGGTTGAATTACGGGCTTTTTCATAAAGACAGGCCGATTATACTGTCCGCCGGTATGTGGATATTCATGGAAATCCTGATAATATTTGGTATTTTGTTATACGGTTAAAACTAATTTCCACGGATGGGTGTTATGTCCCGAATAGCTGACTTTCGCTTCTTTTTCTTCATAATTATCTGAAAGGAAACATCCTCTTGTACCATGGCGTGCTCTTGTATACAGGATCACGGCCTACAAGTTCAGCAGCTATATTCATTATTCTGCCACTTGCCTTTGCCTTGGGGGAATATCTGATGACAGGAACCCTGCCTGATACAGCCTGCTGAACGTTTACGTCCTCAGGGACCTGACCAAGAAGATTTACAGTATCCAGCATCCCGACAATATCCCTTTCACTCATTTCGTGTTTCTTGCCGGTAACTCTGTTTACTATTACACCGGTCACTTTTGTACCAAGCTGTTCGGATAACTTTGAAGCCTTCAATGCGTCCGTTACAGCGGATATTTCAGGATTTGTAACTATCAAGATCTCATCGGCTGCTTCCATGGCTGCCAAGGATTCACGGCCAAAGCCTGCTGAAGCGTCAAGAAGGATTATTTCTGCACTGCCTAACAGATCTAACAGAGCATTAGGTAGATCTTTAGAGTCAACGCCTCTCATATCACGGAGTGATATACCCGCAGGAATTATTCTTAATCCACTTTCATGCGAGTAGATAGCATCCTTAATTCCTGCGTGCCCTTTCAGAACATCATGAAGAGTTACAGGGTATAACGGAACTCCAAGATGAAGTCCCAGACTAGGAGTGGTAAGATTTGCATCAAGAATTATGACGTCTTTTCCAAGTTTTGCCAGTGCTGTACCAAGATTTGCAACCATAGTTGTTTTACCAACACCACCTTTACCTGAAACAACACCTATTATTCTGGTCATGACCGCACCCAATACTAAAACTTCTCAATTAAAGTATATTAAGCTTGTTTTCTCATTTTGAGCTCTATAAGAGCCATAACGATAAAACCAACGCCCAATCCGCCGAATATGCCAACAGCTGTCTCGCCATAGAGCATACCTATTGCCATTCCCAGGAGTAAACAACCTACGAATGCAATACCTGAAACCTCATAGTCATTTTTGGCCATAATGACAATTGTTGACTGTGTTTAAGAAGATGTAAAATAACGAAACCCAATATCACTAGAATGCGTTTTTTTCGCGATATTAATATTTTCGTCAAAAAAGCAAAATGTTATTAACAATAGCTATAAAACTTAATAACTACATACTTCGTGCTATGAAAAAGAAGAAGCTTGTAGATATTTCTCTGGACGAGGATAAAATTGAAATTGACGATGAAAAAATAATCGAAATGGGGAGTGAGGGGTCCGAAGAAGATTTTCTTGTAGAGCTAAACAAAGCGCTACTCACTGGTGAAACAGGTTCTGTAATACGTAATGAAAAAGATCTTGACTTGGATGGAGATGATGACAATGAAGATGACGACGAGGAGGGTGAAGAAAAAGAGGGACTAAAAGATTACAAATCTTCAGAAAGACGAGATTCTTATGGTAAAGATTCAGACGATTTACAGTATTCAGGAATTGGGAAAGGAGCGTACGAAAAAAGAGCCGAAGATGGTTTGTCATATGATCGTTTAGATTGGGAAGAAGGTATGTCATATGATGGTTTGAATTGGGAAGAGGGTATTGTTAAACGTAGTGAGGGTGAATTAGATAATAATTTAGAACCAGATAAATCTGTCGTTGAATCAATTGGTTATTCCAGTGAAAGTCAAGTTGGCAGTGAATTGGGTGTTTCGGGGCCAACCTTGCAACAAGGAGATCATGTTTCCAAGGAATACGTATCAAAAGTTGCTGAATCGGTAAGTACTGGAATTTATGAGAAAGCAAAAACTGACGTAATTGATGTAGCAGGTTATCTTACTGGGAAATCTGGGGACGAACTTGGGTGTTGTGCCGGTTGTGCTGTTAATCAGATTTACAACTTAAAGGATGAAATAAAAGGAGGTTCTTATGATGGGCCATTTAATTCAAGGGAGCTGCTTGGAGCCATAAATACAATGGATACCAGTCTCCAACAGTTCAAGGGAATGCACTCTCATCATAAGGCACAGGCAAAGTTGGCTGCTTAAAGACTATGAATTCTAACTTCGGTTTTCTTTGAATGATTTCAACTCATAAAAATAAAATCTAGGATTCTAAGTTGGATGGGGCCATTGAAGAAAAAAATTGTATAGATGAAGGAATATGGATCAAAAACAAGGAAATTTCGTAGTATATGAAACAGGGAATGATACTTTTGTAGTTGATAAACTAAGAGGTTCGGTTTTAGTAGCTGATCCTGATGCCTTTAATTCAACAGATTTTAATTCTCAAACGGGTTTCTCAAAAAGAGATAGAGAACTGAACCCAGATCTTAATCATTTCTTTCATACACAAGATACAATTAGAATTCAAAAAGACAAGATGAGAGAATTTGCTGAAAAAAAGCAAGAATCCAGACCAACTACATTCTTTATCACAGAAACTATGTCATGTCCACTGTCTTGTACTTATTGTTTTGAAAAGGATGTAAGAAGTGAAGGTGGTAAAAAAAGATTGGTAGAAGGAGATATACGAGAAATAGATAGGGCAATTAGCGCTTATAGAGAATTCAGAGACTTACCTTCAGATAGAATTTCATTGAATCTTTTTGGAGGGGAGCCACTACAACAAGCAAATTTTCAACTTAATGAAGGCCTCCTTAAATTAGCTGAAAATAGAGGATACTATGTAAGTGTTATAACAAGCGGGGCCACAATCAATCAAGCGTATTTGGATTTGTTATCCAGGCACAGAGATAGAATAACAGAGGTTGATATAACTCTAGACGGATCCAAGGAAATACATGATTCTCAAAGACCAATGGGAAAACCTGGTTCTCATAGAGGAAGTTATGACTTGGTTGTAAGGGGTATAGACCAGCTTTTAGATAGGGATGTAAGAGTTTTGGCAAAACAAAATTTAGGAATTGCTGGCTTAGGAGATCTTAAAAGACATATACAAGAAATGGAACAGAGAGGATGGTATGAAAGAGGTTTTGTTCATGGAATAAATTTGATTCGGAATTATGGTGGAGTTAGCACACAGGGGCAAAATATAGAGAACGAAGCTGCATACATTTTAGCTGTGATAGATGTACTTTCCAAACCTGATATGGCAAGTGCTCTAGAGAGAACAAGGTTTGAGGGAATAAAATTCACAGAAAGTTTAGCACATGCTTCGAAAGGATTAATAAGAAAAGATGGTTCGGTACCCTTTGATGCATATCCGAGATATGCTCACTGCCATCCAACAGATGGGACAACATTAACTATAGCTCCAAACGGCGATCTATATGGATGCAATTGGTCTATTGGAAAAACAAAACCATTTGGAAATATATTTGAGACCCCAGACTTTGCTTCATTGAGAAGTACTTTTGTAAGTGATGTGGCCGATGATACTTGTGAACCATGTGATGTTTCAACTTCCTGTGGTGGTGGTTGTAGATATAATCAAATGTTGGTCGGGGATGATGAATATCACTTACAATGTCAGGATGAAGTTTACAGAGCACAAAGAACATTTTTAGAAGGTGCTAGGGAAAGAGGATTATTTGATAGAAATGGAGAACAATTCTTGGTTTCAAGTAAGGGATTTGATTTTGGTTATACTTATGAAAATAGAGCAGTGAATCATTCACAACCTTGGAAAAAAAGTGAAGAATTAGTTGAATATAGTGCTTAATCCCACAATTAAAAAAGTGGGCCCGACGGGATAATCGACCGGAGAGCAAAGCTCTCATACAGTTTTCGAACCCGCGACCCTTAGCTTTCTTCCGAAGATAGAAGGCTAATGCTCTATCCAAGCTGAGCTACGAACCCAATAGTCTCATAAATACCCTTTCGGGTGTTGATCTACCATATCAAATCTATAAATTAAAGGTTAAAACCTAATCAGATATTAGTTTACTATGGATTTTAAAGTGTTTGACAGTAAGTGGCAGAAGAAATGGAAAAAGGCCAAGATGTTTGAGGCTAATGTATCCAAAGGCAAAAAATTCTTTATCACGTTTCCTTATCCTTACGTAAACGGTCCCCCACACGTTGGTCATGGTTATTCGGCATTCCGCACGGATGTATATGCGCGTTATAAACGCCAGCAGGGGTTCAATGTTCTATTCCCACAGGGTTTTCACGCGACAGGTGAGCCAATTATCGGTGTCGTCAAGAGACTTAACAATGGCGATGAATCACAAATCCAGGCAATGCATGGGTATGGGGCTACAGAAAAGGACATAGAAGGTTTCAAGAAAGACCCAAAGAATCTTGTTCACTTTTTCATAAAAAAATGGATCGCTACGCTGGAGGCAGCCGGTATGTCCATAGACTGGAGACGTAAATTCGTCACAACAACACTCACGCCTACATATTCTCGATTTATCGAGTGGCAATATAATACTCTAAAGGAGAAAGGTTTTGTGACACAGGGAACACACCCTGTGGTATGGTGCCCTAAAGACTTAAGTCCAACGGGTGATCACGACAGGCTAATAGGAGAAGGAGAGAGCCCTGTTGACTATGTACTTCTTAAGTTCACTTATCTTGGTTAC
Organism: archaeon; assembly: GCA_028279825.1. GTDB lineage: Archaea > Aenigmatarchaeota > Aenigmatarchaeia > GW2011-AR5 > GW2011-AR5 > GW2011-AR5. Next base: position 44,523 of record JANQNA010000003.1, on the reverse strand, counting down.
ATCTTGCCGGCAGCTACGCTTCGGCCGGAGACAATATATGGTGTGACGAACATGTGGCTGAATCCGGATACTCACTACGTCGAGGCAGATGTGGACGGGGAAAGATGGATAATCAGCAACGAAGCTGCGCAAAAACTGAAGGACCAGATGAAAGTTGAAATTATCAGTGATTTTGACGTGAAAGAACTTTTTGGTAAAAGATGCATAGATCCTGTTTCAAACAGAGAGATTCCTATCCTTCCTTCAAAATTTGTTGGTGGAGATACGGCCACAGGTGTTGTAATGAGCGTGCCTGCTCACGCGCCTTATGACTGGGCCGCATTAATGGAGCTTATGGACAAGGATGAACTGCAGCTGTACAACACACAACGCACGGACATAGAACCAGTCAGTGTGATAGAGGTTGAAGGGTTTGGTGAATTACCTGCTGTGGAGCTATGTGAGCAAATGGGTATAAAGGACTTATCGGATACGAAAAAGCTTGATGAAGCAACTTCGTTGCTCTATAAGAAAGAATTCCATACGGGAACTGTAAAAAATTCAGGACAATATACAGGAACGAAAGTTAACGAATCAAAAGAGAAACTAACACTGGATTTCATAGAAAAAGGTGTTGCAAATGTCATGTGGGAAGTCGGTGAAGTTGTGTGCAGATGTAATACCCGTTGTCATGTTAAGATTCTGGAAAATCAATGGTTCCTGAAGTTTTCAGACGAAGAATGGAAGAAAGATGTACGGACAAACCTTTCAAGAATGACTATTTACCCGGAAGAGGCCAGGAACAACTTTGAAAACACGATAGACTGGTTAAGAGACAAAGCATGTGCGAGAAAGAGTGGTTTAGGCACGCCTATTCCATGGGACAGGGAATGGATTGTTGAAACGTTGAGTGACTCAACAATTTACATGGCTTACTATACACTTGCGAGAATAATCAATGAAAAAAAGGTAAAACCGGAAAAGCTGACAGACGAAGTGTTTGACTTTATTTTCACAGGCAAGGGTGATACAAAGAAGGTGGCGAAAGCTTCAAAATTAAAGCTTTCGATTCTGAGAGACCTCAGAAAAGAGTTCGAATATTTCTATCCTGTAGATATGAGATCCAGCGGGAAAGATCTTGTACAAAATCATCTTACATTCTTCATGTTCCACCATATTGCTTTATTCCCAAGGGCAAAATGGCCAAATGGAATAAGTGTCAACGGCTACGTCAACGTTGAAGGGGAAAAGATGAGCAAGTCAAAGGGCAACATAATACCACTGAAAAGCCTATTAGAGCAGCACGGTGCCGACATGGTAAGGATAAACATGGTTGGTTCCAGCCAGGGAATTGATGATGCTGACTGGAGAGAAGAATCAGTAAAGGCTTACAGGAACCGCTATGATACACTGTTTCAGTTGTCTACAGACTGGAAAAAGGCAAAGAAGACGAAGATGGAGAATATTGACCTGTTCATGCAGGGCAAGCTGCAGAAAATTATAGAAAGTACGACAAAATCAATGGAATCAATGATGTTCCGCGATGCCGTGCAAAGCGCGCTATTCGAGGCCACTTCGGATCTTAAGTGGTATTTGAGAAGGACAGGCAACCTGAAAAATGCGAACAAGAAAGTAATCAAGGAATACACGGGAGTAATTGTCAAGCTTCTAACTCCGTTCACACCGCACGTTTGTGAGGAAATGTGGAGCAATCTGGGCAACAAGAAGATGATATCCGGCTGGCCGAAATGGGACAGCACAAGGCTGAGTAATGAAGCTGAGCTGGGTGAGGATATGTTGAAAAAGACTCTGAATGATATAGAAGATCTTCAGAGAATCGTGAAAATGAAGCCAAAGAAGATAATACTCTTCATCGCAGAAGACTGGAAGTTCAGGGTGTATCAAAAGGTTTTGAGGAACAAAGATCAGAACATGAATACAATAACCAAGGAGATAATGTCCTCGGGGGCCTACGGCAAGGCTACTGTGTCGTTTATCCAGTCTCTTTACAAAAAACTTAACGAGCTAAAACCTGTAATGACAAAAAGCATGCAGTTGATTCTTCTTAAGGAGGCAAAAGAATTTCTTCAGAGAGAAACTAACACAAAGATAGAAATCATAGATGCCGACAAGACAACAAATCAAAAAGCAAAAGTAGCTTCACCCAACAAGTTTGGAATATTCATGGAGTAGATGTTTCTTGTCCAAATGCCTGCAAACCATGTGCATAAGCATAAATTACATTTTCTCCAAGTCTATCTGCTATTTCCTTAACTACCGGATCCTGGGAAAAAAGCCGGAAACTTAATCCCCCACTGTCTGATCTTTCATAATGTGTAACTTCAATTGCATCATGTAGAACTGTCCATCCGCCATTCTCCCTTTCAACATGATAACCCCTTATAGAAAAAGCCAACCATGCACGTGTAGCTGGGAATGATATACCTGAACTCATATGACTCAGAACTTTTCAAGGCTTTCTATCAGTTTCTTGTCTTCTGATTCTACTCTTTTTATAACATCAGCAAAGCCTTCAATTATCATTCTGAGTTTTCTCATATCTTTAGAAGTATTTTCCTGGTTTTTCTCCATCTCAAGCAAAGCGCACCAAAGCTGAGCCACCTTAACGTCTTTAGATGCCCTGAAGGCGTTTCTGTGCTTTGCTACTCTCTTGATTATGTTGTTCATTCTTACCTCGTCTTCAGGAGGAAGATTCTGTTTCCAATCGTCTGCAACTTTGAATAACATTTGTGTCACCTATGTTCTACTAAATAGTAACAAAAAGGTTTATAAGCTTATCACCGTAATTGTTACGTAATGTATGGAAGTTAAAAAGATTGTGGTCCAAGAGGGGTTTGAGTGATATGGAAAAAGGAGACTTTGTAAAGATAGGTTATATCGGAAGACTGGAGACAGGCGAGATCTTTGATCTAACAGACGAAGAAGTAGCCAAAAAGGAAGGTATTCATAATCCTAACATAACTTACGCTGACCTACCGGTAATAATCGGTGCTAACTTTCTCATAAAAGGCCTTGACAATGCTCTGATGGGCATGAAAGTCGGGGATAAGAAGGATATTGAGATCAAACCTGAGGATGGGTTCGGGCAGAGGGATGCAAAGCTTGTCAGGACTGTCCCGAAAAAAGCTTTCAAGGACCAGAAGGTCGAGCCAAGACAGGGTATGATCGTGGACTTCGGCGGTATGAAGGGAAGGATACAGAGCGTTGACGCAGGGCGCGTGAGAGTGGACTTTAACAATCCTCTGGCCGGTCATGTTCTGAAATATCATTTAGAGGTCAAGGAGAAGATAGAGGGGAATGATAATAAAGTGAAGGCAATCCTTCAGTACTTCGGTGCGAAAGATGTGACGCCTGTAATAAAAGAAAAGGAAGTGGATATTCCTTCGGCCATTCATCCACAATTGAAGGAAAAGATAAGCACATTAATTCTGGAATACGTAAAGCCTATAGAGAAGGTCAACTTTGTAGAGTCCTTCGGTAAGAAGAGTTAAATGACACTACGTGGATAGTCAAATCTCTTTTTACATCTCGGGCACGAAACTGGGTTTGTCTTGCGTGGGTTCCAATTATAACCACAGAATCTGCACTTCATTTTTGACATCGTCTATCACCTCTCAACCAATGAGACACTGTGCCTTTTGGCATACTTGATATTCTATTCAATTCCCTCACTACACTTGCACTATGACAGCAGACTCTCCATATTTTACCATCCTTTTTTATGGTAGGGTTTAAATCAAAAACGTCTCTCACGTCCTTAACGAATTCATGTATAAGATCCTTATTTGAATTTCCATAGAAAAATACCCTGGCGTGTTTTTTATTGGCAACCCATCCATCAAATTGCAAATGTCCTATTATCCGAGCTATTTTTCCTTTCATATTACTACTATTATTACTACTATTTATATAGCTTTCCATCTTGTATCGTATTCTTTATTCTCTATTACTATTATTACTATTAAAAGATTCATCGTGTAATGGTGAACCATCACGTAGAAAAGAGGTCTAATCTTTAAATATTCCCCGAGCGATATATCATTATCAAAAATTGGTGAGCAAATGGGCGTACTAAATCAAAAAGATGTCGGAACTTCTCCTGCTGATGAAGAACTACGCAAGATACTGGAATCAAAGAAGGCAGAAATCAAGATTCTTGGTTCCGGAGGCGGCGGGGGAAACACAATTTCTCGACTTATGCAGGTTGGCGTGGTCGGCGGAGAGTCTATTTCCATAAATACGGACGCACAGGATCTTTTGTATACGGATGCTGATATCAAGATGCTTATAGGCAAGGAAATCACGGGCGGGCTTGGTGCCGGAGCTGACCCAAAGATAGGTGAAGAAGCAGCAAAGGAAAGCAGGAATGAGTTGAAGAAGATACTTGAAGGCGCGGACATGGTTTTCGTCACATGCGGCCTTGGTGGCGGAACGGGAACGGGTTCTCTGCCTGTGGCAGCAGAGCTTGCAAAGAAATCAGGCGCGCTGACTGTGGGAATCGTAACACTTCCTTTCACGATGGAAGGAAAATCAAGGATGAAAAATGCAAAAGACGGTCTGGAGAAACTGCAGAAGAATGTTGATACACTGATAGTTATACCGAACGACAAGCTTTTGGAGATCGTTCCGGATGTATCTCTTCCAACAGCCTTCAAAGTGGCTGATGAGATACTGGTGAATGCTGTTAAAGGAATTTCTGAACTGGTCACAAGACCTGGTTTGGTCAACCTGGATTTTGCAGATATCAGGACTGTCATGACAAACGGCGGTCTGGCAATGATAGGAATGGGTGACAGTGATTCAGAGAACAGGGCTATAGAAGCTGTTGAAAGAGCTCTGAACAATCCACTGCTGGACATAGACATAGAAGGTGCTTCCGGTGCATTGATCAATGTATCCGGCGGTGTTGACATTACCATAAGGGATTGTCAGAAGATTGTAGAAACGGTTGCCACTAAATTGAATCCTGATGCAAGGATAATCTGGGGTGCCCAGATAATCAAGGAACTTGGAGATTCGATAAGGACAATGATAGTTGTGACCGGTGTTAATTCACCTGCTCTTTTTGCTCCTCAAAAGGTCTACACACAAGAGAAGAAGAAGGATATTGAGAAGTTGTTTGGAATAGACTTTATAGAGAAATAAAAAGCTTTCTGACCAGGCAGGAAAGAGAAATCTTCTTAAAATATGGGCGTTTTTAAATGTTTTGTTCTAATAGAAACCATGGGTCTTAAGAACCTGATGGACCGGATGAGAAGGATATTTTTAGTCTCTTCGAAACCTGATAAGGTCGAATACAGGCAAACTGTGAAGATTACAAGCCTTGGTATGGTTGTTATAGGTATAATTGGATTCGCAATATTCATAGCAGTACAGTTAATCGGAGGCTTATAGAAGTTGTAAACAACTTCATACGGTGATTTAGATGATAGCAACAATAAGGACAACGACCGGAAGAGAAAACGTGGTAATAGATTCACTTACTACAAAGATTCAAAACGAGAAAATACCTATAAAATCATTGTTTCACCCGGAAGAACTGAGGGGTTATATTTTCATAGAAGCTGACGAAGATGAAATAGAACTGGCTGTAAAGAGTGTTCCTCATGTCAGAGGCTTCATAAACAAGAACGTGCCTATGGTCCAGTTAGAGAAGTTTCTGGTTCCTGAGAAGAGTGAAGTGAAATTTGATGTTGGTGATATTGTCGAGATAATCGGTTCTCCTTTCAAGGGTGAAAGAGCCAAGATTTCAAGAGTAGACGAGACAAAGGGTGAAATAACCGTTGAGTTCTTGGAAGCGGCAATACCAATACCGGTTACGATTTCTGTTAATTCGGTAAGAATGTATGAAAAAAAGAAGAGTGATTAGATGGAAACAGTAGAAGTGCTAGTAAAAGGCGGCCATGCAACGGCTGCACCGCCAATAGGACCAACATTGTCACCTCTAGGCATAAATGTAGGTGATGTTGTCAACCAGATAAACGAGAAAACAAAATCATTTGACGGTATGGAAGTGCCTGTAAAGATAGTTGTTGACGACAAGAAGAACTTTACGATATCTGTAGGATCTCCTCCTGTTACTTCAATGATCAAAAAAGAGTTAAAAAAAGACAAGCTTGGCACGCTGAATGAGGACAAAACAAGGAATCTTGCGGGGAGTATAACACTTGACGCTGTTGTCAAGATAGCGAAGAGCAAGGACTCTATACGCGGTGACCTAAAGGGAAAGGTAAAGCAGGTTCTTGGAACATGCCAGAGTGCCGGCGTGTTGGTAGATGAAAAATCGCCGAAAGATCTGATAAAAGAGATTACAGAAGGTAAAGTGAAGGTAGAGTAATTACGCATGTAATTTCACAGTAATGCATAATTTTTTTGGACAGCTTTAAGAATATTCTGGGTATTTTTCTTTTAATGAAATACGATTTTATTCTGATAGCGTTATATCTGCTGGTTCTGGCAATTATAGCAATAGAGTTATTTGACATGGTCGCTATAACTGTAATATTTGTTCTGCTTATACTGGTGGTAATATTGCAAAAGGTTGGGTTGCAGGATGCGCTGAATACGTTAAGATTTGACAACGATAAGCGAATAGAAGAAATAAATCAAAAAGTTGATTCTATCTCAAGAAAAACTGATGAAATCAAGGATGATGTTGCAAAGCAGGTTTCATTCGTTGACAATAAAATAGCTGATGTAAGGCATCTTGTAGAAGTGGAAATAGGTACTTCGTACAATGAGCTTTCACGTAAATTAGCTGGTATAGAAGACAGGCTTAACGAAGTAAGGCAGATATTTGCTGCAGCCGTTGGCTCTTTAGACGAGAGAATGAAAAACGTGGAAAACGACAAGGAAAAAGAGGCCTTTTAATACTTTATTCTCATAGTTATCTTAACCCACAGACTGGCGTCTAATGAATCTATTTTGGCGACAGAAGGGTGATTTAATGGAACATAAGATGGAAGAAGCTATCAAAAAGCTCAGGGAATCCAAGAAGAGAAAATTCGCCCAGACGATAGACCTTATAATCAACCTCAGGAATATTGACCTGAAGAAGCCGGAAAACAAGTTCTCCAAAGATGTTGTGCTTCCGCATGGGAGAGGCAAGGAGATCAGTATATGTGTTATTTCTGATTCAAATGGAGTCACTAAGAGAGAAATAGAAGATTTTGCCAGAAAGAAAGCGGCAGCAAAAGCATTTACGAAAAAGTATGATTTCTTCCTTTGTGAAGCTCCTTTAATGCCGCTGGTTGGTAAGATCCTGGGACGTTATCTTGGTCCGAAGGGAAAAATGCCAAAGCCTCTGCCACCTGGCAGAGACCCAACACCTATGGTTGAGCAGGCAAAGAGAATGGTCAGAATAAACGTCAGAGACTCTCCGACAATACAGCTCGCAATAGGATCAGAAGATATGGATGATACTCAGATCAAGGCAAATGTAGAAAAGGTTGTAGAAGAAGTCAGAAAGGCATTGCCGGCAAAAGCCCAGATAAAGAACGTTTACATAAAAACCACAATGGGCAAGCCAGCAAGAGTGGGTGTTAGTAATGCTTAAGAAAGAAAAGCCAGTAATTGTTGAAGAGCTAGTGAAGTTGATGGAGGAACACTCAGTCGTGGGTGTGCTGAACATGCATAAACTTCCTTCTCGCGCATTGCAGGCAATGAGAGAAAACCTTAGAGGAACGGCAGTAATAAAGATGGCAAAGAAGACGCTCTTAAAGAAGGCTTTGGAGAAATCCACAAAGGCAAACATAAAAGATCTGGAAAGTAAATTACAGGATTCACCGGCTTTACTTCTCAGCAACGAAAATCCATTTAAACTCTTTAAAATTCTGAAGGAGAACAGAACACCGGCGGCTGCAAAGCCTGGAGATATTGCTCCAAAGGATATAGTTATTCAAAAGGGTCCTACCCCACTTCCACCTGGTCCTTCCATATCAACGCTACAAAAAATCAAATTGAAGGCGTCTGTACAGGGCGGTAAGATTGCCGTTATGGCAGACAAGACAGTTGCCAAGGAAGGTGAAGCGATAAGCCAGGATGTGGTGGATGTACTGAGTCTTTTGAAAATGGAGCCGATGGAAGTTGGTTTCAACCTTACACACGTATGGGAAGACGGAACAGTTTATGGTAAAGATGTGTTGGATGTAAGTACAGAGGATTATGTAAACCAAATAACTGACTGCGTGCAGAAGGCAGTTAATCTTTCTGTGAACACGGAATACCCAACAACACTTACAATGCCTTTGATGATTCAAAAGGCATTTTCAGAAGCAAGAGCACTTTGTGTTGAAGCCAATATAACCGAAAAGGGCTTCATAGATGATGTTCTTGCAAAAGCAGTGAGCGAAGCTCGCGCGCTGAAGGAGAAGACAAATGTTTAGGAGGTAATAAAATGAACTACGTATATTCCGCTTTGTTACTTCACAGCGCTGGGAAAGAGATAAACGAGGATAATCTGAAAAAGATTGTTTCCTCAATTGGCGAAACACCTGACGAGGCCAAGATAAAGGCAATGGTAGCCGCACTTGATGGCGTAAACATAGAAGAAGTCATCAGCAAAGCAGCAATGCCAGTAGCAGCAGCTGCTCCAGCAGCCGCAGCTCCAGCCGCAGGCGAAGCCAAGAAAGAAGAAGGTCCTAGCGAAGAAGAAGTAGAAAAGAAAGCAGAAGAAGCAGCTGGCGGTCTAGCAAGCTTATTCGGCTAAACCTTTTTTTGTTTTTTGCTTTAAATTTTGTTTTTTCTAACTATACTTGGGTAGACATGTTAACAGATAAGGAAGCGAAAAAGAAGTATGTAGGCAGCTTCTACAAGGATCCTGAGAAGTATTACGCCACAGAGTATCTTCAAACGGAAGGTTACAAAAGAAGGAAATGTAAAAATTGTAAAAAACCTTTTTGGGCGACCGAAGGTCGCGATACTTGCGGGGATCCTGCATGCGGCGAGATTCCTTTTGCCTTTATCGGCAAATCTCCGGCGAAAAAGAAACTTGATTACATACAAGTCTGGAAGCGCTTTTCAAAAATGTTTGAAAAGTTTGGCTATACTCCTATTAATCGTTATCCTATTGTTGCTAGATGGAATCCGACAATGGAATTCACAAATGCTTCTATAGCGGCATTCCAGCCGTTTGTTGTATCCGGAGAAGTTGAACCTCCCGCGAAGAGGCTTGTTATTCCACAATATTGCTTTCGTACTGTGGACATTGACAATGTCGGGATAACAGGCAGTCACAATACTGTTTTCTCGATGATAGGACAACATGCGTTTGTACAGCCTTCGGAGTGGGACCAGAACCTTGTATTGGAACATATACACGCCTGGCTGAAGAAGGGGCTCGGACTGCCGAACAGCGAGGTGACTTTTCATGAAGATGCCTGGGCCGGTGGCGGTAATCTTGGTCCTTGTATGGAGTTCTTTTCGAGAGGCAATGAGCTTGGCAATCAGGTCTACATGATGTATGAACAAAGTGATAATGGACTTCGTGACTTAGATCTGAAGGTTCTGGACATGGGTATGGGGCAGGAACGAAATGCCTGGTTTTCACAGGGTACAAACACAATATACGACGCTACTTTCCCAACAGTAATGGAACATTTGCTAAAACAAACTAAACTGAAGTTTGACAAAAAACTTATTGGCAGGTTTGTTCCTTATGGTGGATTGTTAAATCTGGATGAAATAGAAAATGTTGAAGACTCCTGGAAGGATGTTGCACAAAAAGTCGGTACAGACGTGAGTACATTAAAGGAGAATATTCTTCCATTGGCCGGGCTGTATTCCGTGGCTGAACATAGCAGGGCTCTGCTTTTGATGTTTAGTGACGGGGCGATACCATCGAATGTTGGTGACTCGTATAATCTTCGTATTATCTTTAGAAGAATGCTAGGGTTTATAGACAAAAACGACTGGAATATTGATGTAAAGAAACTCTTTGAGCTTCATGCAAAATATCTGAAACCGCAGGTGCCAGAGCTAAAGGAAAACCTGGATAATGTGGAAAAGATCTTTGATATCGAAAAGGAAAAGTATGAAAAGACGAAGAAGAAATCAGTACAGCTTGTTAAAAGAGTGGTCTCAAGAGATGTTGATCTTGATGATCTTGTAGAACTTTATGATTCACATGGTGTTCCACCGGAACTGGTCTTAAGGGAAGCAAAACAGATAGGAAAAAAGATAGACGTGCCTGATAATTTTTATTCACTTATATCCAATATACACGAACATCATGAGCAGAAGCATGCTACAAAGAAGGCTGTTGATATTGATTTTGGCGATGTGACTGCAACAAAAGCGTTATACTTTGCTGATTACAAAAAATTCTCCAACACCGCTACTGTACAGAAAATAGTAGACAATTACGTTATATTAGATCAGACAGTGGCTTATCCTACATCAGGCGGCCAGATGCATGATACAGGCACAATAAACAAAGAACCCTTTGTGGAAGTTTTCAAGCAGGGTGCACTAATCGTTCATAAAATGCTCAGTAAGCCGAGTTTTGTAGAAGGCCAGCCTGTAAAAGTGGAGATAGACGGGGAAAGAAGAATACAGCTGGCAAAACATCACACAGGGACCCATATACTTAATGAAGCTGCCCGCAGGGTTTTAGGTAATCATATTAACCAGGCAAGCGCCTTCAAGGATGTTGACAAAGCACATCTGGATATTACTCACTACACGGCTATAACCGATGAACAATTATATCGTATAGAAAGAGAGGCAAATGATATTGTTTCTTCGTCGAAGCGTATAGACAAGAAATTCGTTAACAGGGGTGAAGCTGAGAGTAAGCATGGCTTTGGTATATACCAGGGTGGTGCTGTGCCAGGCAGAGAACTGCGCATAGTTAATATAGCAGGTACTGACGTAGAGGCCTGCGGCGGGACACACTTAGATTCGACTTCAGAGGTTGGGAAAATTGTTATTGTTTCTACTGAGAGAATACAGGACAATATAGCTCGTATAGACTTTGTGGCAGGACCTGCTGCCAAAAAATATGAAGAAAGGGTTGACAGGATAGTTGATGAGTGTAAAAAAATTCTTGGTGTAAAGGATCTGGTAAAAGGTACGGAAGATCTTCTGGAAAAATGGAAGAAATCCAAAAAGGAGAAAGAAAAAACAATAGAACAAGAAGCATCGGGCATGACGGAATATCTTGAAGATAAAATAGTAGAGAATGTTTTGGTCCAAGAACTTGAGGCAGATCAAAAAACTTTGCAGAACATATCAAAAAAATTATCTGCAGACGACAGAATACTGGTTTTGTTTGGCAAGAATGAAAAAATTCATGTTTTGGTATCAGTTGGCAAAAACAGAAAAGAAGACGCCGGGAAAATTGTAAAAGAGGTTTGTGAAGAGCTTAACGGCAAAGGTGGCGGTACAAAGTCGCTTGGTCAGGGCGTAGGGTATGAAAAAAGTAAGTTAAGTGGTATAATAGTTAGGTTAAGAAAAAATTTTGTTTGATTTTGCAAGCTTTTTCTGTTGGCCACCAACAAAATCTTTATATAGAAATTCCGATAAGCAAGACAGCAATGATTTCTGACAAAGGAAACGCGCCAAAAAATTGGCTGTTTCTGGTAGCCGTAGGAATCGGTGGGTTAATAATTTTAGGTACGTCCGGCGTTACGTTTGCTTACGGAGATGACAATGTTACTGTTGAAGTTAGCATCGGACAGCTTTCTGAGATTACAGTTTCACCATCAATAATAAACTGGTCTGACATACTTCCCGGTACAGCCGCAGGAACTGTAACAGTTGATGTTCAAAACACAGGGTCTTCAAATATATCAAATATGTATGCTTATGTTACGACAATAACAAATGAAACTGACAGACCTTATGGTTCTTCATATGCGGGCGATTACAGTGCCGGTGCTGTTGTAACATTCAGAAACGAAACAACTTCCACTTATTACTGGGCCGGTAGAGTTGAATGGAACTGGACAGAGTCAATAGCAAATACGGATCGTAGCGCTGTGGATGATCCTGTAGGTGAAGGGTTTTTGAGGAATGCAAGTGCTGCTTTTTACTGGACGATCGGTAATGGTTCAGGGTCACCAACGCTTGGGCAATGTAATGACAGCCTTGCTCAGTTTGCTATAGAAGACGATGCTGACAACGGTACTATTGAATCAAGAACGCCTTCTATATCTGGTGTAACAAGGAATGGGGGCGACACTAACTTCAGTTATTTTTCAATAACCAGAGCGGGACATTTTTTGGACGGTACATGTGTGGCAGTTGGATGGGAATGTGACAAGGTATACTTCTACAACTTTGACAGAAGATCGGGTGCATTCAACGGAAGTATCTGTTCCAACGTGAACTGGATAACTGCAGGTCCTATGGCACCTAACGACATTGAAAAACTGACTGCAGATGCGTGGATACCGAAAGGAGTACCGGAAGGTACCATGAAACCGGCAACTTGGACGTTTGTTGTCACATAAAATTAGTCTATATGGTACAACAACAATCTTTATATAGCGCCCAAGAGCAGAAATAGAAGTATGAAAGTTGGGATATTGGTACTGGTGCTTGTATTCGCCACAGCATTTCTGCTAGTATCGAGATCCGATATTGTTTTTGCTTACGGAGACGACAATGTTACTGTTGATGTTAGCGTTACGTCATTGACCGAAATAACAGTTACGCCTTCTGTGATAAACTGGTCCGGCATAACACCTGGTCAGGCAGGTGGTACTGTTAACGTAGACGTCAAGAATACCGGTTCTACAAATATTACAAACATGTATGCATTTGTTACGACAATAACAAATGAAACTGACAGACCTTATGGTTCTTCATATGCACTTGACTACAGTGCAGGTGCTGTTCTGACCTTTAGGAATGAATCAACTTCAACATACTTCTGGGCAGGAAGACTTGAATGGAACTGGACGGAAGCTATATCCAATACGGATCGTAGTGACATAGACGATCCAGTAGGTGAAGGATTCTTGAGAAATGCAAGTGCTGCTTTTTACTGGGCTATCGGGAATGGTTCAGGAACACCGACGCTTGGGCAATGTAATGACAGTCTTGCTCAGTTTGCTATAGAAGACGATCCTGACAACGGTACTATTGAATCAAGAACTCCGACTGTGTCGGATATAACGAGAGAGGGTGGAGATACAAACTTCAGTTACTTCAGGATAACAAGATCAGGTCACTTTTTGGACGGTTCTTGTGTGGCAGTTGGATGGGAATGTGACAAGGTATACTTCTACAACTTTGACAGAAGAACCGGTGCATTCAATGCAACGACTTGTACAGCATCTGACTGGATAACTGCAGGTCCTATGGCACCTAACGACATTGAAAAAGTCACGGCAGACGTATGGATACCAAAGGGAATACCTGAAGGTACCATGAAACCGGCAACTTGGACGTTTGTTGTCACATAAACATTTTCTGTTTTTCTCACTCTACAATAGCAAAATCTTTATATATCGCCCAAAAGCACAGTTAAATCTATGGAATTGGGACCGAAGTATCTATTTATTGTACTCATAGCTGTGATCTCACTATTTGTGCTGTTCGCTTCTAAGTCTGACATCACTTACGCAGTTGACGACAACGTAACTGTGGATGTTAGCGTTACTGCTTTGACTGAAATTACTGTTACACCTTCAATTATTAACTGGTCATTGATAACACCGGGCCAGGTAGGCGGTAATGTATCTGTTGATATACTGAATACAGGATCTGTTAACGTTACGAATATCTATTCGTTCATGAGCACGATATATAACGAGACTGAAAGGCCTTATGGATCTTCTTTTGCAGGTGATTACAGTGCAGGTGCTGTTGTAGTACTAAGGAATGAATCAAATACACAGTACTTCTGGGCAGGAAGACTTGAATGGAACTGGACGGAAGCTATAGCAAATACAAATCGTACAGATCTTAATGCACCTACGGCTGAAGGGTTCTTGAGGAATGCAAGTGTTTCGTTTTACTGGAATATAGGAAACGGTACAGGCGGACTTTGTAACAATACAGGCTCCCAGTTTGCCATAGAAGACGATCCTGACAATGGTACTGTCATGTCCAGAACGCCAACTGTATCAGATATAACGAGAAATGGCGGCGACACTAACTTCAGTTATTTTTCTGTGACAAGATCCACAAATTTCCTTAACGGATTTTGTGTTGCCGTTGGATGGGAATGTGACAAGATTTATGTTTACAACTTTGACAGGAGAACAGGTATATTCAACGGGTCGACTTGTACGGCATCTGACTGGATAACTGCAGGTCCTTTAGCGCCTTACGACGTAGAGAAAGTGGTTGCAGATGTGTGGATACCAAAGGGAATACCTGAAGGTACGCTTGAAAGGGCTGTCTGGACGTTTGTAGCCAGTTAGTTATGATTTATAAATCCTAAGGTCTATAACTAAAAATGAAATACGTGCTTCTTTTGCTGTTATTACTTCCCGTGGCCAATGCTGCAGAATTTTCCATAGGGGTTTCTCCCGATGTTGTTGAAATCGGTGAACTAGAACCCGGGGAGCAGAAACTTGTAAAATTCAGCATATTTACTGTATCGGACGAGCCTTTGCTGGTATATTTAGAGTCAGAGAGCGGCAGCATGGATTTCTTTAACAAGGGATATAAGGAGCATATGACAGAATTTTCGGAAGAGCATATACTTCCATGGGTGGAGTTTATTAACAATCCTGTAGAAATTCTGACGGATGGTGACAGGCCTGCAGGGAGAAGCTGGACTGATATAAATCTTCTCCTGAATGTGCCGGAAGATGCAGAACCGGGATATCATGTCGTTTACGTCAATCCCAAACCAACACTGTTTGGCGCCGGGCCTGATGCGCCGGTTGGGGCAACAATTGTGAGTCTGGCAAAAGTTTCCCTTTTATTCAGCGTAAAAGGTGATACAAGCCGTGAGGGAATAATTCTAGACACGACTGCACATGGGTACAGTCACAGGGGTTTCCAGATAAAGACATACTTCCAGAATACAGGTACAACAACGTTATACTCAAGAGCTGTTAACAAAATATACGACGAGAATGAAACATTCAAAGGCGAGTTTTCTTCCCCAAAAGAATACGTTGCACCCGGGGAAGTGACAATGTTCCAGACTCCTGTATACGGTTCGCTGGACGAGGGTGAGTACAGACTTGATACTGTGGTAAGCTACACAACAGGAGATGCACAAAAATCGGCTATTATAACACTTGTAAAGCCGGCATTAACGGTGCAAGGAGAAGCAGTGGGAGAGCCTCTTGACATTACCACGATTTTAATAGTTATATTGATTATAGTAGTAATAATCATTATAATCAGGTGGTTGCGTGGAAGATCAGTTTAAAGTCGTGGTCTTTTTTTTGATTGTAGGCATAATCCTTGCGGCATTAACAGCAAGGCCTGAAACCCAGTATTTTGTTGATGAACGTTCGGTTGATTCTTATTCAAACATGTTATTCACGTATTCAACCATAAGATACCCCACACAAGTTGAAGTAGTTGATATTCCAAGGGATACCCTTAATTTTACGCTTGGTGTGAACGTTGATACAGACATGCTGGACTTTAGTGCCATAATGATGGGTGGATCGGTAAAAAGACAGATAAATCTTTCAACGCGTGACGGTAAACCTTCGAAGATAATGGTAAAGGCGTACGGAAGTATAGCACCGTTTCTGAGCTTTGACAAAAATAACTTTTTACTGCATGGCCAGGACCATGTTTTCATAACTCTTGACACACAGGCATATCCAACTGGAAATTATTCCGGAGAGGTTGACGTGATAGTTCAACGTTCTAACAGTGGTATAATGCAAAATATCCTAGGGTATTAGATATGAAGCTGATATATCTTGTTTTGCTGATGGCTTTGCCTGCGGCACACGCGCTGGAGATAGGGCTCTCTATAGAAGAAACCTATAACGTTGAGGTGTTCTATTTTGCCCACAATAATACATACGATACTAATGTATTTTCCACAGAACTGACAAATCCCAGCAGTCTGCCGTATTTGGCCCAGATAAGAATTGACGTATTTAACGAGACTGAAAAGGTTTTTACAGGATGGTCTGCCGGAAAAACGATGCCTCCGGGCGGAATCGGATTCTTTGAACTGTTCTGGGTTCCTGAAGTTGCTGGTGACTATACAGCACGTATGCGTGTCTATTACACAGGAGAGGTAATCGAGATTGAGAAAAATATAAGCGTGGAAAGGGTTACAGAGAAAGAGAATGTTTTTCATACAGACCAAAAGGTTTTTGATAAGTTCATCGAATTTACGTTAACAAGTACTGAAGATGCTGAAGTTGTTGTTATAGCTGATGATTATCCGCAGGGCTGGACATTTATACAGACCAAAGTCACCCTGGAAAAGAACGTGCCAGAGAAATTTCTTCTTCCATACACAACCCCGTCGTTTAGCCAGCAGGACGTTTCGTTCTCCATAGTATCTCTGGATGGTAAATATTTTGGAAAGGAGACGACAAACCTTCAAAGAGAAACTGGTTTTGCAGCCGTTATACAAAACATTATCTTCAAACTTCTTGCCAAATAGGCTAAATTCTACTGTAAAATATATATTACAGTATCGAAAAACCTGTCAATATTGTATCTATGTAGTTACAACAAAGTATATATATGGTGTCTATATAGAATCAATATTGATTGAATGGAAACTCCGAACAATTTAGAGAGGCGTATACTGGATTTACTAGATAAAAGACTTCTTTCTGTATCCCAGGTTGCAAAGGAACTGAAAATAAACAGGGCGATTGCTTCCGGATACTTAGAAGCTCTGAAAAACCAGGGAAAACTGGAACTGTACAAGGTAGGGCGTTCTAACGTGTATATACTTTCAGGAGGGCGAAAGAGATGAAACCTATGCTTATCCTGTTGCTATTTATGCTGAGCATAGGTTCTGTAAATGCTGCATTCATGGAGAACGTACTAGTGGAACCTTCAGAATTATGGTTAGGTGACATGTTAAACGTAAGCGTGTCTTGTTTGAACGGGACTATAGACAGGGTGTATATGGACATAAACGGACCTGACGTGATACTGCCTTCTTTAGATTTACAGGATATGGGCGGCGGAGTATACAGACTTTCCATGCCCGGGAATTATTTTGACAGAAGAGGTGACTATACAGCGCATATCTATTGCGTGAGCAACGGAACGGAAATAAGCACATCGAAAAATTTTGTCATCTCTGAGTTAACTTCATCCATGTCAGAAATACCAGATTACGTCTACTCGGAAGATATGATAGAGGTTGTGTTTATACCAAAGAAAAATGACGATGTCCTGATTTCAGACGTAACGTTTTCCGCGCATCTTGACGGGGAGTCACAGCAATTTGCTATTCCTCCTATCTACGATACCAACAAAGGATGGCTGATAAGAGTAGACGCGCCTGATGTGCCAAGAGTGTACAATCTGGCAGTGACGGCTCATTACCAGGGCAAGGATATAACATCCGCATCTACCGTAGAAATTAAAGCTCCAGTAGAATTCGAGGTCCTGCAAATAGGAACAAGTTCAATCCTTCCGAAAGACAACGTTACGTTCAAACTAAGAGCCATGCAGAACGGTGAAAACATACCAATTAACGGTATTCTTACTGTACGTGTTGGTTCAACTTCAAGCACAATAAGAAGTGTTACAGAAAACGGTGACGCTTTTGATGTAAGTATTGCCACACCTGATCTATCGCCTGGAGAATACCAGTTAACAGCTGAGATCAGCTACAACGGAACGATTTATTCTTCATCTATAGCACTGAACTACGTAAGTGTATTTTCCGGGAAAATACGTGACGGATCGCTTGGAGGCGTGTTCACATTCTTCAAAGGAGACTCCCAGCACTTACAAATGACAACAAGGTCTGACGGCACGTATTCGGCAGAAATACTTCCTGGTGAATATGACGTGCAGCTGGAATTTGCAGATGCAACAATCAAGCTGGATGGCGCAAACGTAAACAAATTCAAAGACGCAATAGAGTATGACTATGAACCTTCTGTTTCAATGCCAGGATTCACAATTTCCGGCATTTACCATATAGACACTGAATGGGATTTTGACGTTGCAACTGTTGTATTGAAATATGGCGGGACGGGCTTTGCGAACGAAGCCGACCTTAAAGTTTTCAAATGCTCAAACTGGAATTCTGCAAGGAACAGCTGCGTTGATCCATGGGTAATAATATTCCCTGATATAGACAGCTCGCATAACAGGGTAAGCTTCACAGTATCAGACTTCTCAGTGTTTGCCGTAGGCATAAAGGAAGAGATAAAACTTTCCCTGAATTTTGACAGGAGCAAATATGGAATAAAAGATTTCATAAGAGTAACCGGATCCACTGCAGGTGACAAGGGCCAGCTAACAAACGTTACTGTCAGGCTGAGAACGGATGGGTGGCCAATAGACCAT
Source organism: archaeon (assembly GCA_028279825.1). Lineage (GTDB taxonomy): Archaea > Aenigmatarchaeota > Aenigmatarchaeia > GW2011-AR5 > GW2011-AR5 > GW2011-AR5. The sequence goes on along the minus strand of JANQNA010000003.1, from coordinate 26,100 downwards.
ACAGTACAAACAAACCACAACGGCGTGTTTTCTTTGGACTTTCTAGGCCCTGAGCAGGAAGGGAACTATACATTAATAGCCACAGCAAAGAAGCATCCTTATGTTTCCTACAATATGACACACAGGCTTGAAGTACTCAACATGCCTTCCATATCCGTTGTATTCCCCGGATCCGTTCAGGTAAAGCAGGGGAACACTACAGGAGAGGAATTGCTTATAGTTAACACAGGTCAGAAGAAAATAACAGATCTTGACATATCACTGGAACTGAGCGACAAATACTATTCAGTCGGTGATTATGACAGTACCATAGGTGTCGATGAGAAAATCAGAATTCCAATAACATTCTTTGGTCCCATGGACGAGCAGCCTTCCACTGCCAGTGCCAAGATTATTGTAAAATCAAACGAATTTACGCAGGACAAAATATTCGGGTTCACCGTACTTGAGTATGTTGCACCGTCTGTTGTCACAGGCAAGGCAACAAGTGAACCTATCAGCCTGAATTATCTTTATGTGGCTACGTTTGCGATATTTGCCTTCACAGTTGCTATTGCGCTTAAGAAGAAACGGAGCGGAAATATAAATCACCAGATGCCTTTGAGTGTGAAGAATAAAAATACGGATACTTCTACATTGCATGAAATCAGAAATCATATTCAAAAAAATGAGCGTGGTTAACCACAAGGTGAAAAAATGAAAATAACATATGTTCTGTTCGCTCTTCTGGTTTTTTCACAAGTATCATTTTCGCTTGACGTAAGGCCAAACGGAACCTTGTATGATGATGCCTATCTCACAGGGGAAAACACAACACTTACCGTTAACTGTGAAGCGTTAGAGGGTACGGCAGAAAATGTTTTTCTGAATATTCTTAATTCTACAGACAACGAAACTTTTACACCAATAACAACTGACGACACAGAACCAATATACGCAAACGTTTCTTCTATATCCTTAGGTTCTCTGGATGATAATTCTTCCCAGTACTTCATACAGATAAACGCAACTTCCGCTGATACGTACACAATACGCATGCAATGTAATGCAACAAACACTAATGTGGGTCAAGTTAATTCTACAGGACATAACATAACAGTTGACCAGGCATACGGTTTTCTTAATGTAAGTCTTTTGAAACCTCTACCAAGTGTCACAACGAATGTGGTGGAAAACAGGACGTTTTTACTGTCGGCTAATGTGTCGTGTACCAGCAATGCAAGCAACCCCACAGCTGTGTGCGATAATGTAAACGGTACACCTAGATTCAATATTTCCACGGCAAATCCTGTTGTCCAGATTAACACTACAAAGGGTCATGTTCCTTTCTGGTCTACAGGCAACCAGACGTGCGGCTACATGAGTGAATCTGATATATGCAATCTCGAATGGACTGTTAACGTGACGTCAGTTGCTGACACTATAAGAGAAGTTGATGTCTTGTTTACGGCAAACGAAACACAGGTCAGCCAAAATAGCACACTGGATGCAAACATAAGCACAATAGAATGTTCCGTTGACTTCACCGTTCTCTGGTCTACAATGAGTTTCGGGGATCTTCCTCCAAGTACTGACGGCAATCCGGCTCCCGGAAACGATGCCAACGAATACAATATAAGTGTTAACCACAACAGCTGTGTGCTTGATCTTTACATAATGGGTTATAATCTCACAAACGATACGTGGGCCGATATAGGTGTTGGCAATATAACTTGGAGCAATACAACAAACGACTTTTCGGAGTCGTACAATCTTACGGACGCAAGAACACCGATAAGGCTTGATGTTGCTCCGGTAATCAATGTAACCACTTGGTACTGGATGAACGTGCCGGCAGTTTTTGCTGGCGTGTACAGCGGCAATATAACAATAACAGGTGCTAAACATGATGAAATTATTTAGCTTTCTTATTATCTTTCTGCTTTTATCAGGCGTGGCATTGGCCGGTAACTTCGGTTCTTCCGTGAAAAAGAGTTCTGTTATAGCTGAAGAGAATGAGAGTATAAGTTTTACGCTTTTGTTCTGGAGCTCCGACAATAGAAGCCAGATGATAAGACTTTCGCAGGTATACGTACCGGAAAACTGGAGTTTTATTTTTGAAAAGGATGAGATAAACATAAGCCGTGATCAGGGCAATGAGATGGTTTATACTGATGAATACGTCAGAGCTACCACAGTCAAAGTATTTACCGAACCAAAAGACGTCAAGCCCGGTAGATATAGTCTTTTAATTTCTGCCAAAAACTTCCCTGAAGGAAATGAAATACTGTTCTCCCAGGAGAGAATCTTCAATCTTTCAGTTACAGTACCCGGTGAAGAAATAGCTGAACCTCCGGAAGAAGTTATGCCTCCCGAAGAAGTTATGCCTCCCGAAGAAGACGGGAATAATTATTTTATTTTTCTTTTAATTCCTTTGATCATCTTTATTTCGTTTCTGATATATAGGTATTCGTAGTGATAGAATGAAACAGGAAATGGACCACATAGAAAAGGGGCTTATGGTAGCTTTCGTGCTTTCTGTACTGGTTTCTGTGTCATTTTTCCTTCCCGGTGAGATAACCGGTAATACGACTGTTCATGGAGATCAAAATGTAACAGACAGGGACACTATATACGGGGCAATTGAGACATCGGTGAGACAAAAAAAAGATCTTGAGATTACATTGTTCACTTTTAACACTTCTCTTCGTTTAGGACAGCTCCAAAACATTTCTGTAGAAATAACCAACATTGGAAGTGTTGATTATGAAGCCAGTATAAAAGAGGAGATCTACAACCTTACAAACTCTACAACACTGAATAAACTGGCTACTTATGTTGATTCCACAGTACATCTTTATCCCGGTAATAAGAGATTTCATAATGCACTCTTTATGCCGCCAGGGTACGGACAGTACTTCATCAAGTTAACCGCACGGTATGGCGGCCGTGTTTCTGAACGGTGGGGCTCATTTACCGTGCAGGACGAAGACGAGCAGAACCAGACAGAACAAAACGAAACCGAACAGAATGAAACAGGTGGAGGTCCTCCTCCAGACGGTGGAGAGGAAGGCGGTGAAGAAGGTGGAGGCGGTGGTGGAGAGCAGGAACAGCAACCTCCACCAACAGGTGAAGAGGAAGAACAGGAGCAGGAACAGGGTGGGGGAGAGGAAGGCGGTGAAGAAGGTGGAGAGGAAGGCCGCACAAAATTTGATATTACATTCAGTGATCTGATTATTTCTCCTGATATGACAATAGAATACCCCGAAATTGTAATAGTTTACCAGAACCTATCTACTTTGTTCGCTGTAAGGGTGAACAATACAGGAAATGCTGTTCTAAGAGACGTGGGAATGTTCTATTCCGCACCGGAAGTTTTCTCCATAGACCTGAATCCAAAAATGAAACAGGAAATCGACGTTAACGGAAGTTTGTTGTTCCTGTATGACGTGTTTACGGATACTGAACTCGGGGATTATTACATGGACTTCCAGGTTTCCAGCCAGTATGTAAACAAGGTTGGAATAATAACATTAGCTGTTCACAAATCTCCTGAATCTCTCAAGGAATTCATAAACAACAGAATAATAAACTACCAGTTTTTGATACTTGAAATCGAGGCTGAGATAGAATCCACAGCCATAAAGGGCTACAATGTCTCTTTGCCTAGAAATGCTATTGAGTCTGCAAAGCAAAACCTTGATCTTGTAAGAGACTACAACAACAAAGACGATTTTACCAACGCGCTTCTGAAACTCAGGGATACGGAAGAAGACATAAAAACAGCCGTTTTTACGCTGGGAAATGTTTCTGTTATAATACGCGTGGCTGCCAACTTACTGCCTTATTTCCTGATAATAATCATTCCAATAGTGCTGTTACTGTTGATAATATTCAAGAGAAAAAAGAGGAAAAAACGTCCAAAGATACTTGAAAGAAGCAAAGAATGATTATCTTCTCGAGAAGAACGTGCTCATGGATTTCTTGGCTTCTATATGCTTCAGATAACTGCTGATCAATAACATCTCACCGTAAACCAGCAGAGCTGCTCCCAGTATAAGTGAGGTGTAGCCAAAAACTGCCGGGAAGTTTGCTATATCTGACGCACTTATTATGAAGTTGAAGCCCAGGACTATGAGGGCATAGTATTTTTCGTATCCACTCATCAGATAAAGTATTACCGCAAACGGCAGAATAAAAGCCAAGCCGCTTATGTATAAAGTAAGAAACATTACCTGTTCAAGGTCCTGCGGGCATACTAATTTTGTATATGTATTGAATGTCTGGTCAAGGAAAACTATTTCTATATCCTCGCATCCAATAAGAGTTCCGACAAAAAAATGACCCGACTCGTGAAGAACTACCGTGGAAGCTATTATGATAAATGTAAACGTTATAATATACACAAGAACTGAGACATACGTGAATAGCTCCCTTTTCAACTTCTTGTTCATTTTATAATAGCTATTACATGACTTTTAATACGTTAACAATTTAATCTGTGAAGCCCAAGAATAACTATGAAGATTCTTGTTACGGGCGGTACAGGGTTCGTTGGAAAACCTCTTGTAAGAGGTCTTGTCGCCGAGGGCCATGAAGTTGTTGTGTTTGCACGGCAAGATGACATTGACAGACCTGATAGGGTCAAGATGGTTACCGGTGACGTCTCCAACAAAGTAGCCCTTAGAAGAGCATTTTCTTCTGTTAACATTGTTTATCATCTTGCTGCAAGTAATGACGATGATGACCACGAATTGTTTGATACCAATGTAAAAGGTACCCAGAAGGTAGTCGAACTTTGCAAGGAAAAAAAGGTAAAACATCTGATATTTATCAGTTCTGGCGGTGTTGTTAATAACAGCCAGATACCCGTTAAAGAGCACTCGCGTTATGCACCACGAACTAAATTCGACACATCAAAAGCAAAGGCGGAGCGTATAATCAAGGATTCAGGAATAAATTACACGATAATACGTGCGCCTACTGTTATAGGAGCCAGTATACCATGGTATCATATATTTGAGGCTATCAAGAGCGGTCATCCCATAATAGGCGACGGTGAAAACAAGTTTCATACAATACATGTTGATGACATAGTGAGGATGCTGATGACAGTACTGAATAACAGGAATGCCTATAATAACATATTCAACGTTGGAACAAAGGATCTCATGACATATGAGAGTTTCTACGAGACTGCCTGTAAACTCATGAAAGTGAAATACAAGAGCTACAGGCATCCCAGAGTTGCCAAGTTTCTGGCAAGTATACATTGGACAAAAACGGCCATACAGGCCATGCCTACAAGCCCGCATATGTCAATGCGGCATATACATCAGGTAACAAATGATTGTGCACTCTCTATAAAGAAGGCCAAAGAGGTTCTGGGTTTTGAGCCTTACTATACCACACCTGTGGCACTGAATATGACATTGAACGATCTAAAACCATAAATATAGGTTCATGCAAATTATAGTAATGGGGTTGTTTGGTCCTTACGTCTACAAGGACAAGAAGAATGTAAAGTGGTACATACATTCCAGGCAAAAGAAAAAGACGACCATTTATTTTTTTTCAAAAGATCCCGTTGATGCTGTGCATGATATGCCGAAGGGTTACAAAGTCATTATAAATAAAGTAAACGGCTTACCTATGTTAACGAAACCGAACAAAAAGGTGAAAAAATGAGCTACATTAAACTGTATCTCTTTTCATCACTCTCGGGGTGATAAAAATGAAAGTGATTGGTGTTGTATCCGGAAAGGGAGGGGTTGGAAAAACTACGATTGCATTGAATATTGCAGCTGCTTTGTCTAAGTACTATAACAAAAGAACAACTCTTATTGACTGTAATCTTACAACATCCCATCTTAGCTTGTATCTGAACATATATCACAAGCCTAACACTTTCAATCATGTGCTGCGTGAGCAAAGTAGCCTGGATGAAGCTACGCATTCCCATGAAAGCGGCATGAAGGTAATACCTGCGGCCCTGGGAATAAACGAACTTGACGGTATCGATATCCTTCATATTAAGGAGAAAATCCAGCAGCTGGCAGATCAAAACGACTATATAATATTGGACTCAGCGCCGGGGCTTGGTCGTGAATCGATGGGTACACTTAAGGCATGCGACGAAGTTGTGTTTGTTACAAATCCAAATATAATGTCCATAACAGATGTTATGAGGTGTAACGAGGTCTGCAAAGATCTTGGTATAAAGACATTGGGCGTAATACTGAACAAAGTGTACAAGGACAAGTATGATGTTGGTAAGAATGATGTTGAAAACATAACGAATCTTCCTGTAATAGGATCTATTCCATATCACCATGATTTCCGTAAGTCACTGGCACAGAGAACCCCGCTGGTTACCATGAAACCAAATGACCGTGTTACAAGAGAACTCATAAAACTGTCCGCCAAACTGGCTCAAGAACCATTGCCAAGCTACAGTTTTGGCGGTAAGCTGAAAAATACGCTAAAATTTTGGTAATAAATAGAAAATATATATTCTAGAATAGTTGTATTGCACAAATAATTGTATAATACATTGTATATTCTTCTGTATAAAAATTTATTTAAACCATCGCAGTCAACTCAATTTAACCAAAACCCGGAGTAGACTAGATGGAAGACTCTGTCATAGTAGGCATACTTAGAAAGAAGAGCCCTCAGACCACGTTAGAGGTATCCAGGAAGATAAAAATGTCCTGGCATGTGGTTCAGGAGCGATTATTAGAGCTACAAATCAAAGGTGAGGTTGAAAGAATAACGGTCGGGCGACAGAATCTCTGGTTCGTTAAAGGTGCGAAACTCAAGGCAATGACAGGTACAATAGGTCTTCTTGGTTTGCTGGGTCTTCTGGGTATAAGCGCGCTTGCGATTATCATTCTTATATCTTCAGCATTGATTCTACCAAGCGCTATATTCTCTATGGAAACAAATAACACACTGAATGAAACGGTAGAAGTAACTATACCAAGATTAATTCTGGAGAATGTCAATATAAGTGATGCTGTAGAAGGACCAAGTATTGGAATAGGTCCTGTATTAAGAATTCCGCCTAACGTAACCAATGTGACAGAACCGCCGCCCGAAGAAGTAAATGTGACGGTACCTGTTAATGAAACAAATGTGACGGTACCTGTTGAACCTGTGATAGTCCCAGAGCCAGAAACTAACACAACTACAGAAACGAATGTAACAACTCCTATTACACCTGAACCTGTGATAGTTCCAGAGCCAACCATAGAAAATGTTACAGATACGGAAAATGCAGATGCTCCAATATACTCGGTATTCTCTGCTAACAACACAAGACCTATGATTGGTGAAGAGGTAAAATTCTACGCGTTATGGGAAGATGATTTTGGTCTGAAAGACTGGACATTTAGCTGGAATGGTTCAGGCGTATGGATGAATGAAACACACAGCTTTGTGTCCAGCTATGACAAAGATACTCAAATTCTTACAATAGATGGATGGAAGCTTCTCAAAGATCTCAGATACGAGGATGAAGTGGCCACACTGAAAGGTGGGGAAATTGAATGGAATAAACCATTGAATCTAATAGCCAGGGATTATTCCGGAGACATCTATCGCGTAGACGGTGAAATTGATATATTGCTAACGCCTGACCACGAAGTTTACACAAGGGTAAACGGAGCAGAATTTGTGCTAAGTTCACTAAAGGACATGATATTTGGTCCGGATGTTAATGATTTCGAATTCATTAAGGTAAAGGATGCTTACGAATTGGACGGACAGCTAACGTTCTTAGATCGTGAGTTGAAACCTGTTTATGTGAAATACATCTACAAGGAATTCTACGACGGTAAGATCTACGATCTGACCGTACCTAATCATATTGTTCTCGTTAAGAGATTTGGCAAAGAGGTCTGGTCTTCCAATTTGAACGTAAAAGTTGCGTGGAGCAACATAACTAAAGTGATGTCTACTCCGGGCTCATTTGGTTACAAGTTCTACGCAACAGACCTCCACAATAATTCTGCCGTTACACATATGGAAATAATAGATGTCTCACCAGAAGAAAAAATAAGTACATTTGATTCCTCAAACGGTACAGGGAATTCAACCAATTATACAGGGTTGAGATTTTTCTATATGGATCCTGTACAATTACTCATAAATATAAGTGAACCTGTAGAATGGGAACAAGAGTTTGTTGTATTCAATATACAGAATATTTCGGCGTACAACAAATTCTTTGAATTGCCTATAACGGAAGAGGCAACAAATGTACAGGTATTTCTAAACGGAAGCCTGATTTCAAACACAAGAAATGTAACGATTCCTGAAATAAGTGCAAATGGAAATATCTTGCTTCTGTCAAAATACTTTACACCAGAGGTTGAAGTCAAGATATACGACAAAAAACTTAATTTATCTGATATATTACCTGAAAACTCTTCTAACATAAAAATATTCAGCAACGAGACACTAATCAACCAGTTCTCTGATATGGCTGATTTAAAAATAAATGATTTCCAGATAGATAATGTTTTGCAAATAATAAACGTTACAACAAACTATACCTTATCTAACTACACAAATGTCCCTATAAATCTCAACTTTACTTCGGCTGGTATTGCGGTGTTTGATGATTCAGATTTCAAGTCTGAACCATTATATCAGTCCTCTTCAAACACAATTTTATGGACCATTTATTATCTTTACAACGAAATGACCTACAATAAAATTGGCATGGAAAAGAATCAGTTTGATTCGCTCGTTGGATATCCGGTTAACTGGTCAATAGAAATTTCCAACATAACAGTAACTTATCAGACCCCTCCTTCATACACAGAAGAGACAATAGACGAAGGCACAAAAAGAGTAACTGTTATTTCAGATGATTCGGCTCATTATGAAAATACGGTTGCATATGCATCACTACCTGAGATATATCACAAACCAAAGATTTACAGAATAATAAATGGTACCAGGACAGATATAACGTCTAATCCTAAATTCAAGGTAGCATACATAGACACAAACAACAACAGCAAATTTGATCAAATAAAGTGGGTCGTTCCACAACTCAGCAATGATACATACGAGATTGATATAAACATCATAAACGTGCAATCATACCCTACGATAGGCGGTAACTGGACTGTAAAATTCAATACAACTGGCCAAGCCAACCTTACAATAACTGCTGTGAATGGAACCAATTGGACTGATTACAGTGACATTGGCTATGAGTTAAAATTCCTCAAAGTAATTTGTGATAATACTACGCTACCTTACCAGTGGATTAATGATTCTGTTTTCATAGAGAATTACGAGTGTAACACAACTGCATTGGAAATATCAAAAGTTATTGATGCAGGAAAGCACACACTAAAATTTTTATTTGGAAACGATACTGAATACGCATTCAATGACGCGGATCCACCAAACATAACCGGCCGTGGTCATATGATTGCAAGCTACGCAAACTTCACGGGTATAGATCTAAATGCAACCGACTTTGATGGAGTTGACAGCTGGTGGGTAAATGATACATATAACTTCGAAATAAATGCAAGTGGTTTTCTAAAATTCAGGAATTTCTCAAACATATACGCATTGCCTAGAGGAAATTGGTCTGTTAACGTATCAGTAAACGACACCGCAGGTAACTGGAACTCAACCATAGTATGGTTTAACATTACAGGTTCTTACAGGGAGTACATATTGGATACGTATGCACCAACTCACTACTGGCCATTAGATGACGGTCCTGGTACATCGGCAGAAGACTATGGATTCGGTAATTTGGGTGGTGACATAGATGGTTCACTTACCGGTACACAGGATTGGGTAGGTGGTGGTATTACAGAGTCTACTGACTACGCGTTTAATTTTGACTCTGCCTCGCGGTTCGACGTAGCAAACTCTGCAGATATTAACTCAGGTGGTGATTGGTGGAAGCGGGCATATATGGCATGGTATGAACTTCCAGAAGATCTATCTACACAGGATTTCATCGGTGTCATATACGAGGAGGGTGCACACATTAGAGGTTCGGCAATGGTTACTATTGGTACGCTACCAACCGTGGAAGCAACAAACGAAAATGCAGATGGTAGACCTGCATGGTCTGCATTTAGTTATTTGCCTACTGCTGAACAAAGCAAACCAGAATTTATTGGTTATTCTTTCAATATGACAGATTCAGACAACGGTCCAATGGAATTTCAATCTTACAGAAAAGATGGTGCACAACATGAAATAAAGAGTACAATAGCAGGTGAATTTTCCTCTCATACTGGTGATATCAATCTGGGTGGTGTAGAAGATGGTGCACAAATGATTGTAGATGGTCTTCTACTTGAACAGGGTAGCTTCTTAGGTAAAATCGGGCATATAGCAGTTTGGGACGATCAAACAACTGGTGTCGGAGCTCCACCATTAAGCCCTGATGACTATGTTGACCTCTTCAGAATGGGTGCAGATGATATTAATTCTTCAGCCGTTGCTTCTAACGTACCTGTGAACACAAGTATTGGATTCTTTGAAATAGATGAGATCGGGGGTAACATATGGCCTGGCAGAGACTTTAACAGGACACAGCATTCACCCGGAGGTGAACTGGAATTCAACTATACTGTAAGAGTAAAGGTACCTACAAGACTAAAAATGGTTAAATATGGAAAACAAACATTTACTTCAGATGCTCTTCTTTCCAGATCTGACCAAACACTGTCGTTTTTCCTTCCAGATGACGATTTTGTTACAGAGAGTGATCAGGAAGTAGTAGAAGGTTATACAGGAATTTTAGTTAACTATACAAACAAAATGGTTATAGTTAACGAGAGTCATGATTTCTTTGATATTTATGATTATATACATTATGATCTTACACTTTACAATAACTTAGATGAAGACGAATTCTTTAGTACGGCAGACGGGACAACTTATGTATTTTCAGCTGACTGGAGTTTGAATGTTACAGGTCAGGGTACGGAAGTTGCACATATAACAAAGGAGATAAGTTTCTCGGGTTCTGGACAACTTATAGTTGAGGATGGTGGTTTCTTTGAGGATCGTACTGGTGCTATATGGGAGAATGGATCTACATTGTACTATGCAACCAGAATTAACCATACGATAAAATATGGTGGAGCAACCATACAGGGTGCTGAGCTTTCCTATTTCGATTCTACGAACGAAAACATGATTTACAATCTAACACGGCACAAAAAAGTTACACTAACTTCAAACTCCGTAGGAAACCTACAGGGTTATTCTGTTTATCAAATAAACTCCTCTGACTATTCATCACAGAATTTGAGGGCAAAGCAGTACAACTTCACAATAGTTCAAATACCAAAAACACTAACAGGTACGGCCATAAAAGAAGATGTTCTGCTCACAGCGGACGCATTCTTGACAGAAAAAGATGAGACGGTCGTAGGTAATTATACTAACTTCGTGGTTAATGCAACAAATGAAACAATTCTTGTAAATATTTCCGTTGTTACTACAAGCAAGATCTATGACTATCTGAGCTACATAAACGCATTCTCAGAAAACATACTTGATGACGAGTATATGACAACTTCTGATGGATCTGCCTTCCTATCGTACTTTGACATAATATTGAACAACAGCAACATAACAGAAACGGACCAGATAACACTGACATTTTCATCAGGCAAAGGTATAACAGCAACAATTCAAAACGGTAGTACGGTTAACATTGTAAACAATCTTGCATCCCCAACTTCTTGGCCAACCATATGGAATGAAGACAATGGAACACTTTCCAGAAGATACACATTAGATGTGACTGTAGGTAATTCAACCGGACATGCCGTTGCAAACGCAACAGTTACACTAGAGGATGTTGATGAAAACCAGATGTTCTCTAATCTTACAAATGATACTGGTCATCTGGATCAGAAAAACATAACATACACTGATTACAATTTCACTGAAAGCAAAACCTATTCACCGTTTACAATAACTGTTACAAAATCGGGATATGTAACATATACCGCTCCTGTTACACTCTCTAGTAAAACCACGCTTGACATAACGTTGAGTAAAGAATCGTGTGATTCATCTAGAAACTATACGTTTGTGCCGGAGATTGGAAACAACACAAATGTATTCAGGAATGCAGGTCTGGGAAATACAAATTTGTCCATACGCGTATTAGATCAGGAGGGCAATAATGTAACAAGCCAAGATCTATATCTGTATATAGCAAGGATAGGTTCAGGTGCCGGTGCCGCATACGATTCTGGAAGGACGCTGACAACTAACGACACAGGACATATTTTTTACAGATACAACGTAACATGTGATAATTCTTCCACCCAAGGTACTGACGAGGAATATGAAACAGGTGTACACAGCTGGTATGCTATAATAACAACAGGTCTTGACGGACTTTTGTGTCAGGACGATCAGTCAGACTACTTTACCATAAACGTAACAGGTGAAATAGAAATAGACTACCAAACACCTGACGGAACGAGAAACTATACACAGGAAGAAATAATAACATTCCTGGGTGCAACACAAGATGACTGTAGTAATCCTTTGCCAACTACAGTTGATTATCAGCTGAATCAGACGAACGACAACATTACTTGTCCTAGCGTGTCTAACCTGGGTGCTAACGCATTCAGATGTGACCTGACAACTGATATAGAAACTCCACAGGGTTGGTACAACTCAACCATGTTTGCAAATGCAAGTGTCCATTACAACACAAATTCTTCGTTCAAGTCTAACATACAACAGGGTAATCTGTTCTATCTAAATCCTGTGAAAAAACTTCTAAATGCTAACGTATCACCAACCACAGAAGGATGGGGATGGCCTAACTGGAACTTCTCTGTCAATGCGTCTTCAGGGGATAAACTTAATATACTAAACGTTACACTTTACATGGGCAAGGGGACACCAAATCCTTCAACAAGCTGTAACTCATTATCACCTGCCTGTGTCAACCAGACTCCTATAAACTGTACAAACTGTATTGCATATGAAATGATATGGTTCAAGAACTATTCTGCAAGCGACATAGGCCAATGGTATTACCAGTTTAAATTCAATGATACTGAACTAACATCCACGTCTGGATTCAACTACATTACACTTGAAGAAGATAATGCAAATATAACATATGTTTCAGGCAACAATACAAATTCCAATACAACTGTACCGTCCAGATTTATAGTACAGGTAACAGATATAGACGCGGGTACAAGTAATCTTCTTGAGCCTGCAACGGTTAACTTTAACCTATCTTACACGGGCATATACAACAAAGTAATAGGAACCAACACAACAAACTCGACTGGTCATGCTATATTTGATTTCTTACCGTCGTGTGATCAGGGTCTTCAGGCTGGTCTACAGCAATGGTTCGCTGAAATCAATTCTTCAGAATCAAGCTACAAGCCAAATGTTTCCATATTACTAAACACAACCATTGATCTAACTGGCTGCGACGCACAGGTTGATATTGCAACCGTGCAAATACCTACTGAAGTTTTCCAATACAGAAACTTTACGATTAACGCCACGGTTACGAGTTTGGTCTCAGATACAAACGATGTATTTGTGAATCTTACCGCACCTGAAGACTGGATAATTGATTCACGACTGAGAAGTTTAGGTACGGTTACCTCAACGGAAATACAAAGTGTAATATGGTATGTTAATGCCACAAGTGCCGGTAACTTCACCGTCACGGTTGACGCAAACGGTACATCGGGAGCATCAGCCTCATACGATGAAGAAAATTCAAGTGAAATAATGGTGTTTGAAGCTTTCAACACGACATGTCCTGATATTGCATACAATGATACAACTGTGACAACTGAAGTATGTTCCGTCGACTCCACTGTTGGTGTTTCACATGATAACTTAGCTAATGAGGCACTTGTTCATGCGGGCAATAACATGACAGCGCACTTCGACTGTCCTGCAGCTAACTATAGAATAGGGGAGCTAACCATATATTGGGAAGGATATGGTGGTAAATCGGCCGCAAGAGTTTACGTGTACAACTCAACCGAATATAGGGATATATGGCACAGTCAAATACTGGATAATACTGTTTCCGCATCAAGAATACCTATACTTGACGGACAGATGCTTGCCAATGAGACAAGTTACTGTAGTGTTAAAATAGAAAATATAGGAACACAGGATTTGGCAGTTGATTACATATCGTTCATGGCATATTACAATGAAAGTGTGAAAATACTTGATATAAATCCTAAAATAAACAACATAAACACGATTGGTATTGAAAGTACCGAATCACTAGTAAACTTCACCGTAAGAATTGAGAATCCGTTTGATTATGGCCTTTCGTTAAATGTAACTCTTAATGTGAGTAACTCAACCGATGTTGTAAATACAACTTTGCACAGCGCAGTGTCTCTTCCGGCCAACGGTATAATGGAGGAGAACTTTACAAACATAAACACAACTACCTGGCTAACAGACAGATACTCTGTCATGGTTGTCCTGACAAACATCACAGATACACCTACCAGAGTAGAGCCTTTTGTTTTTGATGATGTTAACATATCACTTACAAGTACCAATTACATATGTAATCCTGCAACTGAAGAAGTTTATGCTGTTATTGAACACTTGTTTGAGGATCAGATTGAATATAATGTTTCTCTAGAAGTCCCAGGTACTTGGAGCTATTCACCCGGAAGCGTAAAAATTAATTCAACGGAAGTCGGAAACATAACGGTCGGATTCAATATTACATCAACAAGTTCTGCTGAAAATGTAACAATAAATGCCACTATAAATTACACGTATTATGGAATTTCAAAAGAAAAGAAAGTAAATCAAACTATTGAGGCCGCAGACTTTGCTATACTGCAGGTTACAAGGGAAACACCCGCAACAGTTGGAAATTTCCGCGTATTTGAATCTGCACTTGTTATACACAACAAGGGATGTGGACCAACAAATTCAGAGACCGTAATAAGGGAGAGTATCGCAACCGGATGGACCCCTGCAAACCCTACAGCAGATGGTGTCGTAGAACTACTAGATTCTTCTGTGGATTTGGAAACAAACATAATAACATGGAACTTCTCTAACATACAACAGAACGAGTATATTGTAGCAAGATATCAGGCAAGGTCTGTGGATGTTTTATCTTCCGAAGGTTTGTTCCAATGGAATGTTACATGGGACGGCAAGAGTCTTCAGGAAAATGCTTTCAGAATAACTACATTTAATTATACAAACGAATCTCACCTAGAATTTGATTTGATCGTATATGAAATAGCCGGGTATCCTACATATGACGTAAGATCCATACAGCCTAATATAACGTACAATTATTCACTGAAACCAAGAAACATTGGTGATGCAAACACATCCAACTTCTGGAATGTAACCCTTACAATACCTACAGATTGTAGCGTAATTGGAACTACAGGTACGTTTGATGCAGGGGTAAGAAAAATAAACTGGTCTCTCGCTAACATATCAGTAAGAGAGTACGATCTACTAAACTTTTCATTGAGTTGTACCGATGAAAAGACCCATGTATTAACAGCAGAAGGTCAAAGATCTACAATAGGTTTCATCTCATACAGTAATACAACTCACATAAGTTGTGAAGGTAGTGTTTGTGATAATGATGTAACTTTCAGATTCACTGATCCAAATAAATCTTATGAAAGTCTTTCCCAGATAAACATAACTGCAATCTACAACTGGTCTTCAAGAAATATTACTCTCGGCGAGATGCACATAAATATAACTGATGAGAACAATGCAGATAATCTCTTATGGCAGGATTTTGCATTTGTTTATTCGTCATCCAATATTACAACAAACTATTCCATTGATCTAGATGACCAGGAAATTATGAGATCTTCGCTTGAGAATATTAAACTAAATTCAAGGACAATAGGCACCGTTGATAGCATAGGAAATGTTACAATAGAAAATTTAACTTATACATGGAGTCATGGACGTGAATTTTCTAATGTACAAAGCTTGTTTACGCAAGTAAAGTTCTTTGCATACTCGCCTTTATTTGAAAATCTTTCCGTAATGCCTAATTCAAGTGGGTGGGGATCATGGTTTAACTTTTCAATATATGTGATGGACAGATTCGCAAGAAATGTTACAATAAACGGTTCTCACAAGAAAGTTGGAGGTAGCTACACATTTGTAGGTAATGACAGTTGTACTGACTGCGGATCTTACACTTACATAAACTTTTCATCTTACTACGAATGTTCTGATATAGGAAACTGGATATTCAAATTCAATGCAACCAATGTCGATGGTTCAACCGTAAATGAAAGTTATACATACACATTGTCTGCTGACCGTGTTGAATCATACAATGTAACTCCTCTATATAATGCTACTGTCAACAGAGCAGAGGAAACAAACATTACTATTAGGTTATATGATGCTGAAAATTCATCTGCGCCTCACCAACTTTTGTCGACAGGCACAGATTTTGGAAAGGGTCTGGTAAAGATAACAACCTTCGGAACTAACGATACATTTGACTCATCTCCTGAGATTTCTGCTAACTCTACAGGACATGTAATAAGAACTATGACGACCTCAGCTTGGTGTCTTGACACAGACAAATACAAGCTAGGTCAGATGTATTATAAAGGTGGTGTAGAACTTGCAACATGCTACCAGGACAATGTAACTGATATAGTTCCATTTATGTTAATAGGAACTTTGAACAACACGATCAGTTCTCCTGATGGAACTGTAAACTATACAAGAGGGGACGTAATAACACTCACAACTTCCGTGTCAGATGATTGTAGTGTATCAAGAACATCTGATTCTGACATAAACTTTACCATGACCCATGAGAATCTTGATGGTATTAATGAATACTCATGCTTGGCAGATGCAACTGGTGAATGTACAATAAACACAAGTTCAACCAATCCGCTTGGATTCTATAATGTAACTGCAACCTCAAACAAAACTTATCACAATAATGGCGTACAAACAAACACAAACAGTTTCTTCCTGGGCGTTGTACCTCTATTACTGGATCCTAAGTCTATCCCGGTATCGGGCGGCTGGGGAGAATCACCATTCAACTTTTCAATAAATGTGACAAATATAGACAACTCTACAACAAACGTTTCATTTTATCTAAGAGAAGACGGTGGTTCATTCAATTTTGTGTCTTCACAGACATGTGAAAACTGTAGCAATACAAGATTGGTTTTCCAGTATAACTTCACTGATAATGACATAAACAAATGGAGATTCAGATTTATTGCAAATGATACTTCAGGGTTTGTTAACGACACAGAAAATATATACGGAACCGATGTCAACTTTACTGTTGAGAAAGATGACATAACAATACAGATATCCCAAGGAAACAATATACAGGTAAACAGAAGTGATTCTGTCGCAGATTCTGTTTACAACTTAACTGTTAGAATCTATGACGAAGACAATCAATCATATACAAATAATACAAAGAACGAAACAGAATTCTTCACATACATATTCAACGGGACATCTTACAGGGAAGTGGATGAACAGATCAATGAGACTCATTTCTGGTATGAATTTAATCCAAGTTGTGTTTACGAAGCTGGTCTACAGACATGGGTGATGAATATCACAAATGCCGATTATTACAAGAACCAGACAACTTACGCACAAAATGTTACAATAATGGGTATAATAACTTTGCAATATATTGAGCCTACAGGTCTGCAAGTATACGAAACAGGTTCAGTTATAACATTCGCCGCTAACGTGACGGATGACTGTCTAAATGATCTTACAGGAGCCAACGTGGACTTTGTGCTTAACAATTCATTCACCACATACAACTGTACTTCACCTGGAAATGCAACAGGTAGAAACTACTACTGTAACTTTAACACGACCGATAAGCAAGTTGGAAACTACAATGTCACGATTACTGCAACAAAGGCCTATCATAGTAGTGGCAATGATACTTCATTGGATGCGTTCAAAATAAAAGCAACTCCAAAATTATTTGGTGCTGATGTACTACCAAGAACGGACGGTTGGGGTGTGCCAAGAACATTTAGTGTTAACATCACAGACAATAACGAAGACAACATAACAGTATACCTGTGGCAAAGACCTGTAGGTGGAGGAGAGGGTGACTGGACACAAATAGGATCTTCACAACTCTGCTATAACTGTGTCAACGTCAAGTTTAACTGGACTGACATAAGTTACGTATGTGACGACATTGAAAGTAAAGAATTCAAATTCAACGCATCAGATGAAGAGGGTAATAACTATACAACACTAATACCAAACGGGGATTACATAGGTGATAGCAATTCATTTACAATAGAAGGGGATGATGCAAGAGTAGAATATGTACAGGGTAACGAAACAAATGCAACACTTGAATCAGCCTCAAGACTTATACTGAGAGTCTACGATAATGATAACTCAACATATCAGTTATTATCCACGGCGTTTGTTGGTTTCAACATCACAAAACAAGGTCAGGGAACCGCCTTTTCATTAGCAGGCGCTAATAGTACAAATTCAACTGGCTATGTGATATTTGATTTCCTACCTGACCAGACATATCTTGTTACAAAACAAAGCTGGCTGGGATTCATAAATACAACAACTGCACCTGCATGCTACAAATACAATGACACAGATACCTACAATTTAACTACCTTGACAAATGCACCCAGACTCGAGAACGAGTCAGTGGACACACAAACAGGTGGATGGGGTATTGAACGTACCTTTAGTTTGAATGTGACGGATACACATAACAATGCAACAATTTATATGTGGAAAGCCTCGTCTGTTTCAGGTCCTTGGACACTTCTTACACAGCAAAACTACAACAATACTAATGTAACGACCAGATTGTACTTTGCGATAAACTTTACTGAAAACGACCAGGGAACATTCTTCTATAAATTCAACGCAAGCAACACAATAGAAAATACAAACACCACCGTTGCTGTTGCCACGAATAATTACACAATAACAAAAGATACACTGCAATTACAAACATTGGTCGGTAATAATTCAATTGGGAACAGAACTGGAAGTCAGATTACATTCTTGTCTGTCAGAGTGTACGATACAGATAATCAAACTTACGTGAGTAACATAAATGTAACATTCACAATAAATCTAAGTAGTACAGCAGAAGATGCAGGCTTTAATAATGAGACAAATGCTACAGGGCATGCTAATTATTACTTTGATCCAACTTGTTCACCTAAATATGACGTCGGTGACAGAGTTTGGAGGATAGAAATAGGTAATGAAAATGCATACTATGATATATCAATTCTTGACCTGAACATATCAATAATAGGTGATATGCTTCTAAATTATCTAAAACCTGACGCGTCTCTTAACTTTACACAAGAAGATACTATATCATTCCTATCTTCAACGACTGATGACTGTGGGGATGCAATAACACCAACTGTCAGGTATTATATCAACCAATCTGATTCAAGCATAGAATGTACAGACGTAAATACGATTGGAGAAAACGTATTTACATGTGATCTGGTTACAAATCTTTCCACACCACAAAACTGGTATAACGCCAGTATGTTTGCAAATCTTACATATCACTATGACAATAACACTTTGAATTATGGCGGAATTGGTCTGTTCTTCCTGAATCCGAAGAAAAAGTTATTGAATCCGTTTGTTGTACCTAACTTTACAGGATGGGGTGACAGAACAGCTGTATTTAGTGTGAATGTTTCATCCGGTGATGCTGAAAAGATATACAACATATCACTCTGGATGAACAAGGGTTCACCTGCATTCTCAAGTTTGTGTGAAGCAGATACATGTTACAACATAACAGAAACTATTTGTGATAACTGCAAGGGTTCAATAATTAACTGGACCAGAAACTTCACATCAAGTGACATAGGTACATGGTTCTTCCAGTTCAGATTCAACGACAGTATTACACAAACCTCAGGTAATGATATAATAGAATTAGAGGCTGACGATGTAAACATAACCATAAAGGATGGTAACAATACAATCTCTAACAGAAGTGGTTATGACAATACTTTCTTATCAGTGCATGTACATGACGATGATAAAAAAGAAGACGCATACAATCCTTCTGTCTTAATAAATTTCAATATAACTGTCAATGGAACAGACTTTTATACAAACTATACTAACAGACCAACAAACACAACAGGACATGCAAATGCCTCGTTTGATCCTACATGTGTATTTGATGTGGGTCCACAATCATGGATAGGTTACGTCTCACCAGACGACACAAATTACAAGTCAAATGTATCAACAAACTTCACTACAACAATATTTGGAGTCTTGCTACCTCAAAATGTTGTAATATACGAAAACGGTTCTTATGTCAATGTAACAGATCAGGTAGGACAAGGTGACTATGTAAACATAACTGCTGATGTAATGGATGATTGTAACATTTATAGAAATGAAACCAGTATAAACGTTACATTTAGAATATTCAACGATACAGAAGAACACTTCTGTACAAACACTCTAAATCTAGGTAATGGTTCCTATCAATGTGAATGGAACACAGCACCTGCTGGACAGGATGTATTTAACATAGACGTTGTGGCCAATAATCTCACACATCACTATAACAGCAGTTACACAAAATTCTCTGCTCTTGGTATTGATACACCACCAAACAAGGCTCCTGTGTTTAACAACGGAACTACAACACCTGCTATTGGTGGTTGGGGAGAGAACTTCACCTTATTCATAGCTGTCAATGATACAGAAGGGGAAGATGTTAACCTAACATTTTGGGATTCTGACAATTCAAATGGACCATGGAGCCCCATAATTAATATAACTTGTACAAATTGTACATATACAATAATCAACACCACTGTATCAGACAGGTATGTGTCCAGTGACATAGGTCTCAGATTCTTCTATGTTAACGGAACTGATATACGAAACAGATATGGAAACAGTACTATATTTAATTTCACACTAGAGAAGGATGACGTAAATGTGACCCTGTTCATTGGAAACAATTCAAACGTAAACAGATCTTTTGCCAACAGCACACCGCTTTACCTTAACTTTGGAGATCTCGACAATACTTCCAATGTAAGTTGGCACGCAAATGCTTCTATATTCGTAACGTTTAACGGAACCAACTTTAATTTCGGAAACCATACACAAGTAACAAATGCCAGTCAGACAAATATATCATTCAACCCTAACTGTAGTTACGAAGTTGGTACACAGGTCTGGAGAGGTGGAATAAATAATGATACAGGCTACAAGACTGTAAACTCTTCAAATATGTCACTAACAATATGGGGTACCTTAATAAACGACATTACAACCCCTGATTATGTTGACTTTAATACAACTGAAAACGTTACAATAAAGGTCAATGTAACTACTGATTGCGATGTAGCTGTCACAGATGCTGGTGTCAATATAACCATAAACCACAGGAACAACTGGTACAACTGTACTCCCATAAATCGTTCATACAGCGTCTATAACTGTACAATACCTATGCAAGACAAGCCAGGTGGTCTATACAACATAACCGTTAATTCCACAAAGTTGTGGTACAATAATCAATCCACAATTAAAAAGTTTGCTTTCTTCCATCAGGTTAATCCGGAAATAAGTGATCATAACGTTTCACCTATAACCGGACCATATGGAACAACGTTTTACTTCAATATAACTGTCACAGATGAAGATGACAACGTAACTTTGTATTTGTGGGATAGAAAGGTTGGTGCCGGCACATGGACACAACGCGATGCTGTTGTTTGCTACAATTGTACCAATGAGATAAAAACCCTCGGTAGAGCTTACGCAGGAATATCTGATATCTCAGAATGGGAATGGAAGATAAATGCTTCTGATACAAGAAATGGTACGAATACAACCGGTATTGAGAGATTGAATGTTACAAAGAGGGCTGTTTTATTCAATCTTTTCTTTGGAAATGATACTGACGTTAACAGAACCGGTACTAACACAACGACGTTAGTCGTACAGATAATAGATAACTTTACGGGATCTCCGTTTGGGGCAGGTATACAGGGTGGTTTCTTTGTAACAACCAATGGCTACCAATTCGGATCAAAACTTGCCAATTCAACAAATGCATCTGGTCATATAAGATATGACTTTGACCCTAATTGTAACTATTTTGTCGGGGATCAGATATGGATGGGTAGTCTGGACGTACAATCGGGCTATTATCAGAGTAATTCAACCAACTACACGCTACAAATATACTCATTACTGCACAATAATGTAACAACTCCTAATGGTGAATCATTCCAGGAAGGCTCTGACGTTCCTATAACAGGTAACGTTAGTGATGAATGTGGTGCTGTTGGTCTTGCGACAACAAGATTTAGAATAATACAGGGTGTCAACATCTTTACTTGTGATCCTGACCCTGCTACAGAACAGGGAGGGGGTAACTACTCTTGTGACTTCCACAGTGGTGGTGCATTCTTTGGAATGTATGACATACAGTTGAATTCAACGAAAGCTTTCTATACAAATGCGTCAGTGACAAGAACAAATGTATTTAGACTGGGTGATACTCCAAAAATAACTAATCCTGGTGTCAATGTATCTCTGGAAGGTTGGGGTTATACATACAGATTCTATGTTACGATTGAAGATAACGAACCAACAGATAATGTAAATGTAACTCTAATGAGATCCTTCAATGCTGGTGGACCATGGACAGCAGTAGAAACACAAACTTGTGCCGGCTGTACAGTTCCTACATCACTGGATTATTATACTAACTTCAGTAAAGAAGACTTAGATAATGGCCCTGTAATATATTTCTTCTTCAATTCTTCTGATGAAATAAACAACTTCACAAACCAAACTGCTGTATTCAATATAACTGTTGAAGAAGACGATGTTGAAATAGAATACATATCCGGTGGTGGTGAAGAAATAAACAGAGTTGGTAGTAACAGTAAGAGACTTATAATAAGAGTCTTCGATAGTGACAGAGGTTCTTACATATATCCTGGTGTTAATTCAACATTCTGGGTTGAGACAGATGGCTCAACATATGACTTTGGTTACAACACAACAACAAATTCAACAGGACATGCATTCTACGATTTTGATCCTGATTGTACATACGGTAGAGGTGTGCAGGACTGGTTGGGTGGAATAAATAATGACAAGTACTATAAATCAGAAAATCTCACGATACCTAGAACTGTTACAATAAAGGGTCAGTTGGTTAACAATCTTTTGAATCCATCGCAGAACCAAACGTTCAATGTTTCAGATCAGATATTGTTAAGGTTCAATACTACGTCTGACTGTACGGGCCAAAGAGCTGATGAGGCAATTGTACCAAATGCAACTGTCAGTATTGAGGTTCAAGAAGCACAAACTTACACATTCCATACATGTTCTCCAGTAAACAACGAGACAACGGGTGAATCTATCGGCCACTACAATTGTACATATAACAGTACAGGGAAAAAAGAAGGCAACTGGTCTGTAAGATTGAATTCAACAGCAAGCAGCTTCAATGACAATTCTACGCTATTCAGTAACTGGTTCTGGTTGGAGAATATTGAGCCGTTAAACCTAACGGAACCAAGTGTTAGTCCATCAAGTGGTGGTTGGTCAAGACCATATAACTTCTCTGTAAATCTTTCGGATCAGGAGGGAGATAACCTTACCTGTACACTTTGGCTGAACAGAACTGGACAGTTTGAAGTTATTGGAAATGGTGATGCAACAAATACAGAAACTGAACAAGAATGTTCCGTTTCATATCAATCGTTTAGTCCTTCTGATATAGGAACTACAAAGGAATTCTTGTTTGAGATAAGAGATGGTGAAGTTAATAATACATTTAATACTTCTGAATTCAGTGGTCCAACAATACAAAAATCTCAGGTTACAGTTACATACTTGTTTGGTAACAACAGTTATGTTAACAGAAGCGGCATTAACGTAACACAATTAGAAGTTATAGTTAACGACACGGAAAATGGAACGTTGGTTGTTGATGGGAATGTAACGTTCTGGGTAACAACTGACAACTCCACATTTGCAACTGGCGTCGTCAATCAAACAGGAAATGACGGTGTTGCGTATTACTACTTCCCACCTAATTGTAGCTATAATGTAGGAGATCAGGTATGGTTTGGTGGAATGACTGATCCTCGATATGTAGATACAAACTCAACCAATTTCTCATTGAGAGTAATAGGAAATCTAATCAATACTGTTATAACACCTAACGGTGAAGAATACAGGAGGCTTGGACCTGATGCACAAAACGATAATGTAACAATAAGGGGTAATGTGACTGATGAATGTTTTGTTGCAATACCAAACGCTGATTACATTAACTATACAATAATCACTTCTAAAACTTCGAACTATTACTGTTCAATAAACAATGAAGGTAATGGTCACTACAACTGCACAATAAATACCACGAAACCTACTGAATACTACAATATAACAATGAATTCTTCAGAAGAATTTCATAACCCTTACATAACAACAAAGACAAATGCATTCTTTATTGAAACACAGCCGCTCCTGGTCAATGCAAACGTGACATCAAACAGAGGGAATGAAACAGGTGGTTGGGGATCAAAATGGAACTTTACTGTTGATGTGTCTGATGAAGATAACGACACGATGACTGTAAGATTGTATATAAGGAAATATCCTGCAGGTTCGTGGCAGTTCAAGGGACAAAACAATTCTGTACAGGGTGTAAACCAGACAGTACGGTTTGAAATATCTTCCCTGCAGCTTGGAAACAAAGACGATATTGGTAACTGGTCTTTCAGATTCAATGTAACAGAAGATGATGCATGGTCAAGTGAGACAACTCCACTTAATTTCACAGTTGAGAAGAATGAAATTGACGTGGAGTATGTGGCTGGTAACAACATATTCCTGAACAGAAGTAATTCGTCTACAGTTGAATTGAAGGTACGTATACTTGATACTGATAGAGACATATACATTGGATCCGGTACGCCAGGTACTGGTAAGTTCTTTGTTACAACTGATCCTGCTGATACAGAAAACTATACGGTTGACAGATCAATAGGTTCTATCCAGGCTGATGGTAATCTTACGGATGACTTCCCATTCCTAGCTGGCTGTACGTATGCTGTCGGGCCACTGAAGTGGAAGGCTGAGTTTGGTTCAACTTCTGATTCATTCAAGGCTACAAACTCTTCTATCTTCAACGTCACGGTTGTAACTGCACCGCTAAGCGGAACCATTGCTACGCCTGACAACGACACGGTTGTAAGGGGTGAAACTGTGTTCTTACGTGGTAACATAACAGATGATTGTGGATTAGTTAATACAAGTGCCAGCAATGTTAACATAAATGTATTCAGAGGTTCAAACGTATACGCATGCTCGGCAGTAAACAGCGAAGGGACCGGTTGGTACAATTGTACAATTGATTCTCAATCTGGATGGAGTCTGGGATACTACAATGCAAACATAAGCGGTACGAAACAATACTACAATGATTCTGGTTTCATACAGAAAACTGATGCATTTGTATTAGTTACAGTACCTACATTCCAGAGCCTGCAGATAAGTACTAGTGACGTAACTGATCCATACGGATGGGGTGAGAGATACACGTTCTATCTTGAAGTTAAGGATGAGGACCAGTCAACGTTCGGGTTTGAAGAAACCAACGTAACATTGTGGATAGACAAAGGTTCCGGATATGAGCAGGTAAATGAAACGATATGTACAGGTGGTGGCTGTTCTGACTTCAGTCCACAAATATTTATACAGAATGATTTGTTCGTGTGTAGTGACCTCGACAATAGCTTAATCAGATACCTGTTCAATATGACAGACTACTGGGGCTATTCAAACGTAACAAACGGAACATTCACTATAGAAAAGGATAATATTGATGTTAATCGTGTCAGTGACGGCCACATAAACAGAGAATCGGGAAGTGCACAGTTTATCTTTACTGTACAGGATACTGACAGAACGGAGTATCCTGAAAATGCAAACGTGACGTTCTGGTTCACGACTGACGGTTCTACGTATGATTCCGGTAACGATAACCTGACG
>JANQNA010000001.1 GCA_028279825.1 archaeon | reverse complement strand
CTTTTATCAGAAACGCACTTTTATACGTTTCTGAAATGATTTTATCATGTTAAAACAAAAACCAGCAGTCTTCAAGGTACCTGTAAAAAGCTACGGTGTATCGACAGACGGGCTTGTTGATACAGAAAGATACTTCGAAGAGGAACCTATGGAACCAGACGTATGGCAAAGTCAAATGCTTGCTGCCCAAAGATCAGGAAGACGTCTTTGTTTTTCAAGTGAATGGTCGTCGGCACAACGACATTATTCAGGTTCAGAACAAGAGGAGAAGCTTGTTTATATCCGTGCACTGACCGGAACCGTTCTTGATTATGAACATGAAGAACTTCTTGAAGGAATAGAGTTGAGAGACGATATGCCTCTGGACGAGATGAGAGAGAATCCACTTGGTGCAGTAAAAAGTGTTGCAACAAGACTTGGAATGAGAGACGGTATTGTTCTTCCACACTCAAATGTATATGTAAGAGATCTTCCTAATAAGTATATGAAATTTGTTGCTTATCTTCATGGTGTGAAAGATCCTAAAAGAGATCTTCATGAGGGTGCTTATATATTTGTTGAAAGACAAGAGGCATCTCCTTCATTTCCTATAGGGGGTACAGAAGAACCTGTATTACAAAACCCATGCACGTTATTCAGACCCGTTCGTCGTGGTAGTTGCAGCATTACTGGAAATCTTGAAAGTATCCCTAAAGACAAACGTGCTATTTTACTTACTCGTTTACATGAAGGTGACAGACTTCGTGTATATGCACAACCATCACCTGAAAAATATTTCGCATGGCAGGTCAGTGACACGCCACCAGAAGGTACAATTGTCATAGAAAAACCTCTTTCTTTAGCATAGGGCTTAAACCCTAACAAAACAGGGTGTTTAAATAGCGGCCCTGACGATATAACTAGTATGAAAATGGAAATCTACGCTGGAGTCATTTTGGTTGTTGCAGTAGCAGCATTATTCTTCTTACCTTTAGAAGTTGAGAAAGACGTGGTCACAACTGAACTAAAGAAGTTCACATCAGAAGCAGAACTTATAGAGTTTCTGAATTCTTCAGGAGAAAGCTATGGCGTTTCTTTGGGTGGCTTAGCAGGGAGCCTGGGTACAAGAATGGAAATGAATACCATGGATGCAAGCGGCGCAGCTGCACCTGAAGCCAGTGGTGCAAAAGGTACAGATGACTTTTCCACCACGAACATACAGGTCGAAGGTGTAGACGAGGCGGATATTGTAAAAACAGACGGAGAATATATCTATACGGCAGTAAATAATCATGTTGTTATCATAGATGCATCAACAATGGAAGTTGCTTCCACTATTAACCTTTCTAAGACAAACGTGCGTGACATTTACATAAATGGTGATCGTCTTGTCATTTTCGGTAACAATTACAGCTACTATTATACTTATTCAGGGAGAGCTGGAGCAATTGAACCAGCCGTTATGGAAGATGTAGATACAATGATTGCTCCGGATGTTGGCATAGCACCTCCGCTACCACCAAGAATGAACCAGCCAGCAGCCTACATAAAGGTTTTCGACGTGACTGACAAAACAAGCCCGGTTCTATCTAGAGAACTGAACATAAACGGAACTCATCACAATTCAAGAATGATTGGTGACTATGTTTACGCTGTTGTCAACGCACCTGTACGATATCATTATGATGGTCCTATAGCATTACCAAGAATAGGTGGAGGTTTCCCGGAAGTATATTACTTTGATATTTACGATTATTCATATCAGTTCACAAATGTTGTATCAATGAATGTGCTTAATGACGAGGAACCGCAAATGAAGACATTTTTACTGGGTTACTCAAGCAATCTGTTTGTATCCCAGAACAATATCTACATGGTTTACCAGAAGAGAGTAGATCCGTTTGAATACATTGAAAGAATCATAACAGAGGTTCTTCTGCCTGCCCTGCCTGCAGACGTTGCGGATGAACTAAGAAACGCTTTACTTTCAGACAAGCCGAACTGGGAAAAACAGAGAGAAATGGAAAGAATCGTAGCGAACTGGATAGAGTCAATGGGTCCTGAGCAAAGTGCCGAAAAGATGAAGGAACTTGAAGAAAAATACTCAGAGATTCAGGCAGAGATTTCAAAAGAAATGGAAAAGAGTGTTGTTCACAGGATAGCAATAGACAATGGAAACATTAATTATATTACTAACGGTGAAGTACCTGGTACACCGCTGAACCAGTTCTCAATGGACGAACACAACGGTTACTTCAGAATAGCCACAACAACAAGCGGCTTTAGAAGTGATTCATTGAACCACATGTATGTTTTAGACGCCGCAATGAACATTGTTGGTAAGCTAGAAGATTTAGCACAGGGAGAAAGAATATTCTCTGCCCGCTTCATGGGCGACCGTGCATACATGGTTACATTCGTACAAATCGATCCACTATTTGTGATAGATTTGAGTGACCCGACAAATCCAACTGTGCTAGGCGAGCTTAAGATACCAGGCGTATCTGATTATTTGCATCCATATGATGAAAACCACATAATTGGTATAGGGAGAGCAACCGATGATACAAAAGAACGCGTTACATTCTCAGGTTTGAAGGTTTCAATATTTGACGTCACAGATGTTGCCAATCCAATAGAATCAGCAAAATTCGAACTTGGTGACCGTGGTACCAACTCAGAAGCTTTGCATGATCACAGGGCATTTTTGTTCGACAAAGAAAAGGGGATAATTGTATTACCAGTCCAGTTGTATGAACAGGGGGATAACCACTATCCCGACTTCGTATGGCAGGGCGCTTATGTTCTAGATGTTGCACCCAACAGCATAACAGAAAGAGGTCGCGTTACCCATGTAGACGAGATGACTGAAGAAACCTGGAAATACTGGGACTACAGGATAAGGAGATCTCTCTACATAGGCGACACTCTTTACACTGTGTCTGACAGATTAATCCAGGCTAACGATCTGATAAACATGGAAGAAAAAGGCGAAGTCGAACTACCTGGCGATGACCGCGACTTTATTGTTTATTAGTTTTCCCCCTCAATCTTAATCATGCCAAGAAGACCCAGACACATGAGAAGGCCCTATGACATACCACAAGAAGAAATGAATCAAGTCATAGGAAACGTTGTTGACAGATTAATCAAGGCGGGGAGTAAAGGCGTGCTTACTAGCGAATTCTTTGACCCAGAAACAAGAGATCAAACATCTGCATATTTATTGGCTGTTGTGGGTTTAGAGACACATGGATTTGCATACAAACTAATTGATGAAAAAGGTGAAAGATATTTCGCAACACCAAAACTCCATGCAGGAAAAAACAAGTTCTAAGTCAAAGAAGAAATATAATCTTATTTTACAACCTTTGAACTTTTCCAAACGTGATCAAATAGGGGTTCAAAAACGTTTGCTGTTGCGTGTGAACTTTGTGTCCATACTGCAACATCCTGTGTTGGATGAACCTTTTGGTCGTCTGTCAGACCCAGAACAAATTCCTGACCATCCACAACACAAACACGTCCACTCATCTTCAGATTTTCACCTTCGTTTATGTTTCTTACCTGGGCGTATTTTCCAAGGTTCTTTGCATGCTGGGTTGAAGACTTTGGTACTGGTGCAGCGATCTGAATCTTAACACCAGCATCTGATGCCTTCTTCAGCACATTTGAATGGTTTTCTAAAAGCTCCAAAAGACCGTTTTCTGTCGTCATGAACTTTATAGATTTCTTGGCACCTTTCATCATCGTTTCTACCTGCTGAAGCATGGCATAACGACCCTTTAGGGCACCTGTCAGGTCTTCCGGCTTTAGCGTCTTAATGTTGTCCTTATGTACTCTCTCAAGCTCTTTAATATGATCGCTCTTTGTGATCCTTTCTATCTTTTGAGAAGTCTCAAAAGCGTCTTCCTGTATCTTTTTCTTTACTCTTTCCAATGCCTCTCTTGGAGGTATTGCAACGTATTTCATTGGCTTACCAGGCTGTACCATTACAAAGCCCCTGTCAGCCAGAGATTCCAGAACATCGTAACAACGTGATCTAGGAACGTTAGAAATATCAGATAATTCACCAGCAGTTGAAGATCCTCTTGACAGCAAAGCTACCCAAAGATTCCTTTCATACTTGTTCAATCCTATAGTTTTCAATGCATCCATCGTCTTTGAAGTTGCGACCATTTTTTACCCCTCTATAGTTGTTCCTATCAATCAAAACATATATAAATATATCTCTTAGCCAGTAACAAATAAACTTGCATAATAACCTCTTAAACCTTTCTACCATCACTGTGAGACTGCACAAAAATTACGATTTTTCAGGACTTTTTAAACATTTCTGATACGTTCTAGCTATGTCAAAAATCATAAGAATGAAACCACTGGTCAAAGAGGGAACTGTAGAGATATCGGGCTTTGCCATAGATAAAAAAAATCGTAACTGGGGAATGCCACCTGAAGATGTTTACGAAACAGCACCAATACTCCCAGAACTACGTCATGCTTTTACCAATGAAGAAATAAGAAGAGACATTTTTGAAAACAAAACAAGGGGGGAATGGACTTCTACTTTTCTTAGAAATACATCAGAGGTTATAGAAAGACCCGAAAAAGTCCGATTCGATAAAAAGAAGGATTTGTGGGTGATCGAAGGTGGTCAGGTCTATAGAGTTGATCTGCCACCTAATGGTTGGGCACTTAATTATGATCAGAGAGGTTTCCCGACAGCAACAGGCTCCAAAGAAGAAGCCGAAAGAATCTTCGGTGAAGATGCATCATACTTTGCTGTAAATCGACTCGATGGTTTGCGTCCTGTTTGGCGTGATTATGGCTGGTATATGGACATCGGCGGTCCATTTTGTGTAGTTGCAACATGGGACCCTAGTTGCAGCTCCAGGGATATTGGATCCCGCTCAGTTTATGATCTTAACGGGAAACCGATTAATGAAAGAACGGAAGACGGTATTCAAGGTATGTCAACCGGGGAACTCATGTCATATATACAAACCTGGAGCCCCGGAAAGCAATAGTTTCTTTTGACACTCAGCAATAGTTTTCTTTGGTGATACGTAGACTTTCTTTCTCATTAGTAATAGTTCTTTTTGGTAATGCCTAGACCTTTAAACCGATTGAAGTACCTATGGTACTTCTTACGCTTTAAGAAAAAGATCGGTCTTAGAACCAGCCGCCTTTCTTCTTTTTGGCTTCAGCTGCTTTTCGTCTCTTCTCGAAGTGCTCAATGATTTTCTTAAGATTTTTTGTGGAATTTTTGTCATTACCTATACCGGAAGAGTTTCCTACACCAATAATCATTACCTTCTGACCCTTTTTGGCACGTTTCACAGCCTTTTTAACAAACTCCTGTACCCTTGGCACGGATTTATAGACGTCTAAAGTCATTGGCATTATAGCATCAGTCATGCCTACCTTTATCACAATACTGTCAATAGGCATTTTCCTAGGAAGCAGATAGTTCTCAATCATCTCTCTTTGTCCCCAGCCGCCCATGGCAAATCCAACACCTTCTGCCACAGTACCTGATTTCTCACCTTCCAGTTTTTGCGCAGCGTCTATTGTGATTACTCTGGCGATCTTGTTCTTCTTCATGATCTTTTCTATAGCCTCGTCATCCCTTCCTAAATGAGGACTTGGACCTTTTGCCTTCAGGACAAAACACTTCCTGCCTTCTATTGTAACTGTATCCATCATTATATCTTCTGCTATTTCCTTGCTATTGTCCATGTAGTTAGCAGCAACCAGAGGTCCTATAGAATCACCTATCGGCCATGCATTAACAAAAGCCTCAGCACCTTTTATCTCAGCTTCAGCAATCTTCTCTATTATTGGCAGCTGCATCTGCAGTATCATGGCTATCTGCAGATTCTTGAATTTCTTCGCCATTTCCACATAGTGCCTTACAATTTTGGATATCTGCCTTAATCCAATGGTAGCTCTCATACCGTAGTTGATCTGCTGTTTATCATCGTAACCTTTTCTTGGCGCAACTTCTTCCACAAACTCTGTAAATCTATCTTCCATACCCCTGACAGTCTGGTCTATCTTTTTCACGATTCCGTATGGATCCATACCTGACGGCTCCACCACAAAAAAGTCGCTGAATTGTTCAATTTTTCTTTTAAGCTCCTTTGAAGGAGACTTGTCAATCTTTCTTGCTGTCAGTTTCATGGAACTCTGTGATAGTTTTTCTATTTTCACAGCCGATTGTTCCAGTTTATAGATTAACTGTGAAAGCATTATTCTCGGATACAGAAATATCAGTACAAAGAACAACACAAACCAGATTAACGTACCTGCAATTTCAGTCTGAAACAACATAAGAATCAAAACAATCTTGGAGTTAACGCTTAAATAGGAAAATCAGCTGTAGGTTAGTTGAAAAATGCGTTTATATTTGGCAACCGATAAGTAAAACTTATGTTCGGGTTGAAAATAGTACTTACTGTCGTGATCGTGGCGTTTATTCTGATCTTTTTCATTGGCCAA
This sequence comes from archaeon, assembly GCA_028279825.1. GTDB lineage: Archaea > Aenigmatarchaeota > Aenigmatarchaeia > GW2011-AR5 > GW2011-AR5 > GW2011-AR5. Next base: position 115,200 of record JANQNA010000001.1, on the reverse strand, counting down.
AGCCCTACAGTTTCCAACTTTCTTGACTCTGTTACAGACAGGTTAAACTTACCTTCGTTTACTTTTGCCCAGAGAGATGTTGAGTTTGATGTTTCCCTGGATAAATACCCTGAATTCAACTTCTCCGGAAAAGGTTCCAATCTCACACTTTACGGCACGAACCAGACACTTAGTTCATTAGGCTCGACAGAAATGACCATTCGCGGATTTAAAGGAGACGGGATTGTAAAAGAAAACGAGATAACGTTAAAGGGCAGTATAGAAAGAATTGAACTGCCTGAGATGACTATTGATGTTGGTGAATCATTTACAATGGCCTCCGGCTTTTCCAGCTTTACGGCCAGTGGTATAGAGATAGACCGGTTAACTGTCACAGACACGTCCGGCACTTTGAACGCGCGTGATATGACTACAGACTTCACGGGAGATATTACGATCTTGGATACATTGGGTGAAATAGAAATAAACAATGGCCTGCATTTCCTTGGCGCAGCGGCAAAAATAGAACTTTCCAACGGCATATCAATTGACTAATCTTTCTTACGTTTTTTGTCCTTTAGGACAAAATATTCTTTTTCGTTCATGGGCTTTATCTTCTTTTGAGACTTCATCTCTTTGTGCCATTTTTTAGGCTTGTTCTTTTCCATCTTCTTTTCTATAGCCTCGTCTATTTCTCTTCTTCTTTGCCTTCCAGACGTGAACTTTCCGATTATTTTTTCAAATATTCCAAGAGTTTTGTAAACCACGGTGGCTAGCAGATAGATCAGATATATTATGACACCAAGCAAAACAAATGACATCAACGATGTCAGATCTGTGGGCAAAGAGAAATCTAAGAAACGATTCATAACAAAAGGAAAGATCGCAGAAACCACAGCTACTATTACCAGATTGATCATAATAGAGAAGATCTTTCTTATCAAAAAGATAAACACAATGAACGCAATCACTACGAATATCATCATAGTGCTGTCAAGTCCCGACAAGAATTCCAGCATATTAGAACCTCTTTACCAGATATAACAGGGCCAGCAACAGGAAAATAACAGCCAGTATGGTTGTTGTTGCCTCTATTTTGCCGCTGGTCAATGATACTCTTACTACGTCTATTGAAAGTACTATTCCCACAATGTATCTGAACCAGCTGCCACTTGCCATAATTATCCCATATACAATTCAACGATGTCGTTGTTCTGTAGTTTATACTTTAGTCCCGCCTGTATTAATCTGCCTTTTCTCTGTATCCGAGCGAAGCGAAAGTCTTTGATGAAGTCCTTGTGTATCTTTGACGCAAAATCCTTTACTGACGCGCCAATAGGCAATGACATAGCAGTCTTTGTCTTCTTTGTATAGACAACCATTAGTCCAAGTGTGTTCCATATCTTACCCTTCAGATTATAGTCGTCAGCGCTCAACTTTATGCTCTTTTGCCGTATAAAGCTGTTCTTCATAACCTTTTTCACTTCTTCGTCATCACCGGTGATTATTATAGCATCACATCCGCGTGCTATGCTCATATATTCAGGCTCAAAAGTGGCTGGTATTTCAACCAGCTGCACCTTAACTCCGCAATAATCCATCATGCCAACCTGCGGTTTTGTGGTTGTATACGGAGTTGAGGATACCTTCGGTTTTGCGCCTGTTACTTTGCGAAGCAATGTTGATTTGCCGCTGTTTGTGACGCCAAGAATGCATATCTGCGCGTCGCCTTCTTTCTTCAATCCGATTTTACGCGCGCCTTTCTTCTCACCCTCTTTCTTCAGCTTGGCGAGTCGTGCTTTCAGCTGCGCTAACGCATTTTCACTGCCATGATGCCTTGGCATAAGCCTTATCATTTCCTCTAAAGCAGCTATCTTATCGGCTTTATTCTTCGCCTGGTTAAACTTTTCTTCTGCTTTGAAGTACTCCATTGGTGCATTTACCGGCATAGTAAGAAATTAGATGCAAGACTCTTAAGTTTTCTCTGGCCCTTTTTTGATTTCAAGGTGACCCGTTTTTCTGTTAAAAACATAGGTGGCCACTACTTCTACTTCGGTACCTGTTGGATATACTGGAGGTTTTCTATTATCCTCACTAACTCCATCATGTACAAAAAATTCATACCGCATTCTTGCAGCGCGTGGATCTGTCATATAATCACCTAATACGTTTCAGCCGTTCCTTGATATATAGAAGTTTAATTCTCTTCTTTTTATAATCCCTTTCCAGAAGATCTAATCTTCTTTCAACTTCCTTTCCCAGATTCTTTCCATATCTCTTTATTGTTTCATCCCTGAATAATCCCAGTTTTGATTTGCATGAATCACAGATAGTGTACCCATACATCCTTTTCCCTTTCTTACCGCAATTAAAACAGCCCATAATTATTCAACCCACTCAAGAGAACCGTCTTCCTGACGTTCAAGTCTAAGTTTAAACTCAAGAGGTTTGTATTCACAACCTTCATTACCACATTCTCTTTCATAAGGACAAGCAGGTGGTTTTATTGTATAACCTGCAACTCTAAGTTCTCGAATTGTCTCAGGGTCTAGTTCCCTGTCCAACCATATTTCAACTTCTGCTTTGCCGGAAGGCATTACTGTACGACTGCCACCATCTCTATCAATATACGGGGCTAGAATGTCAATCCAGTCTGGTTTAATTTGAAAAGTCTCAGGAGGAGTACCAATAACATATCTATGCCTTCTTGGCCATCCTTCTGCCTCCATAGCTTCTGTGGCAATACAGCCAAGTAAGCTATCCATTGACATCATAAAACTAATTGTTCAAGAAAGCTTTTATTATTATTAACTCTTCCCAGGGGACTTTTTCTTTTGCGGCAGTTTCCACAGTTAAACCCTCTTTTTCAAAAAGCTTCTTTACTTCTGCCTCGCCCGTCAAAGAAGAAATAACCAAATACACTGTACCATTAGGATTTAGGTGTTTTTTGACCTCTAGAACAAATCTTTCTATAGTTTCCCTGCCTGTTGACCCGCCTGCGTATGTTTCGTCGGTTTCACCTTCTTCTACCGGAAGGTAGGGAGGATTGAACACAATAACATCGAATTTACCCTCCACTTTCTCGAACAAATCCGATAAAAACAGCTTTATTTCGACATTATTAGTGTCACAGTTTAATTGGGAAGCTTCTATGGCCTCTTTATTAACATCTACAGCCGTAACGGAAGCATCTCTCTTAGCAAGCAAAATCGACAAAAAACCGGATCCGCAGCCAATTTCCAGAACAGAACCATGGATATTGGCGTTTTCTATTATTTTTGCCATTAGCAGAGAATCCTCCCTGGGGTAGTAAACACTGCCAGGTACCTCAAATTCCATATTCTCGTGGTAAAATTTTTCGATGTTAATCACCTTTAAATCTTCTGTTATCCATATTAATTAAAAGGTGTTTCTTCTTGGAAGAACTGATTAGAAAATACGCACTATTTAACGCAATAGAACATGACGGAGTTGCGCAGCCAAAGAGTGTTGTAGGGAGAATTCTCTCTGAACACCCTGAAATGCGTGCTAACGTCCAGGCCCTTAACTCAGAAGTAGCCTTCGTGGTCGAAAAAATCAATAAGATGAGCCTGAATCAGCAGAGATCCGAGTTAGACAAAATGGGTGGATACGCCCCTGTAAAACGTGCAGAAAAGAAAGGTTTGCCTGATTTAGAGCTTGGCAGGGAAAAGTTTGTTGTACGTTTCGCGCCTAATCCTGACGGAGCTCTGCATGTGGGTAACGCAAGACCGGCCATTCTGAGTGACGAATACGCAAAAAAATACAACGGTAAAATGATTTTAAGATTTGATGATACTGATCCCAAAGTAAAGGTTCCTGAAAAGAGGTTCTACAAATGGATCAAGGAAGATTTGAAATGGCTGAAGATAAAATGGAGTCAGGAAATAATGGCCTCCAAGCGTTTTACTATTTACTACAAAATCGCTGACAAACTTGTCTCAATACATGCAGCATATGTCTGTACCTGTGAGGAAAAATGGAAGAAATACAGGGATGCCGGCAAATCATGTCCTTGTCGTTTCAACGATGTAAAGACAAACACGAAACTGTGGAAGAAGATGCTTTCCCATAAGTTCAAGGAAGGGGAGGCGGTGTTGAGAATAAAAACGGATATGGCCGCAAAGAATCCTGCTGTTCGTGACTGGCCTGCTATGAGAATAGTGGACAAGCCAAAACATCCAACTGTGAAGAAATATGTATGGCCGCTTTATAATTTTGCTTCCGGAATTGACGATCACCTTCTTAATGTCACTCATATCATGAGAGGCCAGGAACACTCAACAAACGAAGTCAAACAGCGTTACATGTACCAGCATCTTGGCTGGAATTACCCTAATGTAATCACTTTAGGCAGACTATCAATGTCTGACATGGTTCTGAGCAAGACGTTAATAAGGGAAGGCATAGAACGCCACAAGTTTATGGGTTGGGATGATTCAAGGGTCGCTACGCTACGCGCCTTTAGGCGGCGGGGCTTCCAGCCTGAAGCATTGAGACAGATAATCATAGATATAGGCCCAAAGCCTTCAGATATTACTGTGTCTTTTGAAAATCTGGCCGCCTACAACAGGAAGATTATCGACAAAGAGGCAAACAGATATTTCTTCATTCCAAATCCAAAGAGAATAGTTGTAAAGGGACTCAAAACGAAGAAATTGAATGTTCCTCTGCATCCGGAACAAAAGCGGGGCTTTAGGAGCTTTTCTTTGACTGAAACTTTCTACATTGATGACAAAGATTTCGAGGCCTATAAAGGTTTAGAAGTACGTCTCAAAGATTTGGCAAACATAAAATTGGGCAACATATCCAAGTATACCGGTACCGAACTGAAGGCCCTGCCAAAGATACAATGGGTTCCTGCAAAGAACGTGCCTGTAAGAGTGTTGATGCCCACCGGCGAAATAAAAGGTTATGGCGAAGTTAATCTGTCAAAAGTAAAGGTTGGCAGTGAAGTGCAGTTCGAAAGATTTGGCTTTGTGCGTATTGAGAAGATAGTCAAGTCTGGCATTAACGCCGTTTTCACACACGAGTAATCTTTATTACTATCCGTAATTACATATTCTTATGTCAGTTGACTGGTACACAGATTTCGTAAAAAATAATTACAGGCCAAAGGCCACGGATATTGTTGTTGAATTTCACTTCCAGCCAGCCGGAGTATCTACCCGTGAAGCAGCAGGCCGCATAGCTTCCGAAAGTTCCGCCGGCACATGGACTACTTTGACAAACATGCCAAAAAGAGTAAAAAGTACGATGGCTACAGCTTTTAACATAAAGAAAAACTACTGTAAAGTTGCCTACCCTATCGGTCTTTGGGAGAAAGGTAACGCGCCACAACTTCTTTCAGGGATAGCTGGAAACATATTTGGAATGAAAGCTCTCAAAACACTAAGGTTAGTGGATGTTCACTTGCCTAAAGTATACTTACGCAGTTACAAAGGACCAAAATACGGTGTCGGCGTCTTGAAAAGAATGAAGGTCAGAGGTCGCCCGTTGACAGGTGCTGTATCTAAACCGAAGATCGGCTGGTCTGCTGCAGAACACGCCAAGATTGGTTTTGAAACATGGATGGGCGGTTTTGATTTGGTCAAGGATGATGAAAATCTCACGTCCACGAGTTTCAATCGTTTTGAAGACCGTGTAAGGTTCCTGACAAAAATGAGAGACAAAGCTGAAAAGGTAACAGGAGATAAAAAATCTGCTTTAATCAACATAACAGGTCCGACACACTTGATGGAAAAACGGGCTAGGATGTTACACAACTATGGATGGGAATACGCAATGATTGATGTTGTTACTTGTGGCACAGCTGCTGTGCAGACTATGAGAAACGTGTGTGGTGACTACAATCTTGCTATTCATGCACACCGTGCAATGCATGCGTCCTTTGATCGCGGTAATCACGGGATGACTATGAAGTTTCTTGCGAAGCTAATGAGAATGATTGGTGTCGACCAGATTCACATAGGTACGGTTGTCGGAAAGTTAGTGGGAACAAAGGAAGAGATACTTCAAAACAAAGAAGCGCTGATGGAAAAAACTGTGCACAAACAGGCATTGCCTGTATCTTCAGGCGGTATTCACCCTGGCCTTGTACCGGACGTGTTAAAAATTCTAGGTAATGATATATGCCTTCTGGTTTCAGGCGGCATCCACGGTCATCCTAAAGGAACCCGCGCCGGGGCGACAGCGTCAATGCAGGCCATTGAGGCGCACAATAAAAGAGTGAGTTTAGAGGAATATTCTAAGAATCATAAAGAGCTTGCACAAGCTTTAAAAAAATGGGGACACTTAAAACCTAAGTGATCAAATGAGAATTCTGACCGGCGGTAAATTCAACAAAATACATCCAGGCCACAAATGGTTGCTTCGCAAATCAAAAAAACTAGGGAACCTGACGGTGGTTGTAGCACATGACAAGCACAATAAAAAAAGTTATGCTTTACCGGCAAAGGAACGCGCCCGCAAGTTAAGGTCATTGCATATAGCAGACAAAGTTGTTATCGGTTCACCAATTAGTTTTGTGGCTACCGTCAAAAAACACAAACCAGAAGTCATCGTTCTTGGCTATGACCAGCGCTTGCCAAAAGGTGTAGCAGATTATGTTAAAAAGAAGAAGATAGCAATAGCAAAGTTCAATTGTCACAAAGATTACAAAACCAGATGTTTATAGACCGACTTCTTCTATTCTTCTTAACAACTGTTCCACAAGTTTTGGGTGCCCGGCTATTATATCCGATGTTTCAAGTGTCCATGGATTGCCCTGAAAATCCACAAGAGCAGCACCTGCCTTCTCAGCTATAAATCCACCTGCAGCAATGTCCCACGGTCTTTGGTTTATTGCCGCATAACCATCACGTCTTTCAAATGCAACGTTTGAAAGCTCCTCTGCAGCAGCAAAGCCAGCTGTTATGTTTCTTCGTATATGTGGTATTGAAAACGCTTGCTGTAGCTTCAAGAATCTCTCATGATCCTTGTATTGTGTACCGTTAATGGCAACTGTAGAATCTCCAATATCATTAGGATGAGAAATACGACCAGCTCTTTTTATCCCATGGTGTCCATTTTCAAAATAACTAATATCTGTTGCAAAATAAAGATCTCCTGTATATGGATTATAAACAACACCTCCAACAGGTATATCGTCTTTTGCTAAACCAATGGATACAGTGAATGCACCTAAACCATAAGCAAAATACGCTGTACCATCCAAAGGATCAACATACCATTTAAGTGGAGAACCTGTTTCAACATCATCTGCTTCCTCGGAAACTATTCCATGACCAAATGGACTTAATTCATGCAGAATAAATTCATTGGCTTCTCTATCACTCTCCGTTACCAATTCTCTTCCTTTATATTCTACACCAACTCTACCTAAATTTTTCATATGTATTTTTCCTGCTAATACAGCAACATCTTTTGCACGATTAAGTTCTCTTTCATACATTTTATTCACCCACCAGCATACCAATTATATTGTCAACAATGTTTGGATTACCTGCAACAAAACCAACAACTTTCTTTGAAGGATCATAGTGTTTTGGTTCAAGGGTATCAACAACGTTTATTTCCCCATTTTCCATTTCATAGAAAACCATTTTACCACCAGCTTCTTCTATGAGAACTTTGCCTGCTGCCCAGTCCCAGCAAGAATGTAAAGGTTGAATCAAAACATCTGCTCTGCCGGCAGCAACGATACCCATGGCTATAGCACATGATCCGTTGCTGTTCACCGTCCTTACAGAGTTTCCGACTTCCGTCAAGAGTTTATTATGTTCAGGATATCTTTTCAGAAAGTTATCAACACCAAATATGACATAAGCCTCTTCCATTTTATCTCTTGTCAACACTTGTAACTTTTCTTTACGTCCGCGCGATAGCGCGTAAGCTCCGTCACCTTTAGAAGCATAGAAAAGTGTACCACCATCAATCTTCGGAGCGAATATTGCTCCTGCTACATGCTCCAAATTTTCAACACAACCAACAGACACAGCCCATTCATAATGTCCGATAGCAAAACCGCTTGTACCGTCAAGTTCATCTATAATGTAAACACGACTTCCTATCATTTTTTCTAAATTTCCAGAAAGAATTAACCTGCCTTTCAAATCAGGATTATCTATGTACTCTTCCGTTATTACGTAAGCACCAATATCATTCTTAACTTCTTTCAACACAGCCTCTTGTGACATAAAGTCTGCCGGCGTAACTAGTGCATGACCAGGTTTGTATTTATCAGCCTTGTGCATGAACTTTGTGGGTTTATAGTTTACAACGGCATCGCCACCAGCCTTCGCAGCTTTCTTGCATACTTCAAGTATATCGATCATTATGATCTTTCTAACAGCTTCCTTTCGTATCCAGAGAATCTGAACGCACCATTGAGAGCCTTTTCCACGTCAGGTCTTCTCAAGAAGTCAAAACTTTCTCTCATCCAGTCTACAGGATAAACAGGTTGACCATCATATTCAAAACTACATAGTACTGATCTTGGAACTTTGTCTGTAAAGAATCTATCGTCTCTTTCAAAAACATTTACATCACTTCTAAATTCACTACCTTCTTTCAAACGATGTACAGTTTCATGTATGATGTCTCCAAACACTTTTCCTTGCAGGTGTTTAAGATCTATTACACAATAATCTCTTCCGATCAAATCTCCATTTGGGAATGTTTCCGGATCCACTAGTAACAAATCCTCCATCGGATGTTCAACTACCATTGGTTTTATGAAATTGAAACCGGTCTCTGGTGTCCAGCTTACATATCCATCAACAGTTTTGATGTGGTCTTCACCTCTGTAGATACTTAACTTGTCAGGACCGTCCAAAAATTCTATAGGAACTCTTTTTGTACCTCTTATTCTTAGAGGTGTTTTTCCCTGAATAAATACAGCCCTTCTCATTATTTCTCCTTCGCCTTCTCCGCTTTGCGGTAGAACCAATTCTTTAGATCTCGTGAGAAATATACCCTCTTCGTAGGCTTCTCTCCAGAGATGTGCCATTGAATACCAGTCGTCCTCGCTTTGCGGGAAGCCGTTTCTTGGTACTCTGAAACCAGGATCTCTCGGCGCACCGCCATCTTTCTGCGCCATAGCAACGTATCCTATCTTGCCAGTTTCATCATATATAAACGACAAAGCACCCGCTGAAGGCGTAACTAGCGGATTTTCAGGTGATGCAATTCTGGTGGCCCCATCCCCGTAAAGACTCCTGTAACAACTTAACCAGAACCTTGGTGATTGTCTCAGGTCATAATCCTTGACTTCCGGTTGCTCATCCATGTAAAGAAAAACCTCTTTTCCTCCCTCTGGTTTTTCTCGCATGTGGGCCTTTTCCGTCAAACCTAAATGTATTTCTCCCATACAAACAATAAAGCCAAAAGATTCTTAAGTAAAGAAATCAATCACGTGAAGATTACATCCACTTTACGTCTACTTGGTCAACACGCCACAAAGGATTAAAATCGGCCTTTCTTGTACCTTTCTGGCCATTTATGTGCGCAAGCACACCGTTCCATGCGATCATTGCGCCCTGGTCACCAGCCAGTTCCGGAGGAACCGTAAAGGCTTTAGCCCCACGTTCGTCACACATAACCTCAATCATCTGGCGGAATGCTTTACTGGCGGCAACTCCGCCTACAAGCAGAACATCCTTCTTGCCTGTATGAGCCAAAGCTCTTTCCGTTACCTCTGTCAGCATAGCAAAACATGTTTCCTGAAAAGAGAAACACAGATCTTCTATCTTTTCACCTTTACGGAACTTGTTTATTGCAGCCGTGGTTATGCCAGTAAAAGACAAATCCATTCCTTTTACAACATATGGAAGCTCCAAATACTTTCCAGTAGCAAGCCTCTCCAGTATAGGCCCACCGAACGTTTCAGCTTTCTTGTCTTTGCCGTATGTTTCTCTGATGAAAACATCAATTGCATTGCCTATTGGTATATCCTGTGTCTCACCAAATACCCGGTATCGTCCGGCAGCATAACCGATTATCTGTGTGTTACCGCCGGATACGTAAACAACTATTGGATCCAGAATACCGCAGACATGGCGGCCGATCTCTATATGAGCAACAGCATGATTGACTTCTATAACTTTCTTGTTCTTTCCGAGTTCCTTGGCAAATAATGCACCGACCTTCAGGCAAGGCGGTAATCCAGGTCCGGCCGCATAAGCAACTAGATCAATGTCTTTTTTTGTGATTCTTGCCTTTGCCAGTGCGTCTTCCAGAACCTTTTGTTTTACTTTCTCATGATGGTTTTTTGCATCCAGCGGATTTATCCCGCCCTTTTCAGGCACAAACATGTCTTTTTCATTCGCCAGTATCTCACCGTCTTCTACAATACCAATTCCAAAAGTGTGCGCAGTAGACTCAATTCCTAGGCATATCATATGTACAAATGTTTACTTGTTTTATAAGCTTTTCCTTCCACATTGAGTACATGTATCATGTAGGAAAGGTTGTTGAGATATTTCACAGCGATGACAAGAATATTGTATCCTTCGAAAACAATACACAGGCACTTCTGGATATGTGGGACGAAAACCTCATAACCCTGGGTATAGACCCGCACATAAGCAAGCAGGTAAAAAAGAATGATATTTTACTTGTTGACTACAACCAGACAAGAACAGGCCCGAAAATGGTTGCTGTCAAGGTTCTCCGCGGAGACATTGCAAAGAAAACATGGGACAGATACAAGCAGCATTTCGAAAAACTCAGAAACACAAAAGGCGCCACAGCCAAGCAATCATATGTAGGCTAAGACTTTTCTCAAATCTTTATTTTCCACTAAAAACAGTTTGTTTGCATTAATTTTCTTCTTCAACGTCTTATCCAAAAATATCTCCGCTTTTGTAAACGTATTTGGATTAAACAGTATTCCCACGCCTGTTTTTTTCATTAACGGTAAATCCGTTAAACCATCACCAACATAAACTATATTGCCCGGCTTCGCTTTGTATCTTTTCTTCAGCACAGGAATTACACCAAGCTTTTCTGTTTTCAGAGCATCACCGCTTACCTTTCCAGTAAGAATACCATTCTTAATTTCATATTTGGTGGCATAGACATGTGAAACGTGCTGCAAAAGATTGTGTTTCTCAAGGAACTTTTTTATGAATGTTTCATCGTTTGTGCTTACTATAACGATTTTGTGGTCTTTGCTCACATGCTCAAATACTTCTTTTACACCTTTATGCAAACGTATTTTTAGAAGATACTTCTCTATGGTTTTTGCTTCCACACCTTTGAGACTTTCTAAAAGGTTTTTGGAAAAAACACTGAACTTCTTAGGGTCTAAACTGCCCTCTAGATACTCTACTCCAAGTTCCATTCTTTTGAACCTGTTGCCTATGAATGGCAGCTTGAGAAGTATTCTGTTGTCTACAATTACGTCGTCAAAGTCAAAGCAGACAAGTTTTGTCATAATACTATTTCATGAATTCCTTTAAACGCTTGTCGACAACATCCCAGTTTATGTTCTCCAGGAATGTTTTCACATATGTTGGCTTGTCTATCCCGTAGTCTATCATGAACGCATGTTCCCAGCAATCCAGTGCAAGAACAATGTTCTGATGTACAGGAAGTCCTATGTTGTGCTCAAAGAGTATCCAGTTCTTGAGTTTCTCTTCCGTTTTGTCCCATGTCAACAAAACCCAACCTGGTGTGGATACAGCCGACGCTTTCATATCTTCCTTCCATTTATCTACAGACCCAAATGCATCGTTCAGCAAATCTTTGATTTGCTGTGGTTCACCTACCGGCTCTAGATTCTCAAAGTACGCTTCATGAAGGTGTGTTCCGTTGAAAGCAACTGATCGTCTCCGCATAAGCTCAGAGAACTCACCAAAGGAAAAGTTAGCTTTTGCTTTGTCTTCTGTCTTCAGCTTATCTTCTATTTCATTAAGTTTTTTCACGTAGCCCTGGTATAGCGTAAAGTGCTGTGTTAGTTGTTTTTCTGATAATCCCTTTACGCTGTCTACAAGGTGTGAAAAGTCTATTGCCTCTGCCATACAAATCCCTCCTTTGAAGAATATGATTACTTGCTGATCTGTGACCAGCCGCATTTACCGCAGTATTTACGTGTTTTGTATTTTGCGAGGAATGTACCGGCACCGCATCTCGGGCAGTGCTCATTCTTTCTTGTCAATCCGTTTTTAGTATCATACAACTTCCATACCTTTACCTTTGTATGTTTCTTCTTTGAGCGTGGACGCTCCTTTTGTGACTTCTTTTCCTTCTTGTCAGCCTTCTTCTTTGGGGCCTCTTCTGTCTTTGGTTCATCAGCCATAACTATTCACTTTTCTCCTCTTTATCCTTCTCTTTTTCTGTTTCTTCAACAACTTCCTCTATTTGTTCTTCCACCTTTTCCTTAGGCTCTTCCTTTACATCCTCGGCTACCTGCTCTGCTACAACTTCTGCCTCCTGTTCTGTGGCCTTAGAAGGCTGTTCTGTAGAAGCAGCTTCACTAGCTTCCTCTTTTACTTCTTTTTTAGATAAATCTTTTACAGTTTTCTCGTCCCAAACAAATACCAGACATTTTGACTTTGTTGATCCAGGAGCTGTGTGGACTTCCTTTATTTCCGTTTTATCAGCGGCGGAGCCGAGTTGTTTTGCAAGAAGCTGCTGTACGGAAACCATTGAAGGCGTTGCCTCTTCCGGATGTTCTATAATTACTTCTAACTCTTTCCTTTTCAGGAATCTGTTTTGTTTCTCTTCTTTCACTTCTATTTTCACTAAAATTCACCTATACCTTTATGGCATACTTACCTGGCGCAGTTATGCCGAGTTTTTTTGCCACGTCCGATTCAACATCAAATATCACGATAACGCCCTGAAAGCTTGTCGTTATGTTGCTTGTTTTGCAGACAGGACATGTTGTTCCCTTGAGAATTCTTTTACAGTCCTTACATGCTCTTTTTACCATATCATCACTTCTCTTTCTTCTTGTTGCGTTTGTCCTTGTTTATCCACTCTATTGAGCCCAGACATGGCTGGCGCATTGTCAGTGAAACTTTGCTGCGGCCTTTTCCCAGAGACACACCGACAATTCTGGCACGGATTATGTCACCTTCCTTCAGTTTTATGCCAGTTTTCTTACCAGTAAATATAGCGTTTTTAGCATCATAAGATATCTTGTCGTCCATTATCTGGCTCACATGCACTAATGCGTCTAATGGACCTATTCTTGTGAATGCACCGAATTCTGTTACATCCACAACCTCCCCAAGCACTATCTCATTTATTTCCGGCTTATAGGCAAGCATCTTGAATTCGACAGGATAATATATTGCACCATCCTCAGGCATTATCTTGCCATCGCCCACTGAAAGAACCTCTGTTATAACCAAATACACGCCGATATCAGAGTTCATTTTACCCTCTATTTGTTCCTGTAGGCTTTCTTTTACAGCCTGATCCAGCTGTAAATCAAATTTTACAGGCGGTACTCTTACTTCATCTTTTACTTTCAGTATCTTGAACATTCTCGAACCTCATTAGTTTATTTCCATGTAAAATCAAATTTGAGAAACATGGAGAACAATATTTCTTTTGGACGAATAGGTTTTAAAGCTTAACCTTGACATTTCAAAACGCTATTATGGCATATTGGGGTAATTTATGCGTAATGATACCAATAAATATACAACAGAAAATGTATAGAAATGTGCGTTACTTCCCAGGGAAAAGTAATCAAAATTGATGGTAACAGGGCTATTGTTGAAATTGGGGACAAGGTTGAGGAAGTCAGGATAGACCTGCTAAAGGTATCCATAGGCGATCGTGTTTATTGCACGTCTGGAATGGCTGTAGAGAAGGTAGAGTAGAGGTAATTATATGGGATACGATTCACCGGAGTTGAAGGGTATTGGAGATTGAGGAAAAAAGCCGTATGCTATTTATGAAATATGCCCTGCCATGTGCAGGCACGCTGGTCAAGAGGGGCAATATTACGCAGGAAAAGCTTGACGATCTTTTAGATATTGTGAAAAGTGGAAAACCGATACCAAAGGATGCTGAGAAAATTCCGGCAGTTGCTTTTGCGGCATGCTCGCTTATAGCAATAGACAAAGGAAAGAAAGAGATAGACGAGGCTGTAATACATGATTATTTTCTTTTCAACCATGACGATATGATCGATAGTAGGTATGAAAAAATGGGGGATTTCGATCCTGTTGCTTGCAGAACAAGAGTCGGGTCCGTTCTTTCCGTAGAGTTGGAGAAAGCACGGGTTTTAACAGATTTGGGAGAAAGGGATTTCCGAACAGATTTCTGTGATGTTGATGAGAATGACAACGTTGTTACACACTGGAACTTTGTTGTTGAGAAGCTCGACAAAGAAATGGCCGAAAAAGTTCGTAAAGCCAAAGAGGTTGTCGAATGAACAAGGAAATAGCAGGTACAATACTGGCATTATTAACAGCATTGGTCAGCGGTATTGCCATTCCTGTGAACAAGATATTTGTTGTTGGCATTGATCCGACCGTCTTTACGGCTGTGAGGGCAATAATCGTCGGTGTTATTTTCCTGGCACTTTCTTTGGCTATGTCAAAAGGCAAGGCAAGACCGGTTTCATGGAAATATATAGCAGCTATAGCAGTGGTGGGTGGTTCTTTCGCGTTCCTGTTGTTCTTCTCGGGACTTAAGCTGACTACTTCCGGACATGGAGCATTCCTGCATAAAACACTGCCTTTATACGTGGCAGTATTCGCCTTCATATTTCTAAAGGAAAAAATATCCAAAAAGTACTTGTCAGCAATGATATTGATGTTCCTTGGTACCGTAGCTATATACATGACCAGTATCAACCCTTCAGAGTTGTGGATGAATCCGCAGCTGGGAGACCTAATGATTATAGGTGCCACCATACTCTGGGCAGCTGAGAATGTGATAGCGAGAAAAGCTATGATCAAGGGAGAAACAAACTTTATCGTATCCTTTGGCAGAATGTTCTTCGGCGGTCTTATCCTGATGGGCGTTGTCCTGCTCACTGGAAAAGTTTCAGTATTACTGTCGCTTACGACAGTACAGATCATGAACATAGGAATATCGGTATTCATGCTGTTCCTGTATGTATTATTCTATTACTGGGCGCTTCGTTACATAAACGTATCAAAGGCAGCTGTCCTGTTGCTTTTGGCACCGGTTGTAACACTTGTACTGGGTATTACATTCCTGGGTGAACCTGCACCAATGATGCAGCTAGCCGGTTCAGCAATCATACTTATTGGTGCCTACCTGGTTGTTAATCTAAAGTCAGAACAGAGGGCGATTTAATGAAACTACGCGTAGGTTGGTTTACATTCAGCTGCTGTGAAGACAATACAATAGTCTTTACAGAAATCCTGAATGACTATTATGATAAAATAACAGAAGTAATGGACATCTGTTACCTTAGAGCTTTGAGAAAAAAGAACGATAAGACAAATCTTGACATAGCATTCGTTGAAGGGGCTATATCCAACTCCAAAGCCGAGGCAGAAGTAAAGGAGATAAGACAGAACTGTAAAAAGTTGATAGCCGTTGGTTCATGCGCTGTTACAGGCATGCCGTCTGCACAAAGAAACAATTTTGATGAAGCAAGGAAAAAGGAAATACAGCCCATTGTTGAGATGTTCAAATACAGCGACACAGTTTTGCCGGTTAACAAGGTTGTCCAGGTTGATGACAATATACCAGGTTGCCCGATGGAACCGTCAACTTTTCTGACAGTGGTGAATAAGCACTTGAAGGAGTTTGGTGTAAATGCACAGCTTTGATATAACACTTGAGAACTTAACGAAAATGGAAGGTCATGCTAATCTTTACATCAAAGTTAAGGACAGTCAGGTAGAAAACGTCAAACTGGAAATAGCAGAAAACCAGAGATTCTACGAGCAGGCTGCACGAGGCCAGCCTATAGCTACATTACCCCAGCTGATGTCGCGCATATGCGGTACATGCAGCATTGCCCATATGACATGCTGTATAGAAGCTGTCGAAAAAGCAGTGGGTATAGTACCAACAGAACAGTCTTTGGTCATGAAAAAACTGGCAACTTACGGTCTTATGATCAGGGATCATGGTTTACATTTATACTTCTTTTCCTTGCCGGACGTACTTGGCAAGGATTCTATCCTGGACTTTAGTGAACACGTTGAACGGGAGCATAAGTTACTTCACGATTCTTTTGATGTCAAACGCGCCGGTAATACGCTTTGTACAATAATTGCAGGCAAACCTGTTCATGCACCTTTACCGGCTGTTGGCGGTTTTCTTAAGACACCGGATGAGAAACAAATTGAAAAAGCACTAAAAGAACTGAAATATGCAAGACCTCTGGTCCTGAACATAATGGATACGTTCCACAAATGGAATGCGAATTTCGAGAGACACACAGATTTTGTTGCACTGACAACAAAAGACTTTTCTTTCCTGGAAGGCGAGATAAAGAGCACAGATGGTGGTGTTATACAGGAAAAGGACTATATTGACCATTTAGAGAAGGTAATTATTCCTTATTCACAGGCACCTGGTTTCAAATTCGAAGGCAAGGAATTCATGGTTGGTGCATTGGCACGTATAAACCTGAACAAGGAATCACTGCATCCGGAAACAAAGAAGAGTGCTGCCGAGTATCTGAAACTTTTCCCGTCAAAGAACATATTCCATAACAATCTTGCTCAGGGTATAGAGATTTTACACGCCATAGATCAGTCAATTCACCTTCTGGAAAATGTTAAGTTCAAGAAAGAAGCACTGGTAAAACCGGTGCTAAAGGAAGAAAATGTTGGTGTCGGTGTGATAGAAGCACCAAGGGGTACGCTATATTATAGGCTAAATATAAACAAAGAGGGAAAAGTCAAGAATGCAAACGTTATCGTGCCTACGGCACAGAACCAGATAAACATGGAGAAAGATATCGGCAAGCTTGTCCAGGATAACATAAACCGTTCAAAAGAGCATATTGAACATGAGATTGAGAAATTAATCCGTGCTTATGATCCTTGCATGAGCTGTGCGTCACATTTCCTTAAGGTAAAGTGGTCATAGTGAAATTTCATCATATAATGGTTTTACCAGTGTTTGGACCGCTGGATGCAGATATGTTAATGAATTTAGCAGCGATTGTTATTTTTCTTGGTGTATACATATGGCATACAAAACATGACCACAAACATAACAGAGAGCTACTTCGAGAAATAAAAATGTTAAGAAAGGATGTTAAGAAGTAGTTTGCTTATTTCTTCAAGAGCTTTTTCTTCTGTCATATCTTGCGGTACACCAATAACTTGTACTTTATCCAGCTTTCCAGCCTTTTTCATTAGCTTTAGATTAATTCCAAGGTCAAAATCATGCAGAGAATAAGCCTTGTCAGAAACAATTATATCTAAATCGTCTATGATCTTGACGTCATATATCCCGACAACTGTATCTATGATAGTTAACGTCCCTTCCGGTATATCTTCCGTCGGATCAAGTTCTTTGAACTCTATATCGGGAAATTGCTTTTGCAATTTCCCCATTATCTTTATCGGTGTATTATCTTCCTTTAGAAGAAGATTCCCGACACAATAAATTGTTTTCATTTTAGTTCACCAGCTTTATCCGTCTTTTCCCATGTGAAGTCAGGATCCTCACGGCCAAAATGACCGTACTTTGCTGTCTTTCTATAGATCGGCCTTCTTAGCTTTAGATGATTTATTATGCCTGAAGGCGTTAGCGGAAAATGCTTGTAGATTAGTTCAACGATCTCCTCTTCCGGAATTTTACCTGTCCCGAAACAATCAACATGGATGCTGATTGGTTTTGCAACACCTATTGCATATGAAAGTTGCACTTCACACTTATCTGCAAGATCAGCGGCAACGATATTCTTTGCAATATATCTCGCCATATATGCACCGGATCTGTCAACCTTTGAGGGATCTTTACCAGAAAAACAACCACCACCATGACGTCCTATACCGCCGTAAGTATCAGCTATTATCTTTCTGCCCGTTAGTCCGGTATCACCTTCAGGACCGCCTGTTACAAATCTCCCTGTCGCATTTATGTGGAACTTTGTTTTGTCATCTATGTATTCACCGCATATGGGTTTGATCACGTGTTCTATTAACTCATTTTTGAGATAGCCCGGAACCTTATGGTCCTTGTGTTGTTGTGCAATAACAATAGCATCAACACGTTTCGGCTTCCCGTCTTCATACTCCACAGTCACCTGACTTTTGCCATCCGGTCCCAAATGTTCAATTAGATTATTCTTCCTTACATACTCTAAACTCTCTGTAAGCCTGTGCGCCAGCACAATTGGCAGTGGCATCATCTGTTTTGTCTCTTTAGTGGCGTAGCCATACATCATTCCCTGGTCACCTGCACCGTGTTCACCGTCTTTCTCATCAACACCCTGAGCTATATCGGGTGATTGTTCTGTTATAGATACAAGTATGCCTGCATCTTCGTGATCAATGCCAAATGCAGGGTCATTGTAGCCGATTTCTTTTAGCGTGTTTCTTGCTATCTTTTGCGCGTCAAAGTGTGCATTTGTTGTGACCTCACCGGCTATAACGATCAATCCCGTAGTTGTCAAAGCCTCAACAGCCACTCTGGCATGCGGATCTTTCGAGTATATTTCATCAAGAATAGAATCGCTTATCTGGTCTGCAATTTTATCCGGATGCCCTTCCGTCACAGACTCCGATGTGATAAACTGTTTCATGTATAGACATTGTTTCTAATTTTTAAAAACAGCTAAGGTTGCCCTTTTTTATTGATCTTGTCCTGAAGTTCCTTAATCTTCTTCTTCAGCTCAATCATTTTCAGTTCTCTTCCAATTGCAAGTTTGTTGAAGGTTTCAAGCTCCTTGTTCTTGGATTCAAGTTCTTTTGTACGATCCTTAACTTTCTTTTCCAGCGTTTTACTGTAGCCTTCAAGTTCAGCTCTGGATTTTTTCAGATCCAGAGTCATCTTGTTGAATGCCCCGGCAAGATTTCCAAGTTCGTCCTTTGTCTTGACTTTTATTTTATAATTAAGGTTACCCTTGGATATTGATTCCATACCCTTGTTTATTTCTGTTATGGGTTTTATGGTAATCAGTCTTAGGAAATAAAACAGAAATGCTATGAAGGCAATAAGCATAACAATGTATATCATAATAAAGAATGTCGTCGCATTAAGTATCTCTTTGTTTATGTTTTCGAGTGTAAAGTCGATTTGGACTGTACCAACTATCTGGCCGGACAGATGAATAGGTGTTATAACACGAAGAATTCGCTTTTCGTTATTTTGAACAGTTTTGTCAATCAGGATATCATTTCTATAGGAATTTTGATTGTCCTTGTCAGGGGCTTTATTGATATTGTTCATATCAAAGGCAATGTAGGTTGACATTGCACCACCGTCCGGAAAAACAAAACTTATATCAACAATGTCAGGATCAAGCCATATACTCTTTTGTATAATTGACATGAGTTTGTTTTTGTCATACAAATCTTCTCTTGTATCAATTGCACTGTTAAGAGAGTTTGCAGTAGCTTTTGCCCTGTCAACAAATGCATCAGTTATTCCGTTCGTATAGTGGTCCGTATAAAGGTAAATAAGAGAAGCAAAAAGCACAGCAGACAGTAAAAAAACTATTCCAATAATCTTAACAGACAGCCTTGCTTTCATTTACTTCAGCCACTTTGTCTTTAGTTCATCAAGTTTTCCGTTTCTCTTCATTTCTCTAAGAATCTCGTTCACTCTCTCCATCAACGCATCATTTCCAAGTTTGGTTACAATTCCATAATATTCCTGCGTAAATGGATTACCAACAACCTTCAGTTCAGGATTGTTTCTTATTGTACCCACTGCCCCTGTAATATCTCCAACAAGAAGGTCAATAACACCATTCTTCAAATCAACATCTCTGTCTTCGTTCTTGTCGTAACTTATCACAAGAGAAGTGTTTATACCCTCTAGTGCCAATACCGCTTTTTCACCTGTTGTCCCCTTCACTACACCTATCTTCTTGCCTGCAAAATCCTCTGGACTGTCCACATCGGTTGTATCATTTCTTACTATTATAACTTGTCCCGCATCAAAATAAGGTATGCTGAATAACATGATCTCAGATCTCTCGGCAGTTATCGTAATAGAAGATATACCCAGATCTACATCACCATTTTTTGCAGCTGCAAGCATATCAGGGAAGAACAATTCCTCAATCTGTAGAGAAACTCCCAGCTCTTTTGCTATTTCGTTTGCCATGTCAATGTCGTGACCCATGTTGTTTCCTGCTTCATCCTTGTATGTCATAGGATCGATATGCGGGTAAGTTGATACGACAAGCGTACCTCTTTCGATAATGTTTGTCAGGGAAGGGTCTGAAACCTCAGGCGTGGTGCTTGTGCAGCCGGAGACCAGTAACACTGACACGATACAGAATAAATATAATCTATGTATTTTCATCACAATTTCACCCACTTGTCCTTTATTTCATCAAGCCTTCCTGTTCTTTTCAATTCCCTCAGAATTTCATTTATTTCATCCATCAGCGCATCGTTTCCAAGTTTAGTCGCAATTCCGTAGTATTCCTGTGTGAACGGCTCACCTAGAATTTTCAACTCCGGATTTTCTTGTGTTATGGTTACAGCGGCCACGTAATCTATGACAAACGCATCAAGTGTTTCATTCTTCAGCTTTGCCACAACCGTTGTTGAATAATCGGGACCGTCACTATCCTTGTGCAGATGAACCAAAGGATTTTCAACATGCTCAAATATAGCGTCTTTCAGAGGGGTTTGATCATCTTCAACACCCACGTTTTTACCTTCCAACTCATTTATCAGTTCTATCTGGCTCGCGGAACGTACAACAACTGACTGTCCACCGTTAAAATAAGGTATACTGAACAAATGCGTCTCTGATCTGTCAGGGGTAATTGTAATTGCAGCAACAGCAATGTCCACTTCTCCTGAATCAACGGAATCAAGCAAGAAATCAAAATCAACATCCTTGACTTCAAGCTCTACACCTATTGCCAACGCAATTTCTTTTGCTATGTCAATATCAATACCCACTATGTCTTCTCCGTCGTAGTATTCCATTGGGCCGTATGGCGGACTCGTGCCCGCGACAATTACACCTCTTTCGATAATGTTTGTCAGGGAAGGATCACTAACAGTTTCCGTTGTTGTGCAACCCGAAACTAGAACTAAAGAAAGAACACAGATCAGATAAATTTTGAATTTACTCATATCAACCCAGCCACTTTGTCTTTAGTTCATCAAGTTTTCCGTTTCTCTTCATTTCTCTAAGAATCTCGTTCACTCTCTCCATCAGCGCATCGTTTCCAAGTTTAGTCGCAATTCCGTAGTATTCCTGTGTGAACGGCTCACCAACAATCTTTAACTCCGGATTGTTTTTTACATGTCCTGTGGATCCTATCAGATCAGTAACCAATGCATCAACATTTCCTTCCTTTAAGTCAGCAATTATAGGATCATAAGACTCATAACCAACAACCTCATCCACATATTGTAAGGCAGCTTCTTCACATGTTGTACCAGATTGTACGCCAACTCTCTTACCCATCAGATCCTCAGGTCCATTAATATCAGTGTTTTCTTTCTTGACAGTTATCACCTGACCCGCATCAAAGTATGGCACACTAAACAACATTGTTTCTGATCTTTCTGGTGTTATTGTGATTGCTGAAATAATCATGTCAACCTCGCCTGATTTCACAGCATCAAATAAATCACCCCATGCTATTTGTCTGAATTCGGGAGTGACATCAATTTCAGCCGCAATCTCCCTGACTAAATCAATATCATAACCAACAAGATTACCCGTCTCATCAATAGACTCCATTGGAGGATAATCAGGTATAGCTCCTACAACCAAAACTCCTTTGGAAACAACGTTTGTCAGGGAAGGGTCTGAAGCCTCATGCGTGGTGCTTGTACAACCCGAAACTAGAACTAAAGAAAGAACAATAACAAACGCATAAATCCGGTACATTCACCCACCTTACTTAATTATACAATGTCGAAGACCCCTATATAATGGTTTTTTTCGGGTAGATTAAGCCAGTGCAATGAAAATAGGTGCAAAAACAAGCGAAACTATTGACATTAATTTTATCAGAATATTTATCGAAGGTCCGCTCGTATCTTTGAACGGATCACCAACTGTGTCGCCAACAACGGCCGCTTTGTGTACGTCCGAACCTTTACCGCCAAGCTTACCGCTTTCTATGTACTTCTTTGCGTTGTCCCATGCCCCTCCTGCATTAGCCATTGTGACTGCTAGGAGAAAACCAGAGAAAGTTGCACCCATGAGCAAACCACCAAGAGCTGCAGGACCCAGTACAAGACCGACGACTATTGGAACTATTACAGCCAATACTCCGGGAAGAATCATTTCCTTTAATGCACCGTGTGTTGATATCTCTACACATTTTGCATAATCAGGTTTTGCTTTTCCTTTCATAAGTCCTTTTATTGTCTTGAACTGTCGGCGAACCTCTGTGACAATACCATATGCAGCCTTACCTACAGCTTTCATTGTTAAAGAGCTAAAGAGAAACGGCATTATCACACCAATAAGCATACCTGCTGCTACAGTCGCCTCAAGAAGGTTTATTGTTGTCAGGCCAACAGCCTGTGTGTAAGCAGCCAAAAGTGCCAGGGCCGTAAGCACGGCAGAACCTATAGCAAATCCTTTTCCTGTGGCAGCAGTAGTGTTGCCTAAAGCATCCAGCGCATCCGTACGTTTTCTCACCTTTGAAGGTAAATTAGACATTTCTGCTATACCACCGGCATTGTCAGCTACTGGTCCATAAGCGTCTGTTGAAAGTGTTATCCCTAATGTTGCTAACATACCAACACCGGCTATGGCTATACCATACAGACCAGCGAACTGGAACGCGGCTATCAAAGCTACAACTATAATCAATCCAGGTACAACTGTACTCTGCATACCGACAGATAGGCCGTGTATTATGTTTGTAGCAGCACCTGTTTTAGATGCCTCCGCTATATTGCGTGTTGGCTTGTACTTTGCAGATGTGTAATACTCTGTCACTAAACCAATCAAAATTCCAGCAACCAAACCTGTCACGATTGCATAAAACACTGTAATGTTCAATGCAAGGTAATTGATTATGAAATAGGAAGCAATCACAGTAAGTATTGCTGCTATAAATATACCCCTTCTCAGTGCATTCAGCAATGCACCCTGATCCTCGCCGCTGACACGGACAAAGAACGTGCCGATTATAGATGCAATTGCCCCGACTGCCGCTATCATCAACGGTGCGAAAATACCGCTAGTGCCCAGACCAGCTGCTACTGCCAGTACCATCGCAGCAATTATCGAACCAACATAACTTTCAAAAAGATCAGCTCCCATACCGGCAACGTCACCTACATTGTCACCAACGTTGTCTGCAATCGTGGCAGGGTTTCTTGGGTCATCTTCTGGTATACCCTTTTCTACCTTTCCTACTAAATCCGCGCCTACATCAGCAGCCTTTGTGAATATTCCGCCCCCGACTCTCGAGAATAAAGCTATAGAAGATGCACCAAATCCAAAACCAACTATTAGTCCTGGATCATTGAAAACTATCATAAGCGTGGTTACACCAATAATACCAAAAGCAACAACGGTCAGTCCCATAACAGATCCTGAGGAGAATGCAACGCGCAGTGCCTTGTTAAGACTGCTCCTTGCTGCGTTTGTTGTTCTTACATTAGCCCTTGTTGCTATCTTCATTCCGAAGAAACCGGCCAGGCCGGATAACAATGCACCGAAGATAAATGATAACGCCGTTACTGTTGACAGAAATAAACCCATAATAATGGCAAGAACAACGACAAATACTGTCAGGAATTTGTATTCTTTTCTCAAGAAGGCAGAGGCACCTTCCTGAACAGCTTCAGATATCTTAATCATTGTTTCGTTTCCACGATCATACTTCAAGACACGGAAAGCTGTCAAAATTGCGAAAAGCAATGTTAACAGACCAACCCCAAGAGCAATTTCAATCATTCTTCCACCAAATATTTGTTCTGCCTTAATCTAATAATTCTGATACCATTTGTTTTTAAAGCTTTCAACAATTCCTTATCGTTCGTTGCAACAGGCATTTTATGCTCTTTTGCGTATTCAAGTATCGCCTTGTCAGCATTTTCCTTTGAATCAATGATTTTCACTTTCTTCTTCTCTATTAGTTCTAATGCAATCTTTGCAGCCACACCATCATCACTCTTTTTCTTTGAGAGAGCTTCAAGTTCTTTAACACAAGGAGACAAAACTAACAGTGTGTAATCCTTAAGAAACTCAAATATGTCAACGCCGAACTGGTGCGGCAGCATCAAAAAGTTCGTATCCAGCACTACTTTCATGAAAAATCTATGTTAAGAATACATTAAAGTGTGTTACTTTAGCCACTTGTCTTCTATTTCCTTGAGTCTGCCTTCCCTCTTCATTTCCCTGAGAATTTCATTTATTTCATCCATCAGTGCAATATTTCCCATCTTTGTAGGCATTCCGTAGAATTCCTGTGTTAGCGGTTCCCCTACTATTTTTATGCCTGGATTCTCTTTAACCCTGTTTACAGCAGAAACATAATCAACTATGAATGCATCGAAGTCTCCATTTAGCAGGTCGGTGACAAGTCCCTCAGCATTTCCGAACGTAAGTACATTTCCTTCCCTGGCATACTCATGTGCAACATCTTCACACGTTGTTCCTTCCTGGGCACCAACTTTCTTTTCTGCCAGATCTTCCGGCCCTTTGATATCTTCATTGCTGTCAGTAGTGACAATCACCTGTCCGCCGTTGAAATATGGTATACTGAATAACATGACTTCTGATCTTTCAGCTGTAATCGTCATTGAGGAAATTCCTATGTCGACTTCACCTGACTGTACCGCAGTGAATAAGTCATCCCAGTCATAATCAATAATTTCTATTTCAACACCCAGCCGCGAGGCCACTTCTCTGATAATATCTATATCAAGGCCTATTGCCTCACCGTTTTCATCAAACATTTCCATGGGCTCGTAAGGTATTGCAGAACCAACAATAAGTTTTCCTCTTTCCTGGACGTCTAATAGAGACCTGTCAATTGGAGTATCAACAGTCGTTTGTGTGCATCCAGAAACTAATAAAATCGCCAATAAAACAGAGAATATATATAATCGCGTATTGGTCACCCTTTATAACACACTGATAATATTTGTCGATATGTCATATATATACGTTTTACATGAATTATTTTCTATTACCTTTTCTGAGTTTATCAAGCCTCTCTCTTATCTTTTTGTTCTCTGCTTTCAGTTTTCCCGCCTCAAGATCCTTTTCCCAGCCGGTTCTGATTGTATAGAAATCCTCCAGAGTTTCTACTAATTCTTTATTTTTCTTTTCAAGTTCTTCAGTTCTTCGTTTGATCTTCTTTTCAAGTTCACCGATGCTAACTGTAGATTTTTTCAAATCATTTGTCATCTGATTAAAGGCAGACGCAAGCTCTCCTAGCTCGTCCTTTGATTTGATATTTACCTTTGCGTTCAGATTTCCCTTTGCAATCTCCAGAGCTGCTTTTTTG
Organism: archaeon; assembly: GCA_028279825.1. Taxonomy (GTDB): domain Archaea; phylum Aenigmatarchaeota; class Aenigmatarchaeia; order GW2011-AR5; family GW2011-AR5; genus GW2011-AR5. The sequence continues at coordinate 89,621 of JANQNA010000001.1, read as the reverse complement.
AGTTTTAGAATAGGTTTGAATACCCTGACACTCAGAAACATAATAATCAAAACGACCAGAACAATATCCACTACAATGATTTCGATGATTTTCAGGAAAAGTGTCTCGCGCAGATTTTCTTCCATTTGCCTGGTTGATAAGAATACACGAATTTCCCCTATTTCGTCATCATTTTGTATTATCTTTTTACTTATGGATACATATTGTGATCCTGATATAATCTCGTCAGCATTCCTGATTTCACCATTTTTGTTTACATACCAGTATTTCTGAGTATTTTCCCACGTCTCTATAACAAAAATACCGGCTATCGCGTTATTGTTCATTTCTGAAAGAATGACATCCCTTACACCCTCTTCATGAAATGTGTAAAGAGGCGCTCTTAAGCTAATTGAAAGACGGTCAGCTGTTAATTCAAGGTTTTCCTGCAGTTCAGATCTTAGTGTATTATAATTGGTTTGATACGTATATGCCCCAAGTACAATTAGAACCCCGGTTGTTATCAGAACGACAATAATACCAAGCTTGAATAGTAAGCTTTTGGTAAACATTTAAGATTCCTCTTTTATCGCATAAATTCCGCGTCTGGATTCATTCCAGTATTGTTCAACTTTGCCGCTCTCAGTCAGGCGTCTTAGTCCCATGTTGAATGATTCAATCAGTCCAGCATTCTCTGTTATATTCTTGGATAACAAAAGAAACAAGGAATTCGAGCTTATAGGAGTGGGATGATGTATGAATTCCTTTTCTTTTTCCGCTGAAAATAACTTGTCAATAATTTCATAACCCACATCAATCTCACATATCACAATATCTACCCTTCCCGCATCTAGTTTCTGGAAGTTCATTTTGTCTTCCACGGCACGATCTATTATCAGCGTGCCGTTTTTTTCTGCAGAATCAAATTCTTCTCCGTAATAATAACCAACAGTACCGCCGATTGTATAACCTTTCACGTCGTCTACCGTTTCCCATTCAAAATCAATATCATTTTTATGGAAAAACACCACATTCTCGTGGGCAATTGGATCAGAAAACCAGAAATCTGCTTCACGTTCTTCGTTTTTTAGCCATGGCAGAGTGCCGTCCCATTTACCGCTCTTGGCTTCTTCAATACTTCTTTTCCACGGAAGATAAACGAATTCAACATCAATGCCCCTTAATTCAAATGATTCCCTGACAACCCGTGAAACTATTCCTTCATGCTTTAATTCTTCGGAGACATATGGAGCCCATTCACCGCTGGCTAATGTAATTTTATCTCCTTCTTCCTCTTCTATGGGAGTGTTTTCTTGCGTTTCTACAGGAGTCTGTGCTGTACAACCCGCTATTACAACCAGACAAAAAAGAACAAGAAAGCCAGTAATTACTTTTCTTTCCTGTAACATCAGCATACACCTATAAATTAAATGTATATACTGACTATTAAATGTTTTTTAGAATACAAAATTATTCGGGATATGTAATCACAAGTGTTGAGTCTTCATCCGGATATGTGATCTTAATCGGATCGCCCGTTCCCGAATATTCAAACAATTGGGCTGAGTCCACTATAGATATTGTAGTAATTTCCCACGGTCTCAGACAAACGGTATAGTAAAGAATACCATCGTCAGCATAACCACACTTACCGCCGTAACCAAATTGACCGCACCAACTTAGGGACTTTGGCCATCTGTAGATATCATAAGGTTCCTGAAATTGCCAGGGTACGTATGGGCGTTCTTCAACCATTTCTTTATGTTCCTTCAACAAGAAGAGCGCAGAAAGATTATTCCCATCAGGCGCGGCTATCATCTCAGTAAACTGTCCTGTACTGTTCATAGGAACTATGTCCGTTCCCTCAAGCAATGTCCATTTAGCCAAGGCACACAGATAGTTGCCACTATAACCCGCAACGCCTATAGGTTCACCATCTCTTTGAAGACCTGCCAACTCTATAGGCTTGATTACATCCACACTTATCTCATCACCGTCGCCTGCATAACTCTTTTCGTCAATATAATTCTCATCCAGAATACCACATATCTTGAAACTGTATGTACCCTCTATCTTGAACGTATCCAACGATAGTGTTATGCTGCCGTCTTCGCTGAATTGTATGTAAAGATTGTCTGCTTTCTTGTCAACCCAATCATCAAGCCCTTCGCGTGTATCATATTTAGACCAGTAATCATCAGGAAGTTCTAAAGGTGCAACACAGACAAACTTTCTGTTGCTTGGTGGGTATCCGTTTTCATCTGAAAACATCCATGAAAAGGTTGCTGTACCATCAACACTGTAAGCTCCCATTGTAGGGCCTGTGTGGTAAATTGCTGACCCGTATGGCTGTATATGATCCCCGACAGGATTCGTCACGTCACTGCCCATTGGATCCTTGTCTTCAGCATCGTTAATTCCGTCAGCATCACTATCAGGGTCAAATGGATCAGTACCGACTTGTCTTTCAATCTCATCACTTATGCCGTCATTGTCACTGTCCATGTCACGTGACATATTAGAATCTGAACAACCGCTTACAGAAATAACCATTATAATTGACAATATAACCAGAATCTGTATTTTCAACCATCCCACCCTGTAATTATAGAAAGTTATAATTTATAAATGCTACTTTTCAGGCGGTTTCTGCAGGGATTTTGTCACTAGAAATGAATGCCCCTCAAGCTCCACAACAACATGTTTCATTTCTATAAAGACTTCTTTTCCTGATTTTTGTCTGATAGGAATCCTAACAATACCACCGATCATTGTCTTCATTATGGTTTGTCTAAAGGATTCGTCCTGGTTTTTTACACTCATGAACTCGGATATAGAATGTCCCATCATCTCTTCCTGCGTGTACCCGTTCACTTCAGCACCTTCCTTTGTGACATAGACAAACGTCATATCAAACAGATCTATTATCACATGGAAGCCAGGCAGTTTTTTTTCAGCAATCTCCAATACCTTCTTCTTCAATTCTTCGTCTGTAGTCATTTTATCACCTTTGTATATTTGTTAGTTGAGGTTAATAAAATTTTTGCGTCAGCGTACATTCTGGATAGCGGCTCTTGCAGTATCGTGCTTTGTTTTCATTATGTTGCTCATTGTCTGTAGAATTCGTTGTTTCTGAACAGGATTTTGTAGATCCACATTTGGTAATTGCGAATTTAGCTCTGTTTCCAGATTCTTTGCAGGGTTGTCTGTGAATATACTCCACCAGGGAAAATGGACTTTTACACGACCGTATTCGTCCGGATATATTTCTTCAGCTGTGGCTGTTGCAGTGTATTCAATTGGAAGAAATCCAAATAGTTTGGCAGGATATTTGTATTTCATCTCGATTTTCTGGAAGTTAAACTTAATTTCTTCTATGTTTTCATCTGTTGCTGCAGTGGCAGCAGCATATAGCTCAAGATCTTGATCATCTTTTACGCCGGCAGAAAGAATGTCAATCCAGTCCTTGTGGTCTTTGTCAACGTAGTTTTCTTTGATTTTACTCCCCTTGATTATAACATCTGTATTAGTAGCCTGTTCAGGTATCCTACCCCTGACTCCGTCGCCAAAACCCTGGGTATTTCTGGCCTCGAGTATCGTTATACCGGGATCATGAGATTCAGAATTATTTGGAGCAATCCCTATGTCTTCATGTTCAATTCCGGTTGTCTTTGTATTAGCCTGTAGTTGTGCATAACCCAGTGCAGTGAAAAGAAAAACGGTCACCACAAAGACAGCAATAGTCTTTGTCATAACACGCCTTAAGCAAAGAAAAGGATAAAAAAGATATCCGGTTAGAACATGTAAACTTCCTGTACAACAAAACAATATGAGTTTAAAAGAAAAAATAAAATAATAGAAGAATCAAAAGATTACTCTTTCTTCTCTTCTTCAGCTACAGGTGTTTCTTCTGCAGGAGCCTCTTCTTGAGTTTCCTCTTGAGGAGCCTCTTCTGAAGGAGCTGCTTCTTCTGCTGGTGCTTCCCCTTCAGATTCACCTATTTTTTCACCGATAGCGAATTTGCTTGCAACTTCTTTTATACGTATTTTGCATTTTTCGCCTTTCTTGGCGTTTGCAACGAACACGATGAAGTTTTCGATTTTTGTAATTCCATCGCCCTTTGCACCTACGTCGCTGATTTCAACGTCGTATTCTCCGCCAACTTTTACCGGCTTAGGCTTGTCATCAAACCTGCCAAAACCGCCTCGATTTCCACCGAAGCCACCACGGCCTCCACCGTTACGACCAAAGCCACCACGGTTTCCACCAAATCCTCTTCTTTCCATATCTTCACTTCCTTTGTATTTTATCCGTTAGAAATAGGCCGAATGAAGTCACACACGTGACATAGCCTTCATTTTACCTTCCCTAACCGTATGAGTACTACTGATAGATAACTATTTAAATTAGGTTTTGATGCTTTATTTTTTAATGAAATCTTATCTCTATGCCGTTTTTATTCAGAGTCGGTGGGGAAGTTTGTTGGGGGTCGACAGAGTGCTATCCAAACGCTCAACATTATGAAATAGAGGATTTTGGTAGTGTTGGAATAAATGTCGACCCTAACAGATACGCATCAAGATATTTGAAACAACTCATAAGGGAAGCTTCCGATTTTCTATCTGGTTCAATCAGACTAAATCTTCTATATAGAAATGAAGAAGATGAACTGGAAATCGATCCGACAAAGGTTTTAGAAGGACATCTTTTTGATTTCTTCGTCATCCCACCAAAAGGAGTTAGGATTCCCTTTGCATATAATCGTGGAAGAATTTATCACAAGGGGCAAAAAGTGAGACAGAAAATTCAATATCTATTCGGCGATACAGAACGACTCGAATTGACTCATATCGGTTCTCCAGGAGCACCTCTTTCAGGATTAAATGATTATGACGTTCTGTCACGTCTCGAGTCACAGTGGAAACATAGTCAACGGGAAATGTTGCAGGAAGCGTTGGGAAGGAGTTTAGTTGGCTTAGAACACGTCGCCGACGATCCATTCAAGGCAAGAGTATTATTAGCACTAAATGATTATGGAACTGCAGATGAAAACCAAGTCTTGGAAGGACTGGCAGGGGATTTTTATTCATGTGAGTGTGAAATGGAAGGCGTCAGACCGGAAGAAGTGTACAGTTTTTTACAGGCACTTGAAAGAGATGGTATAGCAGAGGAAACGGATGGCGAATTTTCCATACTTCCCAAACATTTAGCAAAAAAGTAAGAGGTTCATTTAAATATCTCACCGGCTTCTTCTGACCAGAACACTAAATCAAGGTGAGCAGGAGGAATATCCTGACTTTTCGCGAATTCTATGAACTTTTCTTCTATCTCCAGATACTTCTTCTCTGTTAGTGACTTGGGAATTTCCTGTATCACGCCATACTTAACCATGTTCTTCAGAATATGCCTGTCAAGTATTGCAATATTATCACCAAATCCAACATTGCGCAGAAAATGCGACGCTTCTTTTAGACCTAACCCTTTGACATTATGCACCAGCCAGCTTCTTTTATCATCTACCTGTTCTAGTGTTTCTTTTACGACAAGTTGTTCACCCAAAGTGAACAGTTTTCGCGCATCTACAACATATTGTGACTTGTTTTTATTGAAACGCACAGCACCCATCCATTTGACAATATCCTCTGCTCTGCCTGTATAGAGTAGACCATTTTCTTTCAATTTCTCTACGGCATGCCAGCATGACCTGGCCTTGCTTTGCGGGGTAAATAAACAGAAAACAAGCTCGCCAAATATGTGTTTGTCATCCCTGGTCCAGCTGTCTTTAAACTCCTCAAGCCTCTCTTCTATATCACGCTTCTTGGAAGCGTATGTATTTTTAAGCATTCTACTGAATTAAATAGAAAATTATTAAGGGTTAACAAGAGAGGTATTATCATGAATTCATCAGAGAAGAACAAGCAGTTGTGCGGGACGTGTAACATCTGCTGCAGGTATGCAACAGTAGAGCTTGACGTGCCTAAAAACACGGAAGATATTGACGAGATTCGGTGGATAATTCTTCACGGTATCAAGGTCATTGTTGAGGAAACAAACGAATGGCTTGTTGTTATACCCGAAAAATGCCATGAACTGGGCGAGGACGGCAGATGCAAGATATATGATAACAGGCCTCTCGTATGCAGGAAATATTCCCAGAAAGAATGCGAGAAGTATTATAAATCGGATGAAAGTAAAGAGTTCAAGACAGTCGACGAGTTCTTTGAATATTTGAAAAGCAAGCCTGAGCTGAAGAAGATCTATGACGAGTATATGGAAGAATTAAATACCAGTAAATGAATATAATAAACATGGCAGCAGAAGAAGTTCTGAAAGCAGCAAAGGAAAAGATTGCCGATCCGGACGTCATAGTGGATGCCTTTGACATGACGTTCCAGTGGATAAGTCCTGGATTTAGCAGAACACTTGGATACAGTCAGGATGAGATAACAGCCAAACAAACCGTTACTCTTCATGCAGACAATCCGGATGAGGCAAGAGAGACTGAAATGGATATTATTTCTAAACAAGAAGAATCAATAAGAGAAATACCAGTGAAAACAAAAGAAGGGAAACCAATAACCGTAAAACTAAAGATTCTCCACTTTAAAATTGGGGATCATCCATATATGGTCGGGAAACTTCTGGTAGATTAGATGAAAAAAGATGTTATCGAGAAATTAGCTGCATTGATAACGGCAGCCTTCGGTCTTGTAGCCGCTTTGGCATGGAACGATGCAATAAAGACGATTTTCATTCAGGTCTTTGGCACGGCAGAAAGCGTTCCGGCAATGGTTGGTTATGCAACCATAGTGACGATAGTAGCCGTTATAGCAACTATCTGGATCGGCAAGGTATCCGGGAAAGCTAAAAAGTAGTTACACAGAATCTAACGAACCAAGCCGAACTGCATCTTCCCTGCGAGGTATGTTGCTTCTTAACGTATAAACAAGAGGGTCTGTAAAGCTTACAGGATATGAACCTTCCTGATACTGCAAAGTCAGTGTAGGCCTTTCACCACTCTCATCAATGTCAAATATACCGTATTCTATTGAGGAATCACTTATCATTTTTATCTGACCTGCCAGATAGTCAACTTCAAATTCTCCTTTGAATCCAAAATCTCCAGTATCATCTATAGCCCTGAACACATTGCCCTTGAAGTATGGATGATCAGCTTCTACAAAAGAGAATATATCTTTAGGCCCGCCTTCTTCCCACTTATGACTTGTCAGATACCATGAACCGTTCAGTCTTCCCTCCTCATGTATCAAAAGTCTGTTTGTCAGGTATGGCTCTGAAGGTTCGAAGCCCCACACTCTCGTACCATCTCTCATCCATGTGTCAATAACCCTTTCCCTGTATATAGTAACCAACAACTGCTTGTCTTCATTTTTCAGGTAGTCAAATACTGACACGTATGACCCGCCGCCCCATGCGCGGACACCGTCTGTTCTTCCAAAATCAACAAGACTCATCTCTGCGCTTGATTGGTCTGGGGAAAAGCTCATTCCAAGACCAACTTCCTGGCCGTTTTTAACTTCCTGTCCTTTTTCTACGTATGGTGTCATGACTTCCATGTGGATGCCCATGAGATTCTGTCCGTAGTCTATGTAGATATGATACTCACCGTCCGGCGGGTTTCCATTGTATTGAACCTGTTGTACTGTTCCGTCAGCCCAGCTTTTCACAGGTGTCCCCGGCTTCAGTTCAATCCACGTATGATCCAGCCCTTCGGGATGACCGCCCGAATGTAACCCATACCCGCCAATACCTCCATGTTCGTTGAATAGAAATTCAGTAATGCTTGCTGGTAAAGACAATCTTACGGACGAGGCCGTTGACGGCAGAGTCCATAGAAAATTATCATATTCCGGATCAGGCCTGGCTGCTATATAGTCATCTGGAAGTTCTTCTTCTTCAATGGGCGTATAATCAGGTGTGAATTCCATCAGCTGGTCCAATTTTGTCTTTACGCTTCCGTCATCAAGATCTTCCAGAAGCTTGTATTTGTCCAAAATTTCTTGGTAATGGTCAGAACCTATTAAGTTTTTTGCTTCAAGCAGGATATCAATTTCATTTTCCAGTGATGTAAGTTCTGTTGTGTCTTTTTCTTCTTCTACAATACAATCGGTTATAGGCGTGCAGTCCGTGTTACAGCCCAGAACAGTTTTTTCGCCGTCACAGGAAGCAGTTGAAACTGAGCATGAATCACCTATGCAGCATTCGTCTCCTATTTGCATGCATACCTTATCAGACAGGAAACGTGTGTGAATTGTATAGAGCCTTTCTCTTAGTCTGTCAAGATCCTCGCCAGCTACAACAATTTCCAGTTCATTAACACGTTGTACAAGGTCTTCATAGTAAGAAACGTTCAGTGTTTCATTGCTGTTCACAAGAGCTGTCAGTTCACTGTCAAGAAGGCTGACTTCATTAGCAACAGCAGAGCTTATGCTTTTTTCCTCCGCACAACCGCTGACAAGAACCAGAGCAATCAGAACAATAAGAGTCTTCATACTTTACCTTTGCCTTTATTGGACTTTAAGTTTTTCAGGGTCAGCGACACAAGAGCTGTAAGTGCTAATGGTATGCCTATAGCCAGTCTCTGGAATAGTCCGTCCATTCTTGTGATGTTGTCCATTTCCAGATAAATGTAGCCGGTAATAACCGCAGCCAGGATAAAAACAATCATTATGTAGGCCCAGTGGTTCCTGCCTTTGCTTTTGAAACCGCCGCCTCTGAACTCCTCAATTATAAAAAAGATAAGACCAATTGCCGCCAGGATTGTCGGTAATTCAGATACAAACTGGTGGATTTCTCCGGTTATTGTCACATCAATACAGCCCGCATCACAGGGAAAGAAGCCCACAAGTGTTGCACTCAAACCAGTAAGTATAATAAACACAGACCCGATTTTCCCTGAAAGGTATTTCGGATAATTCCTGTAAAGACCAAATCCAAAAAACAGGAGAAACAGCCCCATTAGGAAGAACAAAATGTTCGTCTGTAACATTATCGGGCTGTCAACCGCACCCTGTTTGCTTATTACATCCGTAAATTGATCATACCCCGGGTAGAAAAATCCAAGTGGAACGGCGATTATCAGAAAAATCAGAAAACTGATCAAACCTGACAAAATCATGAATTTGTCAATGTTCATAATTCAATATATGCCAAAAACCAATAAATAGTGGGCATTCACATCTAAATATATGGACAGAGCTGAATTGATCAGGGAGCTTGAGAAGTCCAAAACATGGGAAGATGAGTTTATTCTGAAGTATGATTCCGAAGCAACCTGGGAACTGCTGAAAACATTGGGCGAGAAAAAATTCAGTCGGATAGAAAAATTGATGAAGGAAAACATAGAAGACACAAGAAGACACAAAAAATTGTTGGAGGACGTTGTCAAAAAGCTGAATAGTGGTGAACATGACGCATAATGATATTGAAATACTACTCAAAGAATCTCTTGAGGTAGAGGAAGAAATGAGGAAAGAATATGAGTCAATAGTAAATGATATTGAAAACAAAGAGATAAAGAAAATTATAACAGGAATAATGAACGACGAAATTAGGCATGAAAAAAACGTGCGGGAGATGCTGGCTATATTCATGGAGGGTGATTAAATGGGGCAGGTTATTTCTGAAAATGAAGGGATGTTGAAGAATATAGTTGAACACAGTAACGAAGTATTCTACATACACGATACAAACCAGGTGATAACATATGTTAGTCCCCAGTGCAAGAGAATTTTTGGTTACACACAGGAAGAGATGAAAAGAAAATGGACAAGCCTGACAACAAAAAATCCTGTTAACGAAAAAGGTTTCAAATTAACGGTCAAAGCCATGAAAACGGGCCAGAGACAGCCACCATATATACTGGAAGCTAAACGCAAAGACGGCAAACTTATATGGATTGAGGTTGATGAGGGTCCTCTTAGAGACCGCAACGGTAAGATAGTAGGAATTACAGGGGCATTAAGGGATGTGACAGAACAAAAAAAGGTAGAAAAAAAACTGAGGGAATCCGAAAGGCGGTTCATGGATATAGCATTGAGTTCAGGTGATTTCATATGGGAAGTCGATAATAACGGGAAATACACACTTGTTGCAGGTGATACGAAGAAGATACTTGGCTATACACCGGAGGAGATTAATGGAAAAACACCATTCAATTTTATGTCAAAGGAAGAAGCAAAACGTGTGGGAGATATTTTCAGGAGAACTGTTTCCAAAAAAGAAAAAATAACAAATCTCGAAAATTGGAACATCACAAAGAGCGGGAAAAGTATATGTCTACTTACGAATGGTGTGCCGATACTGGACAACAAAGGCAATCTGACAGGATACAGGGGAATTGATGCAAACATAACCGAAAGCAAAAAAATGAATGAAGAACTGCAAAAACTGGCATCCGTTGTAAGATATACAAAAGAACTTGTGAACCTGTCAACACCTGATGGAAAAATGGTTTTCCTGAATGCCGCCGGTGGTAAGATGCTGGGTATTGATCCAAAAGAAGTCGAAAAACATTATATTACCGAAGTCATACCGGAAAATTTCAAGGAAAAGGTAACAAAGGAAGTTGTTGCAAACCTTGCCTCGGGAAAACCATGGGAAGGAGAACTGCAGTATCTGAACATCAAGACACAGAAAATTGTGGACGTTCATGCAATAACCTTCCCGATTATTGACGAAAAAACAAAGAAAATCAAATTCTTTGCGAATGTTTCCATGGATATAGCAGAAAGTAAAAAAACAGAGGAGACGTTGAAAAGAAAAAACATGGAACTTGAAAAGATAAACAGAATGTCCGTCGGAAGAGAGCTGAAAATGGTTGAACTGAAGAAAAGAGTAAGGCAGCTGGAACAAAAATTAAGTAAATAGACAATATTCCATGAGTTTATTCTAATTTGTCTATGAGTTTTTTAATCTCACCGTAGTGTTTTTGTATAATTTCCGGCTTCCTGAATTGTGCCGCAAATTTTGCAAGATGGTCAATAACTTTTATCAGGCCCTCTTTTGTCGGGTTGTCAAAATCTGCATCATTTTCCCTGAACGCGGTCTGGACTATTGTTTTTACTTCAATACTCCTCATATGGTCGCGCTCTTCATCATTTTTCCACTCGGCAAATTCATCCATCTGGTCAAGAACTTCCCTGTGTGCCTGTAAAAAACACCTGATTATTGCGTCCCTGACCATTATAGGCGTGATTTTTTCTGACAAATCAATGCCGTATATTGTCTCACCCATATAGCGTCTATGCACTGTACTCATAATAAAGCCCGTAGTGCAGAAAAAACATTGAAATATGTTTCTATTATATTAATGCCATGAATTACAAAACAGCCTTAACGCTTGGTACTGCACTGGTAGCAGGTTCAGCGGAAGCCAAGAATTGTGAGTTCAATTATTCTCTCCATGCTGCAAATGAACAAAGACATCCGGCAGGTATGACGCCGTTTGAAGATCCTGTGGCGCAGGTCAGGGCCAGATTAAAGTGCCACGGTCTTGATATAGCTGGTTTTGGCGTTTATGATTCCAAAGACAGACGTGTGAATGAATTCGACAGAGGGTTTCATCTTTCAGGTTCATACGGGGGTTTCGATTTAAGCACAGGTCTTGAGTGGTGGAAATTTTACGACAGCGGCATGGATATGACAGGCCTTGTGGCAGGTGCATCACGTAAAGCAGATGGTTTGCATGAGGATTCTCTCACCTTTAGTGGAGGATTTCAGCATTTACTAAGTCATGGCGGAACACTCTTCACAGCATCAGTATCGGAAAAAATACCGCTTGGTAAGAATATGGATATTGTTCAGCACCTCGGAGTAGGTTGTCTTAGAGGAGTTTTTGATAAAACAGGGTGCCCAAGCAATATAACTTACACGGTCAAATTCAGAAAAGGAAAGTTCCACGTATCTGCCCGGTATAACGCAGGGTCTTATAATGATGATCCATTTAAGGATTCATTTACTTTTGGAATAGGTTTTTCAGACGATTTCAAGTTTTAAGTATCGCCAGTGCAAGTATCTTATATGGCAAAGAAAAAACTCCGGAGAGTTAATAGAGTTTATGCCGATAAGGCATGTCCGGCCGTATGCCCAAAGAAGTGCAAGGATTACACAGGTATTGCAGGAGCCATAGGTGCAACTACACTTGTCATGATAATAGCCATAGGCGTATTAATGAAAGAAAGTGCATGGGTAATAGTACCAGTTCTGGGTTTTATGGCACTACTTGGGATTATGCTTGGATATTTCACAAGCAAGCACAAATGATTATTTCTTACCAGCAATAGCCATTGCTATGAAACCAAGTGCCAATCCGACTAGAGCACCGATAGATGTCTGGTTGTAGTAAATACCGGCTGCTATTCCCAGTACCAGAAAACCAACAAACAACATTCCGCCCGTTGAATTGTCTCTAGGCTTTGTCTTTACAGGCCTTGTTGCCAGTGATCTCACAGATCTAACAGGCCTTCTAGTTGTTCTCCTTGCTGGCCTTCTTGATTTTACTCTTCTTGTTTTTCTTTTAGCCATACTATAACTCTGATAAAAAGAGTATAAATATTTACTTTACGACTTTTTTCCACTCAGGATGGGTCTCCAGGAACTTTGGAATGTAAGGGCATGTCGGTATAACTTTCAGATTGTTTTTCTTGGCATATTCAAATGCAGCTTCCGCGAGTTTTCCGGCTATACCTCTGCCTCTTAGTTTTTCAGGCGTAAACGTATGGTAAATATCTATTACATTACCCTCCTGCCTATACAGCAAAACAGCTTCTGCTTCATCTTCTTCGACAGAGAATTTACCGGCTTCATGTTTTATTTCCATTACAACCAACCCATTTTTTCTAATAACTGTTCGCGAAGAATCCTAGCCTGAAAATTTATAGCATCATCACTTTCCTTATAGTGATCTGCCACATCCGTGTAAAGTTCTATTGCAACCCTAAAGGCCTGTCCGGCTTTTCCTCTTTCTCCTTCAAAAAGGAGGGAATTCCCGATTGTCACTGCATCCTGTGCTATTTCCATGTACGCCCGGAATTCACCACTTCTGTTCACTGACACCCTCTCCCTCGTTGATCTGTCTTGCAAAGAGGAAGAACAAATAAGACAATCTGTTAAGATACTTGATTATGTCGTCATTTACGATTTTCTCCTTTTTCAACGAGATTACCCGTCTTTCTGCGCGCCTGCATACAGATCTTGCTACATGCAACAGTGCAGCGTCAGCTGTTCCGCCCGGCAGAATAAATTTGTCCAGAGGTTTTAGTGTATGATCAAGTCTGTGGATATGTTCTTCCAGCCTCACCACATGAGAAGCCTCCAGATGAGTTGACTTATCGTCTCTTCTGGGTGATCCTGCCAGTTCAGCTCCTATAGTAAAAAGATCATTTTGTATGTCCTTCAGTATGTCAACCATTACAGCATTCTCAATCTTGTCTATTGCTAACCCGACAAAAGAATTAAGCTCGTCGACTGATCCCGTTGCCTCTATAGACAATGAATCCTTGTCTAACTCATGTACACCTAACATGCGCGTCTTTCCCGCATCCCCTGGCCATTTCTTCGGCTGTTGGTCGTTCATGCTATCAGTATATTGCAAAGGAATAAAAGTGCAGTTTTATTTGATCAATCCAGCATCAATAAGGTCTTTGAGATATATATCCAGATTCTCTATCTGCTTTATTTCCTCTAAAGAAAACCATCCGTACTCTGAATGATCCTCGTCAAGTTCCGGTACACCCTTTATCTCACCTGTATATGTCAGGCGAACAACGTGCCTGCCCTCTACCCTGAGTATATCCTGGGCTGCTACCAGGTTAGGTTCTATTGTTAAATCCAGTTTAGTCTCTTCTTTTATTTCCCTTTTCAGGTTTTCCAATAAAGACTGGCCTGGATTTATGCGCCCGCCGACTATATCCCATCTTGCACCGACTTCCGGGTATTTATCAGCAGATCTCTTAAGAAGAAGAAACTTGTCTTCACCGTTGCTGAGCAAAATCTTGACGCCAACTTGCAGTTCCATATTATCAACTCGTTACTACAGCTTCAACACCTTCAGGTATGAACTCGCATACGCCGCCTGTACAAGCCAATTCCTTTGATCCCTGTGTCGTATCATCATTCTCATACAACAGTATATTTGCAAATTCTATGTGAGGTATCTTTGAAATAATCTCGTTGTATTGCTCTTCTGTTATTTCCTCGTATGGGGCGAGTTCATACATGTTCTCATCCCTGGGCAGAAAAGCAAGGCCTCCTATTATATCCCAGTTCTTGTAGACCCAGTTTGCAGATTCCAGCCATTCATCTGCACCAATGGATATGGTAACAGAAGGATTGTGCTCGCAATAACTTTCTTTCAGCATTTTCCAGTGGTCCAGCTGCTCCAAGGCTGCTATATCATTCTTCAGCACTGCTCCTTCAGGGGATTTTATGGGAAATTCGACAACGTATGTGGATGCTGTATCTCTGGACTGGCCCACTTCCGGCTTGTACGGCAGTTTCTGGTCTTTCAGCATCCTAAACAGCGGGTCATGCGCGGCTATTCTTACCCTTCTTATATAATATTTTGAATGCCTCGGGTGCATACCGGATGCGGAATCAACAAGCTGTGACACAGTACCGGATGGCTTCACGCATGTGACTGCCATTGAAGGTCTTATATCGAAACGTTCCGAGTACTCCTCGTTTGTCTTCATTGCCTCCTCCTTTAACTTCCGCAACACAGAAGGATCTCTCACTGCAGGACAGTCCCACTGGCCTGTAAGAGACACGCCAAGAAGTCGTTCCTCGTCACAGTTTTTCTTCCAGTCTTTGGACAGATAAGGAAAGTTTGTAAGCATCGACTGGTAAGTCCCGAGTATTGCAGCCAGTCTCACCTTTTTTAACAAAGTCTCTTCTGTGTCATCCACTCTGCAGACAACTTCGCTGAGGTTGCAGAATTGTTTTGATCTAAGGATTATTTCTCCGCATGGATTGACGCCGACAGTTTCCCTGTTGTCATCCATCATTTTCCATCTTCTTTTAGGTATTTGTTTTTGTAAGCTGCCCCTGTTAAATATTCCTCTTTCACCTGTGCCACTCTTTACCAGGGCATTCCACTCGTCAAGAAAATCTGTGGCATTGGGTTTTTCTAGGTACACAGCCGAGTTGTTGGACATTGATCTTTGCGGCTCCATCATGAAGAATTGTCCGCTTTTTGCACCTCTCATACCCTCATCGTCAAGATCCGACAAAGATATCAGGGCAGTTCTTCTTACACCGCCCATGACGACGACTTCGCCTAGTTTGCAGATTATGTCGTGCACTTCCAGGTTAGACAGTCTTTTGCCCTGCCTGGAGAGTATTTTTCTTCTTGCAAAATCCAATAAAGACTTCAGGGGCTGTGGCCCGGAACTCATTCCTCCCATGGTGCGCAGTCTGGAACCTGCCGGTCTTATCTTGGAGTAATCAAAATCAATATCTTTTCCGGCGTACCATGTTTTTAATCCGATTGTGAGGGCGTCACACCACCCTTCTTTATCGTCAGCAATCACGTATGTTTCAAGTTTCTCGCCTTTCTGTCTTTTTATCAGCGGCAATTGTTGTACAGTTTGGCTTTCCACAGAAAATCCCACGCCGCATCCGCACATGGACAGGTACATTATTTCAGCAAAATCCTCCAGCTTGGAAGGTGCCACGTAGGAACAGTTGTAGGCAGATACGTTGTTTACACGTGCCGCATTACCTGCACTCCAGAGAAGCCTCATGGAGGGCATAACCCGCTGGTTTAATATAGAATCTCTCAGTTCTTCATATTCCTGTTCTGTTAGATTGTCTCCGATATTCTCCTTCATGAAGTCCATGTACCTGTTTACCGTCTCTATCCATGTTTCTCTTCGTCCCTCACTTTCTATCCATCTTGAATAAGACCTGTAATACACAAACTCTGACAGGGGATTCCGGAAATATTTTTTTGACTGGCTGGCCAGATACTTAACGTGCTGGGGTATGGTCTTCTTTATTTCCCTGAGTTTTGTCCTTTCGTTTCTATACAGGATATAAGCCTTTGCAATCTTGGCCTCGCCTTCTTCTATCAGTATCTTCTCAACAATGTCCTGTACACCCTCGACAGTTGGCACTTCCTCCTTTATTTCCTTCTCTATTGCCTTCACAACCTTTTCTGTAAGTCTTTCTGCAAGTTTCTTGTCGGTACCGCCCATAGCAACTATAGTCTTGAATATAGCTCCTGTTATCTTTGCCTGATCAAAATCCACAATCCGTCCGTCACGCTTTTTTATTTTACTCATTACTTCACCTCACTGCTTCAACAATTTTACTTCCTTCTCGAATGAAGAAATATCATCAAACTCACGGTATACAGAAGCAAATCTTATGTAAGCCACCTTGTCGAGCTTTTTTAGTTCCCTCATAACCTTGTCGCCAACCTTCGTGCTTGCTACCTCGTCCGTGTCCAGAATAGCTTTTTCCACGTTGTTGAGGGCCTTTTCCACGTCTTCTGCAGATACAGGCCGCTTTTCACATGCCCTTAGAATACCGCTCTTTACCTTGTCTCTATCATACGCTTCACGCGTACCGTCTTTCTTTACAACCATCAGATTCACGCTGGGACGTTCATAAGTTGTAAATCTTTTTTCGCAACTGTCACACTCACGGCGCCTTCTTGTATTATCCTCTCCGTCTCTCTTGTCAACAACTTTTGTTTCTCCGGTACAGAAAGGACACTTTACCACTTAGACACCCCAATATGTTGTGTTCTCATGTGAAACACACACAACATATTGTATACGTCGGACATATATAAAGAAAATCGATTTTCGTAATATATTTTGCAAATGTGAAATGACTTTTAGGAAGTTACGCCCATTTTCACTGTCAGGTGACATCGTTTAAATATATTTTCGGGAAATTTATGTATGCATCCGTTGGAAGGTAAATATATTGTTTTTGATCATCGTGAATGCGACAGAGAAGACGAAGGGACCGTATTAACTGTTTATCAAATGAAACGCGGAGAATTGGAGCCTGTATTCACTCCTTCTGTTGCGTTTGATCCGATTTCATGCAATGCAAAATGTGTTGATTTTGAAGGCACATATTTTACTCCTTCTGAATGGGTTGCTAGAATGCTAAGGAAAATAGGTGTAAAGGAAGTTGTGACGGTTTCCCGGGACCGTGACTTCTTCGGTGTACCTTATGACTGCCGGTTTTTAGACGATGAAGTAGACGAAGACGGTGCATACACGAACTGGTTCGAGTATGAAACAGTTTTTGATACAAGTGACGGTCACTCTCATCTAGTGGAAGTTGGTATAAATGTCAGATTATTCGACGAGCCCAGTCAGGAATTCATAGAAGAATAAAACAGGACTCTTAATTAACTAGTGACGCCAGGATTTCGTTCCAGGTCTCTGATTTTACCGGTCCGATACTTTTGAAAACAACAACACCGTCTTTTATTCCATACTTTGTTGTAGTAGAAAACACATCGTAATCAGAAAGTATCTGTTCGTTGCCTGTAGCAAAGATGCCCGGGAAACCGTTCTGTTTCTGGTATCTGTCAAATGTTTCTGCGCTTTCCCTAAGATCCATATCAACAGCAACGAATTCTATTTCATCTTCATACTGTCCGTAAACCTTTTCCATCTCTTCCAGATCCTTTTTACAGAACGGACACCAGGTTGCTGTAAAATAAACCATGACCGGTTTGTCAATATCACTTAGACTAAGTGTCTCGCCGTTTGTTGTTGTGACTGTAAAATCAGGCGCTTCGTAACTAGTGAAATCTATGGGCGTTGCCTCTACCTGGGTATTGAATCCAATGAACAATACTACAACCGCTATTACAACAGCAGGAATTATTATTATCATCTTGTTTTTCATATGTAAACCTCCGTTTCAGGATGAAAAGCCGCCCATGCAAACCAGAAGCCTTCCACCGTTGGTAATTGTTCTTCTCCAGAAAATACCTTTATCGAAAATGTATCAGGGTCTTCTATAATTATCAAATCTTTTCCGTTTAATTCATCATTAATAGTCTTTTGCTCTCTGACTGTTTCAACAGGATAGGCCTTGAACGCGCCGTCAACTTCAACTCCAACGACACGTTCCTTTACCCCTAGTCTATTGTCTCTGTTATTAAGTGGAAAACGAACTGAGTCTACAAACTCATAACCCTCGTAAGGATCCGAATTGTAGTCGCGGGTGAATCCGGTATCTTCCGAAAGTACCAATGTGTCCGGATATTTTGCTACCCAGTCCCTCCAGCGGGCCGTTTCCAGGAATATTTGCGTTAGTTTTACCCCGGCCAGTTCACCCTGTATTGACGCACCTTCAACCTGGCTCCAGTAACTATCCGTGAGTCTATCGTACATCACCAGATCCGAGTTATATAGCTTGCCGGAAACACCAAATGTTGTCTCCTGGTTTTCAATTATTCCACTGAAAGCTATGCCCGTACCGCATAGCGGACAATATGTAACAGATATAGGATCTCCGTTTATCCTTTGATTTACAACTTCATGCCAGTTCATTATTTTTATCGGATATGCATAGGCTTCGCCTTCAAAAAATAGTCCAAGCACAATGTCTTCTTCAGTGACATCAGCACTCTGTGCTGATACGAAATTGGGATCATCTATTGCTGGTATTGCATCCTGTGGCAAAACCGTTAGAATCTCATTGAGCGGTACAGTATGTTTTACACCATCCGTAACCATTATGCCTTCCAAAGAAGGCTGGTGTGTTTGCGTTTCCTGTATAGACAGCATAGCTGTCGCAGCGCCGATTGCTACCAGAACAAACGCAATCACAAAAAGAAAATACATCCTGTTTTTCCTCATTTTAATCACCTTAGCATCCACATCCGTGGCCTTCGTCTCCATCCATATTTTTCACCTCAAACATTTGCAACTCTTGAGTTGCTATATAGCTTGTATTTAATATTAAATCACTCGTCCGGCGACCATGGAACTCTTCCGCCGTCTACCAGTGATCGTGTACCGTTAAGATGATCGGATCTTACAAAATGCATCATCTCATCAGCCACAGGTTCAACACCAAGCCATGGGTCAAGTATATCATCAGGTACATTCGTCTGACGTTTCATAACTTCTATCGCCTCAGGCCTGGTATTCCGGGTTGGCAGCATTGCACCGTTGAGGACTGCACCGAAACGAAGTCCTCTCTTCCCGTACTCTCTTGTGTAAGGATCTAAATGTTCCATGTAAGACTTTGTCATCGCGTATATAGCACGGTCAACCGGATATGCAAACCCTCTGTATATAGACGCGTCACCTATGAAAACAATAACACCCTGTTTCTGTTCACCAAGGAGCTTGTGTATTGCAGCCTCCGTAACTCTTAAGGGTCCTAACAGGTTTCCTTCAGCGTTTTGCCTCAATACGGAATCAATATGAGCCATGTATTCTTGGAATGGCAATTCCGGGGGTAGTGAAGACTTCCTGAATACTGATGCATTATTCACAACAATCTCAGGAGTTAATGATTGAAACATTTCAGCAACTTGTCTGTAATCAGACAAATCTGCCCGGACAAGTTCCACTTTACCATATTGGCCAACATGATCAGCAACTCTTCTAGCTTCCTCTTCATCAGACCTATAGTGTATAATAACGTCAGCACCTTCTCTTGCGAGGCGTCCTGCCAGGCCGGCTCCTATTCTGCCTTCCCTGCCGGCACCTGTAACTAAAGCTAATTTACCTCTTGGATCCATATCACGCCATCTCCTTCTCTATGGCTGTTTTGTTAAATCCAACAATTATCTTCCCGTTAACTTCTATGACAGGTACGCCCATCTGGCCTGATTTCTCAATCATTTCTTCAGCAGCAGCCTGATTTTCTTCAACATTTTTCTCCAGAAACTCTATTTTGTTCTGTTTGAAAAAATCCTTTGCCATTGTACAATAAGGACAATGGTTTGTCGTATAAATCGTTATCATCTAAATCACCTATTTTAGATCGTTTTAGGCGGCAATAAAGACCATATTTTAGGGTTAAATCCATGATTTAACACTTCAAAAAAGGCTTATATGCGTTTCCGTGAAGCTATTCCTATGAAACACACAGTAATTGCGCCTGTCGGCGATAAGATAGACGCGCTTTTTGTCGGTATAAGGGAGTTTCCTACGGAAAAGGTAATCTTGATTACTCCGAAGAATTATGATAACGATGCAAAGAAAGTTGAAAAAGAACTAAAAAAATTCAAGATACCTGTGAAAAGCATAGAAGTAGACGGATCCTGGGAGTCTGTTTTTAAGACAATAGCAGAGATAAAGCCGGGTTTAGAAAACATTCTGATCAATGTTGCTACCGGTGATCGTCATACAAGATGCGCAGCAACATCTGCAGCCTTTGTTAACGGGCTGAAGGCCTTTGCAGTCGAGGGACCTGTCGTCCAGATGCTGCCGGTTTTAAAATTCTCATACTACAAAATGATTCCTGACAAGAAACTTTCCATACTTAATCTGATTAATGAGGACGAAGCCTGCTGCAAGTCCTTTGAGGAATTATCAACAAAGCTGAAAATGAGTCTTCCTCTTATCTCTTACCATATTAACGGTAATCGTAAGTCAGAAGGGCTTGTCCAGATGGGTCTTGTTGAGGTTCGCGAAAAGAAAGGCAGGTCCGAGATCACCTTAACCTCGCTTGGCAGAATGCTGATAGACGGACATGTAGATGTATCAGAGTAAATTCTAGTTTTAACATTAAACCATACAGATAAGTTTTCTGAATCTTGATTATTCTTATGACGTGCATTGTATGCGGTAAAGAAGGAAATCTTTTGGGTGTGAAGGAAGAGATTGGAGTGTCTTATTGCAATGAACATGCTAAAGATTGCGTAGAAGCAGGCGCTTCCTGTGTATGCGCTATCTAGTAACTCCCTGTCTTAAGGCTTCCTGTTTTACTGCCTCGGCGATTTTCCTGACAAATTCCTTTTCCAATACAGCCGGCAGTATGCGTTCCGCTGAAGGTGTAACGCTGGAAGCCAGTGCATTTGCAGCGGCAATCTTCATCTCATTCGTAATTTTTGTTGCCTTGGCATCTATTGCGCCCCTGAATACTCCGGGAAACGCTAACGCGTTGTTGATCTGATTCGGAAAGTCACTGCGTCCGGTTCCAACAATAGCTGCACCTGCCTGCTTCGCATCTTCAGGCATGATTTCCGGAATAGGATTTGCCATTGCAAATATTATAGGATTTTTCGCCATTGACTGGACCATTTCCTTCGTAACTATGTTGCCTTTGGATACGCCAATAAAAACATCAGCATCTTTTATCGCGTCTTTGAGCGTGCCTTTTACTTTGTTCTTGTTGGTGAAGGATGCCACATTTTCTTTGTATTTATTATTCAGCTCCCGCCCTTCGTAGATCGTCCCTTTCGTGTCACAAATGATAATATCCTTGACAGAAGTACAAACATTTTTGCTTATCTCAAAGCATCCAAGTAAACTAGCCACTGACAATCCGGCTGCACCGGCACCGTTGATCACGACTTTTAGATCCTCAATCTTTTTCCCAACAAGCTTTGATGCATTTACAAGAGCAGCATGTATGACTATAGCCGTTCCGTGCTGATCATCATGAAAAACAGGAATTCCTATGTCCTGTAGAGCCCTCTCAATCTCAAAACATCTGGGAGCAGAAATATCTTCTAAATTTATCCCACCAAAAACAGGTGCCAGATACTTTACAGTCTTTATTATTTCCTCCGTATCTTGCGTAGCAAGACATATAGGAAACGCATCCACGCCGGCTAACTCTTTGAAAAGCAAAGCCTTTCCTTCCATCACCGGAAGCGCAGCTTCAGGGCCGATATTCCCTAAACCAAGAACAGCCGATCCGTCTGTGACCACGCCAATTGTGTTTCTTTTTATCGTATAATCATAAACCATTTTTTTGTCTTTGGCAATAGTCGATGACACATCAGCAACACCCGGTGTATATACCAAAGAAAGGGTCTCACTATTCTCAACAGGGATTTTTGATTTTACCTCCAATTTTCCCGTATGTTTTTTATGCAGATCCAAAGCATCTTTCATAAGAATTACCAGAAAATGCCTACTTTTTCAAAGCTTTTTCTATTGCAGGCTTGTTAAAACCAACTATAATCTGGCCATCTATCTCTATTACAGGCACGCCCATCTGTCCCGACTTCTCAACCATCTCTTCTGCCGCTTGAGGGTTTTCCTCGACGTTAATTTCTTTGAATTCAACTTTTTTTTCTTTGAAGAAGTCCTTTGCCTGATGACAGTATGGACAATGGTTTGTTGTGTAAATTTTCACATTCATGTTCAATCACCAGAAATATCCATAGAATACTAACATATTTATACGTTCTGTACCAAATGTGACATAGTGATTTATCATGAAATTCAGATATGATGAAGGTGGAGAGGGCGAAGGCCAGCCAGAAGAACCAGCACCAGAAGGCCAGCCAGAAGAGCCAGCTCCAGAAGGACAATAAATTAACTTCTCTTTACTTAGGGAAAGTTACAAGACTAGTTTTGTTTTTCTTTTTTAACTCTCCTATATTGAGTTAATCCGTTTTTATTTTTACCAGGTTAGTCATGCCTCTTCTTTGTCTTTCTATAACCTGTTTTGCTTCCAGTTTATCAAGAATTCGCGTCATCTTCACTTTACTAATACCGGTCTTTTCTATTATTTCACTTTGTAGCATGGCCCCGTTGTCGCTTACCATCTTATACACACGCTTTTCCTCTGTGCCTAATCCGGACGGTGCAGGTTTTGCTCGTATAGGTTTTTCGTCCCCAGCGAACAGCAGGTAAAGACCAAAGAACAGGAGCAGTGTGTTGATTGTCAGCGGCACAAATGATTCATAAGGCAATGGATTGTTTGCCGGGCATATGCCCTCCGGCAGATTACAGCCTGTATGAACAAGAACATTGACCTGCTGGAAGGCCAGTGATTCAAAAATAATTGCGACAAAGAGTGCAATGGAAAACCCGATTATTATGGCACCCGTTTTCTTTCTATCGAACATTATGATTTAACTCCAGTCTATTCTAGCACCGGTTTTACCTTCAAGTTTCATAACGTATTCGTAAGCTGTCAGAGCTGCCATTGCACCCTGACCAGCAGAAATTATTGTCTGTTTGTATGGAAAGCTGGAAAGATCACCGGCTGCAAATATACCAGGGCAGCTTGTTTCACCGGACTCATTAACTATCAGTTCATTTTTCTCGTTTATTTTTACAAGATCCTTTACGAAATCCGTTTCTATTACATAGCCAATTTCCACAAAAACCCCGCCAACTTCCAGTTCTCTTTTCTCCTTTGTCTTTGAATTTTCTATACCAATTCCCTTTACGAATTTTTCTCCTTTGATTTCCGTAGGTACGGTATCAAGAACAAACTCTATGTTTGGCAGTTTCTTCACCCGCTCTATTGTAACTTCATCCGCCCGAAATGCGTCTCTTCTATGAATCAGATATACCTTTGTAGCATACTTTGTCAGAAGCTCAGCCGCTTCCACCGCCGAATTTCCTCCGCCGATAACCGCTACTGTCTTACCCTTGAAGATTGGTGCGTCACATGTTGCACATGTACTCACACCACGTCCTATAAACTTGTCCTCTCCCGGCACGCCAAGACTTCTTGGAACTTTTCCGTATGCAAGTACTATAGCTTTTGCTTCATACGTCTCACCGTTTGTCAGGCTGGCCTTGAATCCGTTGCCTGTTTTCTCAAGTTTGTTCACTTTACCGGATGTGAATTCAGCTCCAAACTTCTTTGCCTGTGTGTCAAACAGTTGCATAAGTTTCGGGCCGCTGGGAAATCCCGGAGTTTCTTCCGTATAACCGGGATAGTTCTCAATGTGCTCTGTTAAAAGTGTCTGCCCGCCTATATCAACACTGACAACCAATGTCTTCATTTTCTTTCTACCGGTGTATATCGCAGATGTCAATCCTGCTGCACCTGCACCAATTATAATAATATCGTACATGTAATCACCTAATCATATTTGATGGCATATGCTTTAAAGTATTCCCATAACGTACAACAACCCAAGCAGTATTGGCTGGTGTAACACGTATATCAGTAAAGAGTGCCGGCCCATAAAAGAAAGTATGCTTGAACCCCTAAACATTTTTGGTTTAAACTGTTTCTTATCCTTGTACATGACTCTTCCGAAAAACATTCCCACTAAAACAAGACTGAACCACGGGAAGAAGGGAAAGTAATCTAATGTTGAAAAACCCATGGGTATAAATCCTAACCACAATAGCCATGGAAAGTCAAATGTAAAACTATTCAGATAGTATCCTGTAAGCATAGATACTAATGCTGAAAGGAGTAGTACTCTCTCACTGGCTTTTAGGAATAGAGGTCCCAGTATCACGCTTAGGCCGATAAAATGCAGTATTCCGAACCATATTGTGTCCTGCGGAACGTACAGGAAGGTCGCTATTGTTATCAGAATTCCCAGAAAAAACAGCTTAAGTCCGCGGTTTAAGTATTTAATATAATTCTTTTTAGGGCTGCTGAGTACTATTGAGACACCCACGATAAAAATAAACATAGAAGCAATGAAACGTGGGAATACCCACCAGTATAGTTCGCCAGTTGTTAGTAAATGAATATTCAGATACTTCAGGGCAAACGAATAGTTAAAAATTACCATTAGGACGATCGCAAGCCCGCGTAGAAAGTCTATCTCCCATAAGCGTTTCATATACAGAATTGGTAACGATCGTATAAAACAGTTGATTTGGATGAAACTGGTTTCACCCAATGCATGATATGGTGTTTCATGTATAGTATTATAATGACTGAAGAAAAACAGAAAACGATAAACAAACTCCTGACGGTTGTAGTGCTGTTGGCAGTTGGTTTCTCTTTCACCACAGGATTTATCCTTGGTGGTTCTGGTACCACAACAACAGAAGTAAGAGAGGTTCAACAACCAACACCGCAGGCACCACAAGCACCGCAGCAACCAACACAGCCTACTCAGCCAGCTGCACCAAGTCGCGTGCAGGTATCTGCAGATGACGACCATGTGCTTGGTAACGAGGATGCAGAAGTCACTATAATAGAATTTTCCGACTTCGAGTGCCCGTTCTGTGGAAGGTTCTATGAACAGACATTGGTGCAGATAAAAGCTGACTATGTCGACACAGGAAAGGTAAAGTTTGTATACAGAGACTTTCCTCTGCAGTTCCATCCTCAGGCAACACCAGCAGCCATTGCAGCAGAATGTGCAGGTGACCAGGACAAATACTTTGAGTATCACGACAAGATATTCGAAAACCAGCAGTCACTGAACACAGAAAACTATAAAGCGTGGGCCGAAGAACTGGGTCTTGACACAGCTTCATTCAACAGCTGTCTTGATTCACAGAAATACGCCCAGGAAGTTGCGGATGACATGCAGGACGGTGTAGAAGCAGGAGTAAGCGGAACACCAACTCTGTTTATCGGCAGTCCTGAAAAGGGCTACACGAAAATTGTCGGTGCACAGCCTTATTCAGCAATAAAGCCGGTGATTGATGCAGAGCTGTCAAATTAAGCCTTTTAATTCTTTCTTTCAAATTTTTATTAGGGATAGACATGAGCAAGAGTTATTCAGGCGACAAATACATGATAGTTCTCGTAGTTGCACTGGTGATAGTTGCCGTTGCGGCGGTTGCCATGATAACGTTAATGTCCCAGAAAACGCCAACAAAGGTTGATGTCACGCACATAGTTGATTCTTCCTGTGAAATATGCTCTTCAGAAGATGTCATTGTCCAGGTGTTTGAGGCATCCGGAATGGTTGTAGGCAGGGAGACAACTGTTGAGTACGATTCCGGTGAAGGGCAAAGGCTGATAAACAATTTTGGTTTACAAACCGTACCGGCCGTTGTGTTTTCTCAGGATATTATTGATTATCCGAATATTACCGGTGTTTTAACCAGGTTAAATTCCAGCGAGATAGACGGATCTTATGCTTTATCTGTAAGACAACCACCGTTCAGAAATCTGTCTGAAGGAATAGTTGGCCTTGTGGACCTTGCGTACATTAATGACAGCACCTGTGACCAGTGTTATGATGTATTCCTTCACCGTTCAATTTTATCAATAAACTTTGGTGTTTTTGTGGACAGGGAAGTGATCATTGACGTAAATTCACCTCTCGGCAAGGAATTTTTAAACAGGTACAATATCACAAAAATCCCTACGGTTATAGTTTCAGATGACGCTAATGTATATCCCGGTCTTATGCAGTTATGGGATGGTGTAGGCACAATTGAAGAAGACGGTTACATGGTTTTCCGGAATCTTACACAGCTGAATGCCATTTACAAGAATCTGGAAACTGGAAGGCTTGTTGTTTCAACCTAGGTGAGTAAATGTTTAAGTGTGAAAAGTGCGGCAAGGAATTTTCTGCACAGGAAGGGCTCGACCAGCATAACATGGACAAGCACGGTCCCAGTAAACACGAAAGAAAAGAGATGAAGAAACAGCAAAAGCAGGAAGAAAAGACGGTAGAGAACAAACATGCAAAGAATCGTAAAATGAAACGATACGCATTGTTAGTAGTTGCTGTCGTTGCTTTGGTCGGTATTGTTTATGCAGTAATCTCAATACAACCTGCACCGTACATACCAGTTACGGTTGACGGTGATAATCTGCTGGGATCAGAGGATGCACCTGTTACAATAATAGAATTTTCCGACTTCGAGTGCCCGTTCTGTGCTAGATTTGCCACAGAAACAGCACCGTCGATAATCCAGGAATACGTTGAAAACGGAACAGCCAAGTTAATATTCAAACATTTCCCGTTGCCTAGCCATCCGTACGCACAGAAAGCCGCCGAGGCAACTGAATGCGCCGGTGATCAGGGCAAGTTCTGGGAGATGCACGACAAATTATTTGAGAACCCAAATAATTTGTTTGTACCTGCTTTGAAGAATTATGCCGAAGAGCTTGGTCTTGACGCTGAACAGTTCAACTCTTGTTTAGACTCAGGTGTAATGGCCGATAGGGTTAACCGCGATAAGGAAGAGGCACAAAGAATGGGCGTATCTTCAACACCAATGTTCTTTATCAACGATATTAGAGTATCGGGCGCACAGCCTTTCTCCGTCTTCAGACAATCAATAGAAGCAGCATTGGCCTAGTTTATTATCCCGTAACCGACAAGGTGCCATCTGCCGCCAACCTGCATTGAAAGAGCAACTCTCTCCCCCTTGTCCGCGCATACAGGCAGTTTAAGTTTCAGCTGAACTTTCTTTCCACTGGAAACAACCACACCAACTGTTTTTGCTATTGCAACGGTGAGCATCACGACGTCGCCCGCTTTCATGGGATTAATTTTCTGGTTGCCCGAAACGCCGATAACGTGATCAAACATTGTCACATCCAGTTTTAGCTCCTCGAATGTAGGCGGCATCTTATCCTTGAAACCGACTATATTGCCAACAAGACCGTCGCCTCTTGAAAGAGCAGGATCAATATCAGTCTGTATCGCAAGAAGACCTCCGGGTTCTGCCTGCTTAACTCTCTGTCCGGATCTGATTGTTTCTATTGTTTTCGTTGTGAGTGGCACCCACTTTTCTTCCACTTTAACACCTGGACGTATTTCCAGCTCGTCCCCTGTTTTTATCGAGCCCTGTGTTAAAGAACCGCCGACAACACTTCCCCTGAGATCGTTTATAGGTGTGCCGGGTTTGTTTATGTCAAACGATCTTGCAACGTAGAATCTAGGAGTTTTTTTCAGATCCCTTTTTGGCGTAACTATATTTTTTTCTATTGCCTCAATCAAAACGTCAATGTTGGCACCGCTTATCGCGCTCACAGGGATTATGGGTGCATTCTCAGCAACGGTTCCCTTGACAAAATCTTTTATCTGCTTGTAATGTGCAATTGCCTGGTCTTCAGATACCAAATCAACTTTATTCTGCACAATTATTATTTTGTTTATTCCAACCACATCCAAAGCCTTCAGGTGTTCTGCTGTCTGCGGCCTCGGGCATTTTTCATCGGCTGATATTATTAACAGCGCGCCGTCCATGAGGGATGCGCCGGATAGAACAGTAGCCATCAATGTTTCATGTCCGGGTGCGTCTATGAATGACACAGCCCTGGAAGGTTTTGCATCCTCAAAACATTTGTTGCATTTGGCTGCGTTTGTGTAGGATTTACACTTTTCACAGTAATAGAACGTGGCATCTGCATAGCCCAAGCGTATTGTAATACCACGTTTTATCTCTTCACTGTGCGTGTCTGTCCATTTTCCCGTAAGAATCTGTGTCATCGATGTTTTTCCATGATCTACATGTCCAACTAAACCTATATTTACCTCTGGTAAGTATTTTTTTGTTTCCTTTGTTTGAGCGAAATTAATCACCTTTTTCCTCTTTAGGTTTGTCTTCTTTCTTGAAGACCTCTTCTAAAGGTTTTTCACCCTTTTTTGTTACTTTACAGTTTATCTGTGAAATGTCATCGGATATTGAGTTTCCTCTTAGCATTTTTCTTCTTCGAAGACCTTTTTTTTCCGTGTGGAACCCGACATCCTTTGTTACCAAAAACCGTTTTCTTACCTGTCCTTCTATGTCGTTCCTCATAGGAAAGCCGTCTTTGTCGGACCCTCCCGTTACCTCTAATTCATAACCGTCCAGGCCAAGAAAAGACCCGTCCAGTTTGTCACCTATTTTCTTGCCCATTACAGGAGCATCTTTCTGGTCTTTCTCTACCTGGTAGCTTTTTTTACCGTCACTTATTACGAATTTGAATGAAGCCATTTTTACACCTTCCAATACCCCAGCTAAAATAAACGCCCAGTTTTTCCAGCCGGGTTTCTGTTTATGTCATTACAAACCTATTAAAAGATTTGTCCCCAGTGTTTTGTTATTGATTACCATGGCAGAACACAAAGTTCATCACAAGAAATCAAGTTCTATGGCTATAACGGCAGTCGCGTCCGTTGTTTTTCTCGTAATCGGAATAGGCATCGGCTATGTATTATTTACACCGGCAGCAACTGTTATAGAAAAAAGTTCCGTCGGAAACCAGGTTGTTGATTTCATAAACGACAATATCGTACAGGAAGGAACAGCAGCAACATTAGGTTCGGTGGAAGAGGAAAACGGATTGCTGAAAATAACAGCTACGTATCAGGGCAGTGAGGCTAATATTTATTCAACGACAGACGGTTCAATGATATTTTTGTCACAACCTATACCAACTGATACTCCTGTAGAGAAACCTGAACCAACGACACCGGCACCAACCAGCGTGCCTAAATCGGATAAACCTGAGGTTGAACTGTTTGTTATGAGCCATTGTCCTTACGGAACACAGGCAGAAAAAGGTATTCTGCCCGCAGTCAGGGAACTTGGTGACAAGATTGATTTCAAGCTGAGATTTGTATATTATGCAATGCATCCTAATGCAGGTGAAGTTGAAGAACAGTTAGCACAGTATTGTATACAGAAGGAGCAGCCGGACTTGTTCCTGGATTATCTGGCATGTTTCTTGAAAGATTCTGACTCCGCCAGATGTCTCGAAGAGACAGGTGTAGATACTGACATGCTTGCCACATGCTATGCCGCAGCAGATGAGGAATTTGATATTACAGCAAATCTGGAAGATACTGAATCATGGTTAAGCGAAAGATTCCCGTTGTTCAACACAGACAAGACACTGAATGAAAAGTATGGCGTTGGCAGTTCTCCAACCCTGATTATAAACGGTGCAAAATCAAATGCAGGAAGAAGCTCAGCCAGCTACCTGGCAGGTATCTGTGCCGCATTTAACAACCCACCTGCTGAATGTGAAACAGAGCTAAGTGCACAATCACCTGGACCCGGTTTTGGTTATGACAGTGTTGCTGCTGCAACTGCCGCCGGCTGTGCCGTATAAAACTAGTCCTTCTTTGTTAACATGTCAGCTTCTTGGAACGTACCGTCCATTTTACCGTCTTGTATGTATTTGACATCTGTCTTCATGCATATCCATGCCCTTGCAAGTTCTTTGCCTAAATAAGCAATATGTTCTTTCCTGATATCAGGCAGGTCCTCGGCTATTCTCATATAAATGTCCTGTGGTTTGTCTCCAATCCAACGTTTTTTCACTACGTTTACTTCATCATATGAACAAAGCCCAACCTCTAGCTTGCCGTCAATTATTCTTATCAAAAAGTAACCAACGGGATCCATTACTTCTTCCTTGTGCTCACAATTGATTACTTCTGCGTCATCACATTTTGATTTCTTCATATCCATGTCAATATCTTAATGGTGGTATTTTTATATCTTTATTCCTATGTTATGTAATGCGCCAGTACCTTGATGCTATGCAGCAAATTCTCGACAAAGGGGTAGATCGTAAAGACAGAACAGGCACTGGTACAAGGGCTCTTTTTGGAACACAGATGAGGTTTGATATGAACAGCGGTTTCCCGGCTGTCACAACCAAGAAGCTTGCATGGAAATCCGTTGTATCGGAATTGTTATGGTTTATTGAAGGATCCAACGATGAAAGGCGGCTTGCTGAGATTATGCATGGGTCACGCGATGGAGGCAAGACAATATGGACTGCCAACGCCCAGGCAGACTACTGGAAGCCGCATGCGGAATTCGACGGTGATGTCGGAAGGATTTATGGTGTACAATGGCGTTCATGGCAAAGCCATGGAGGGACTATAGACCAGATAGCAAACATTATTGAAAAACTTAAAGGAAAAGAGTCTTACAAAAGAAGATTGATAGTTTCAGCATGGCATCCTGGCGAGCTGGATTACGATGAACAGCAGTCGCCAAAAGCTGCATTGTGCCCGTGTCATATTTTATTCCAGTTCTTTTCGGCTAACGGTGAACTTTCTCTGCAGATGTACCAGAGAAGCGCGGACATGTTTCTTGGTGTACCGTTCAATATAGCATCCTATTCTTTGTTACTTTCAATGGTGGCACAAGTTACAGGGCTGAAGCCAAAAGATTGCGTTATTGTTCTGGGAGACACGCATGTTTATCACAACCATTTTTCCCAGGTCAAAGAACAGTTAAAGAGAGAGCCGCTGCCGCTTCCGAAACTATGGCTTAATCCTGACGTAAAGAATCTTGAAGATTTCAAGATGAGCGACATTCGTTTAGACGGTTACGAACACCATCCACCAATAAAGGCGGCGATGGCTGTATGATTATCATAATTGTTGCGATTTCTGAAAACAATGTGATAGGGAAGGACGGCAAGATACCATGGCACATTCCTGAAGATCTCAAGAGATTCCGGACTTTGACAATGGGCAATACTGTGCTTATGGGACGTAAAACATTTGAGTCTCTCGGAAAGCCTCTGGATGGAAGGGAGAATATAGTTATAACCAGAAATACTGACTTTAAACCGGAGGGCGTGAAGGTTTTCCATTCTTTTGAAGAAGCTGTTGAGTATTGTAAAGACAAGACGACGTTTGTTATAGGTGGGCAAAGTGTTTATGAAAAAGCACTGCCGATAGCAGACAGGATAGAAATGACAAAAGTGCACAAAGAAGTTGATGGCGATACTTTCTTTCCTAGCATGAAAGGAAAAGTAGTCTGGGTAGAAGCAACTCATGATGTTCACGAAGGATTCACGTTCATTACGTATGTGAAACAAAGGTTGTTTTAATGAAAAGTCAGAAAGTTTATCTAGGGTTCACCGTTGTAGGAAGCCGTGAAAAGCTAGAACTTGTTAAGACGATAGCCATGATGCTTGAGCAGAGAGGCCACAGAATTCTTACAAAGCACTTGTTGTCAGACCATGTACGCATAGAGGAAGGAATGAAATCACCTGAGTATGTATTTGAGCGGGACATGAAATGGATAAAAGAGTGTGACGTGTTCATTGCAGAGGTCTCGGGCTCATCTTTCGGTATTGGTTTTGAGTCAGGATTTCTCTTAGGAGAATCCAAAAAGAAAGTTTACCTTCTATACGACGCGGCACTGAAGAATGATATCTCAAAGATGGCTACAGGCAATTCTTTAAAGAAATGCACTGTACTTGGATACAACAGCATTAGTGAAGTCAGAGAATTCATAGAAAAACATTTCTGAAAGTTATAGAATTTTTTAAATACTAAATAAGAGCATCTAATAGTATGGTAAAGAAAAGAATCTACACAAATTTGATCTTCTTTTTTGCTGTATTTTTGATGGTTGGTATATTCTTTAAAGGAACAGACACTGGTTTCTTTATCGCGATTACAGACGGGTTCATTGTAGTATCCTCGTTTATATTTGGTATTATAGTGGCATTTACAATGGCAAACAGACACTCCAGATTCAATGCGCTTAAACAGTCATTAAGAGAACAGGATGCCCTTTTGCTCAATGTGTATACTTTATCGAAAGTATTCAACAAAGGTTATGCAGAAAAAACAAGGCAAAAAATTGAAAAATTTTTGGTTTCAACAATTGATCATCATCTAATAGATTTTGACAAGTCAACTGACTTACTGAACGATCTTCATCTATTTTTGGCGAAAAGTAAAACAAGGAACAAGGTACAGGAACAGGCAAAATCAAACATGTTAAACAATATGGATGAATTAACAAAGATTGGTAAGAGGATATCCTATAACGTAAAAAGTAAGATGATGGTTTACGAATGGGTTTCATTGATCACACTGGCATGCATAATAATATTTTCTTTATTCTACGTCAGTACGGGATCTATAGTATCAACACTTATTGTATCTGCGTTATCAACGTCTTTGGTTCTTTTCTTGTTTATTATAAAAGAACTGAACGATTTACATTGGCAGGAACTGGAATGGTTGTGGCTGCCACTGGGGGAATTGTTTATAGATTTGAGACTAATCCCGTATTTTCCCGAGGATATCTTCAATGAGGGAAGAGTTAAGATAAAGAAACTAGCCCATTTGAAGAAAGTCAGAGTGGCGCATTATATAGATCCGTATCCTGTCATGAAGAACAAACAGATAGAGACAATCGAAATGAATTAAAGACATATAGAAAATTCATCGAAAAGAATTTCTAAAGCCCGTATCTTGGATCTAATTTTCTTTTGATTGCAAAAATTCTTTCCAGCACAGTCTTTTCCGGTTCTGTCATGTATTTTTCATTCTTTTTGAGCAGCTTATAATCGTTGCTCTTTATGTCAGTAAAAACAGTCTCACCTTCCTTTATCTGCCTTCCGACAGTAGGTCCGGTTATGGACACAGCCACTTTGTCACCTGTTTTTGCAGAATCAACATTTTGCCCCTGTGACTGGACCTGCTTGACTGTACCTATCTGCTGCCCGGTCTCTTTTATCAGATTAGCCCCCGGCTTTAACACGCCATAGATTTCACAGCCGACTATAGCGGGATCAGATGCGCGGAAAATAGCACCTGGTATGACCTTTATTTCTGCAGGCCTTGGCAGAACGTCAACTTCCTGCTGTTTTTTCTTCGCTTCTTCCTCTTCGGACCACTTTTCATATTCCTCTATCAGTCTGTAAATAATATCCGATCTCATCACCTTTATCCCTTTGTCATTAGCGAAGTTTTCTGCATCACCGGCCACGCCAACGTTAAAGCCAAAAACAATCCTGTGGACGCGAGTGTTGTTCACGTCAGCTTTCATCACGTCTTTTTTAGTGATGTTTCCTATTGTAGCTTCTCTGATCGGATGGTTTTTGAACACGGATATCAGCGCTTCCAAACTTCCAAGAGTGTCTGCCTTGAGTATTAACCCTTCCTCGTCTTTCACGATTTCTACTTCTTCACGTTCTTTTTCCAGTTCATCCAGAAGTTTTTCAGCTTCCTGGAAAGTCTTTGCTGTCCTTATGGCTGAACCTGCCACAACATCGTCCATTCCCGGTGCAACAACTTTGACACCTACGGCAGCTGATACAGTCTCCACATTCTTGAACTTCTTCTCCGCTCTCATATCACGCAGTGGTTCAGGCATCATTAATGCTCTTACCTTGGCGATTAACGGGTTCTTTCCGCCAACAACAAGAAAGTCATTCTTGCTTATTGTACCGTCATAGATTATCGCATCAATTGTAACGCCAAGACCCTTGACTTCTTTGACTTCCAAAACCATTCCCTGGGATTTTTCTGAAGAGACCAGCTGTTCTTTCAGAAAAGTTTGTGCAAGACCAATTATTGTCACCAGTAAATCAGGTATTCCCTCACCTGTCTTGGCCGATACAGGAACGGTTGCAATTGTTTTTGTAAAATCAGTGACTCTGTCAAATCTGTCAGCTGTAAAGCCTCTTGAGTTAAGCTGTTCTATTAATTCATAAAATTTTTTCTCGAAAAGCCCCTGTGCATCGGCAGATTGTGCAGAATAATTTTCAACAAAGCAGCCTTCACTCTTCCAGCCGCTAATGCGGTCGATCTTGTTTGCAGCAATAACGAACGGAGTCTTTGAATCCTTGAGTATTTCTAGACTTTCCATTGTCTGCGGCATAAGACCGTCATTTATGTCCACTACAAGAACCGCCAGGTCCGCTATGGAACCGCCTCTTTGTCTTAGAGTAGTGAACGCCTCATGACCTGGTGTATCTATGAAGAGCAATCCGGGCACGTTTATCTGGAATTTGAACTTTTCCATTAGTGCGCAGCACATTTTTTTGATAATATCAGAAGAAATTTCCGTAGTTCCTATGGCCTGTGTTATGCCACCTGCTTCCCTGGAGGCCAGAGCCGTTTGCCTTATTTTGTCTAGTATAGATGTCTTTCCGTGGTCGACATGACCCAGAATGGTAATTATTGGTTGACGTAGCATAAACTTCCCCTGAAGAAACTACCATTTATCTATTTAAGTCGAAGACATATTTATACATGAAGAATGAAAAATTCTTCTGTATAACATGATCAATTATTGATCATGTTTATAAGAAAAAAAGAAAGGAGAAAATCTTATTTCTTGATAGTTTCGATTATTATCGGTACCATTATATCAGGCGGACCGACAACATCAAGATCTTTTACAAGATTTTTCTCTCTGTAATACTTCAAAAGCGGTTCAGACTGTTGCCAGTAGATATTCTGCCGGTCTTTTATTGTTGCTTCGTTGTCGTCCTGCCTCTGAACTACTTCTGAGCCACACTTGTCACATTTACCTTCTTCCTTAGGCAGCAAAGGTGGCATATGAAGATCCCCGCGTTTTATGTCAGCAACATTGTAGATCTGTCCACAGTTTTTGCAGACTCTTCGTCCAAGCGCTTTCTCTACGATTATTTCCTCATCAATCTTGAAGTTGATAACAAGATCAATTTCTGTTATCGTTTCAAGTTGCTTTGCCTGTTCAATTGTTCTCGGAAATCCGTCCAGTATAAACCCGTTCTTTGCATCTTCACGGTTTATTCTTTCCTTGAACATCTTTATGGTTACTTCATCCGGTACAAGTTTACCGTCTTTCATATAACTCTCTGCAAGCTTACCAAGCTCGCTTCCTGCAGCTACCTCTGCACGAAACATATCACCTGTTGATATCTGTGGTATGTCCAGTTTTGGTCCTACTCTCGAGGCGTAGGTACCTTTACCGCTTCCAGGCGGTCCGAAAAACACAAGTTTCATTTTATATACCTCCCTGAATTAATCTACTATACCTTAGAGTAAAGGTTTTTATAGGTGTGTCTCATGGAAGCGATAGTTGGTTTCTCATTTGGATCCGAAGGATCCAAGAGCAATGTTGCCCTGGCTAAAGTTGTGAATAAAATTCGTAAAGGAAAAATAACTGTTCTGCAAAAAGAAATCGCCGACTGCACGAAAGCTGATATGGTGGTGAGCAAACATCCTGCCGGAAAATATCTGGATACCGAAGAGGTCACAAGACAGGCAGCTTTCTTTCTTAAAAAGAAAAACGTGCGCGTTGTATGGGTTGTTGCACAGCCGTTTCTGCACAGGAAAAAATGCACAATGCTCTTGCGAAAACAGGGATTTGTTGTTAAAACCGTTCCAGGAAGAATACCCTTTGATCCTAACTCAAAGCAATGGTGGACAAGGAGCCGTTTTAGTTTCCTTGTTTATGCAATTTCCCAGAAAACGTACGGAAGAAGAGGTCATTAATCAGTCAGTTCTATCTCAATGTTGACTTCTCTTGGTATCCTAATTCTTGTAATCTGCCTTAGAACACGATCATTCGCGCCGACATCCAGTACACGTTTATGGACGCGCATTTCCCACGTTTCCCAGTTGCCGCCACCGCCACCGCGGTGCATGCCGTCGCCGCACGGCGTCTTCATTACCGGTATACGTAGCTTTTTCGTTGGCAACGGAATAGGTCCTGATACACCTACGCCTAGCTTTTGCGCAACGTCCTTTATTTCACCGCAGAGATTGTCCAACATCTGCGGATCCTTTCCTGTCAGTTTTATTCGTGCTATGTTCATTTTTTCACTGTACTATTGACAAATCAAAAGTATTAAAACGTTTTTATTTCGGGAAATCAAATAGATTTAATGAAAAAACCCAGTAAACCGGTAAAATACAAGCAGTTGGTTGACCAGCATCTGGAGATTCTGAAGAGTTTACAGGAAAAATCAGGGTTATTTTTAGCGTCGGCCAGGTCAGTAGACACTGGATATGATAAATCATGGTTAAGAGATAATTTCTACGAATGTATAGCCTTTGAAGTTGTCGGTGACTGGAAGACCGTAGAGAAGACATACAACGCCCTTTTGACGATATTTTTGAAACATGAGCACAAAATTGACTGGGCAATCAAGAAAAAACCCGAGCACACGTTCCAGTTTATTCACGCCCGCTTTCATCCGGAAACGTTTGATGAGTTCTGGGAGGAATGGGGCAACAAGCAGAATGATGCAGTTGGTGCTATATTATACAGAATTGGAGAGCTCGAACATAATCGCAAAGGATCCGTGATCAGGAATGATGCTCATAGAAGAATTGTAAACAAGTTAGTACTGTATTTGGAAAGCATTCGTTATTGGGAAGATGATGACAGCGGAATGTGGGAAGAAGACCAGGAGTTGCATGCGTCAAGCGTAGGTGCGTGCATAGCAGGACTGAAGACTGTTTCACGTATTCCAGGCATACACGTTCCGAAGTATCTGATAGAGAATGGTGAAAGAGCATTGAATGAATTGTTGCCAAGAGAGTCAAACAGGAAGTTTGTCGATCTGGCACAGCTTTCGTTAATCTGGCCTTACAACGTAGTGACGAAGTCACAAAGAGATGAAATACTCAAAAACGTGGAGTATCATTTGCTCAAGAACATGGGTGTCATCCGCTACAAAGGTGACCAGTACTATAACAAGAATCCTGATGGATTTTCTGAAGAGGCCGAGTGGACCTTCGGCCTGGCATGGTTAACTATTATTTACGAAAAATTCAACAAGAAAAAAGCAAAGAAATTTTTAGATATGATGTTAGAAACAGATACAACTCAGGGTGTACCGGAGCTGTTCTTCTCAAATTCCAGAAAATTCAACGAAAATACCCCGTTAGGCTGGTCAGAATCACTCTTTATCGTAGCGCTGCACGACATGAACAAGAAGCTAGTAAAAACAGTGAAGAAACACGCCAAGAAAAAGAAAAGACGTTAAAGCTTCTTCTCCATCATGCATCTGTGATCCTTTCTCTCAATGATTTTGTATCCTAGTTTCTTGTAGAAGTTGACAGCAGGATTAGCTGCCCACACAGACAGCTCGATTTTCCTGTGGCCAAGGCTTTCAAAGTATTTCATAAAAAACGTTCCTATACCCTTGCGTTGGTAAGCCGGCGAAAGAAATATCCTGCTTACATGCAAATAGTCTTTCTTGGTCCATATCTGATAATAACCTATTCTTCTCTTGCCCTTCATCAGGATTCTAATTTGAGGAAGACTCTTCCTCAGCCTTTTACGAATATACCTGCCTTCTTCCTTTATGTCAACATGATCTCTGATGTGAGGAAAAATAGACTTTTTGGTAAGACTGTACACGAAATCATAATCAGTCTTACGGCACTTACGTTCCGTGATTCCAAAAGGATTCCTCATACAATTAGTAGAAGTTAGGAAAATAAAAAGTAGTTAGATGAAAAGAAAAATAATAGCCGGTTTTACACGACAGAGTCGATGCAAATACCTGCTGCTACTGTTTGACCCATGTCCCTAATAGCAAATCTTGCTAGTTCAGGCATTTCAGACTGTTTTTCTATGATCAAAGGCTTTGTTGGCTTTACCTTGATTATTGCCGCGTCTCCAGTCTTAATGTAGTCTGGGTTTTCTTTTCCAGTTCCACCCGTTTTTGGATCCAGCGTCTTAACAATCTCTGTCACAGTACATGCAACCTGAGATGTGTGTACGTGGAATACCGGTGTGTATCCCTTGCTGATTACAGATGGATGGTTCAAAACAATTATTTGTGCTGTGAATTCCTTTACAGGGGTTGCCGGCTTGTCAACGTGACATGCTACGTCTCCACGCTTTATGTCGCCTTTTCCAACGCCTCTTACATTGAATCCAACGTTGTCACCTGGTCTTGCTTCCTGAGCCTGCTCGTGGTGCATTTCTATCGATTTTACTTCACCCTGAGCGCCTGATGGAACAAAAACAAGCTTGTCGTTCACTTTCATGACACCTGTCTCGATTCTTCCGACAGGAACACTACCAACGCCGGTTATGCTGTAAACGTCCTGTATAGGAAGCCTCAATGGCTTGTCAACAGGCTGGTTTGGCTGTACGAATTCGTCAAGGGCTTCTATAAGTGTTGGTCCCTTGTACCAGGCAGTTTTATCAGACTTCTTTGCAACGTTATCCCCGACAAAACCTGATGTTGGGATAAAGTTCATGTCGTCTGTCTTAAACCCAATACCTTTCAGAAGCTTGATTACACTTTCTTTTACTTCGTTGTATTTAGCCTCTTCGTAGTTTACTGCGTCCATTTTGTTAATTGCAACGATCATCTGGCCGACACCAAGAACCTTTGCCAGATATGCGTGTTCTTTTGTCTGGTCCTGAATGCCGTCTTTACAAGAAACGACCAAGATTGCACCGTCTGCCTGACTTGTTCCTGTAATCATGTTTTTAACAAAGTCTCTGTGGCCCGGTGCGTCAATAATCGTATAATAATACTTTGGTGTATCGAATCTCTGGTGCATAATGTCAATGGTAACTCCTCTTTCTCTCTCTTCTTTTAGTTTATCCATGACAAACGCAAACTCAAAGGTTTCCTTCTTCAGCTCTTTTGCTAAATCCTTCAGTTTTCTCATCTGTTCGTCTCTGACAGATCCAGAGTCGTAAAGTAGTCTACCTACTAATGTAGATTTACCGTGGTCAACGTGACCAATTGTTACTAAATTCATGTGTGGTTTTTTATCAGCCATTTTATATACCTCCAATTGGGATAATCATACAGTCTCCTGTACCCTGTGTAAAAAGGTACAGAGGAATCTTTTTAAAGGTTTCTTATAAGGTGAGCTCCATGAGAAGAAGACCTTCCAAAGTAGCAGCGGGTTTAGCAGCAACCGCACTAACAGCAGGTTTATCCGGCCCTGTCCAGGCACAGGACTATATTTCTTTCGGCGATATAAACGACAAAACAGTTGAAATGTACATGGATACTGCTGATCAGCCAAGACCTATAAGCAATTATCTTGCTGGTATAGACACATCAGCAGGTGATGATCCTGAAGAAAAGGACGCTGATGTTGAGGGAGGCATACCGATTAAAACCGATGACGGCACACGCAAAGTCTACAGTATGGAAGAATTGAGTCATGGCTCTCCCTGGCCAGGGCGTGCTGCAAGGTTCTGTTTTTTGACAGCATCAACCATATTTGACGTTGAAACAACATACAGGTGGATAAACTCCGGTCCGTATATAACAGAAACAACAGAACTGCCAAACGGGAAAACTAGGTACAAACTGCTTGTACCTATCGAATCAAATGGCATGTTCAGGCCGGCTTTGATGAAAGGTAGATTTGAAGCTTATGCATATCAGACAGGATTCAACTTACTTACACTAGGTATCGACTGGTTGTTAGACTGGCTTGGCAAAAAATACAATAGCAAAGCACTCAGATGGACGGGAAAATCAGCACCTATAGCAATTGGAACTTTTCACATAAAACTCGGTATAGGCAACCATAAAATGCTAATGGATGCACAAAGAAATTATGAAGTTTATCCCCATCCATATCCATGATCTAGTTATCCTTATCTGCTACTTTTGTATTAATATCATATTTGCCTGCTGCTGCATCTCTCTCAAACCAATACAAAAAGTTGTATACTTCAGGAGAAGTCCGTCTTAACCAGTTTTTTGCTCGTCCTCCCATATAATAAAATGCATACAGTTCAGCAAACATCTCAATGGGAGGATGATCAGCTGGAAAAATTCCTTCAGCTTTAAGTTTTTTGCAGAGTTCTTGAAAATCGCTTCTGCTGGAAAGCGGTATACCAGGAAAACCGCTGACCTCTCCTGCAGTAAAATCAGTAGCATGCCCGTCCTCATGCATTAAAATGTACAATTCAGAGTAAGGATCATCCCGTACAAGCCCAAAAAGTTTACGCCGTTCCTTTCTGGCAATTGCATTCACTGAAAAAGGATTCATAGTCGCCATGGTATATCCCATTCTGTCACAGTATTTTTCTGGAATTTCAAAACCAGGGACTTCGCATATGCCGTCGTCCGTTATTAGTATCTGTCCTCTTCTGTTTGAGATCCTCTGTACTGCGTCAGGTACATTTTCCAGTAAACGCACCATTTTCTCTACACGACCATCGACCTTATCGACTTGTAATTTATATCTACGATCAACCTGATCGTACGTTAGTTCTTTTCCGGGCTTTTTCCGAAATTCATAGTTTTTAGTAGCGCAGCCAGACAAGCAAAGCATAGCCAATAAAGCCGCTGTGGCAAGTCTCATCAGAAAATGTTGTTACAACAGTATTTAAAGATTTATTTCTTTATAGTAACAACAAAAAGGTAGATTAGTATGAGAGGATTGACAACTGCAATGTTGATGGCTACATTAATGGCTACACCGGTGCTTGGACAAAAAATCACAGTAGATGTTAAAAATCCAAAACACGAACTGACAGTAGTTAATGAAGCACTGGAAAGAGTGCATCCGGATATACGTAGCTTTATGGACAGAACAGGCAGTGAGATAGTTGTAACTGACAATAACATAAGAAATTATTTTCCAGTTCCTGAAACCTCTGTAGAACAAATTGTGCAAAAATCATACGAAGACGTATTTGCTCCTACTAACGTGGCTGCCACAAGTTGTAAAAGTAGTGATGATTGCAGCAGTGCCATTACTGTTATAAGAAGTGGCTTGATTGCCGAAAGAGGAACCCGTTTCGGCTTAACGTTCAAAGACGGTGAACACATTTTATTTGACGCGACTGACGCCATACTTCACGATTATGGGCATGCATTGGATATTTCTGCAAGACGATTCGCCTCAGAAGATAGACTCCCAAAATTTTCCTACGAATGTCCTTTTACGGAAGTACCTACTACCTGTTACAGGGAACCATCTATTTATTTTTCTGGTGATAACAGGGACTTTGGGAGAGTCATGGTAAAAATGATGGACGCCGGGAGAAATCTTAGTTTTAACGGATACGGATATAGTAATCATGAGGCATTTGCGTATGGTTTTCATATGTATTACAAATCGCCAGAAACACGTAAAGATTTGGCAAAGACACATCCTGAATTATACGTGTTCATGTTAAGATTCGAAAAAGAATTCGAAAAAAGCGGCTATGCCATGCTTGATTTAAGAGAAGTAAGTATAGAAGCTACAGGTCCTTAAATGTTAACGTCCTTTGAAAGACCCTTTCTTTCGCGTATTCTCTGTATAACGCCAAGCTTGAGGTCTTCCGGTATTTTTTCAAAAGAAACGTCTACCAAAGAGTAGAATCCTTTACCGCCTGTTGCAGATTTTAGCTGCCCTTCAAAGCCGAACATTTCAGCCACAGGCAGTTTTGATTGCACGATTGCAGCACCCATTTCCGTTTTAACATCCAATACTTGCCCACGTCTGTTGGTAACCTGGTTCATCGCGTTGCTCATTAATTCCTCAGGAACATCAATTCTTATTGTCTGCACAGGCTCCAAAAGTGTAGGCTTTGCCTTCATTATACCCTCCTTAAGGGCATCACTCACAGCCGGCAGTACCTGTGCAGGTCCTCTGTGTATAGCGTCTTCGTGCAGTTTTGCGTCATGAAGCTTAATTTTCAAAGCCGTACACGGCTCACCGCAGATAGGACCTTCCTTCATAATTCTTTCAAAAGCATCGATAACAAGTTCCATAGTCTCGTTCAGATACTGTATACCTTTTGTAGCATCAACCAGTGAGTTCTTGTCATAAAGATCCTGAAGCTTTTTGGCTTCATCCCTGCTCATTCCGGCCTCAATTAGCTTAGGAATAAGGTCTTTCAGGTACTTCTTGACGTTCTTCTCTTCAATCTCACCTTTTGCTATAGCATCATATACACCCTGTTCTATTGGCTCAACTGTTATGTAGAATCGGTTGTGCTTGTTGGAAGACTTACCTTCAACCTCAGGACTTTCACCTCTTACAGTTTCTCTGTATATCACAATAGGCGGTGAAAGCGTAACATTGATGCCCTTCTCGTTCAGAGGTCTCTCAACTTTAGCATCCAGGTGCAGCTCACCTAACCCCGAGACTAAATATTCACCCGTTTCTTCATCAATCTTTACGACCAGAGTCGGATCTTCCTTGCTCACCTGTCTCAGAAACATAATTAACTTTGGAAGGTCTTTCGGATCTTTACAGTCTATTGACTTTGTTACAACAGGCTCAAAGATGTGCTTTATTGCCTCGAACGGCTCTATCTCCCTTTCCGGGTCGCTCAAAGTCTCTCCGGAGAAAGTATCTGTTAGTCCGACGATACCTACTATGTTACCTGCCGGGATCTCGTCCATCTGTATTCTCTGCGGACCTTTGTAAACGGACACCTGCTGTATACGTTTGTTCATGTGCTGGCCAATAAGCTTTACTTCCTGACCCTTTTTCAGAGTACCGGAAAAGATTCTTCCTGTGGCCACAAGACCCGCATGTGGATCCGGCACAACCTTGATTATTACAACACCCAGAGGACCGTTTGGATCCATTGTGTTCATGCTCTTGCCGACTTCACCTTCTTTGTCGCCGT
The DNA here is from genome assembly GCA_028279825.1 of archaeon. Taxonomy (GTDB): domain Archaea; phylum Aenigmatarchaeota; class Aenigmatarchaeia; order GW2011-AR5; family GW2011-AR5; genus GW2011-AR5. The sequence continues at coordinate 46,524 of JANQNA010000001.1, read as the reverse complement.
GCCAGATCTTGTTGATTCTGTATTCCTGCGAGTCCAGTGGATTCGGCATGTGTTTTGCAACCATGTTCAGAACAATTCTGTGAAGCGGTGCCTTTTTGGCAAGCTCCTCATCCTTCTCCGATCCGGCATAATCAATAATATCCTTGAAAGAGATCTTGTGTTCTTTCATGTACGGCACGCTGATAGCCCATTTCCTGTATGCAGATCCAAAAGCAACAGAACCGTTCTCTACGTTGACTATCCACTGTGCTGCATACTCTTTTTCAGCATATTTCTGGATCAGCTTGTTTACCTGTGCAATTATGTTCATGAACCTTTCCTGCATCTGTTCCGGCGTTAGCTTTAACTCTCTGATCAGACGATCAACTTTATTGATGAAAAGCACAGGTTTTACTCTTTCGTGCAAAGCCTGACGCACGACCGTTTCAGTCTGCGGCATGACACCTTCAACAGCGTCTGCCAGAATAACAGCGCCGTCAACCGCACGCATAGCTCTTGTAACGTCACCGCCAAAGTCTACGTGACCCGGCGTATCTATCAGGTTTACCAGATAATCAGTACCGTCAACTTCGTGAACCATGGATACGTTTGCAGAGAAAATCGTAATACCCCTTTCCTGTTCCTGCTCGTCAAAGTCAGTGAATAGCTGTTGGCCAGCTAATTGGTCGGAAATCATGCCTGCACCGGCCACCAGGTTGTCTGTTAGCGTAGTTTTCCCGTGATCGATATGGGCGGCTATAGCTATGTTTCTGATTTGCTGCGGTTTCTTCATCAGTTCCTTAATCAGATCCGTCTTGTCTTTTGCCATTTAATTCACCAAGAATTTGACTCAAAGTCAAAAACTTACATCAAAAATAATGGATAGAAAGGTTAAAATAGGTTTCTTTTGCGTATCATCGCACCGGTACCTTAACAGTCGGTCCTATGAAATAACTTTCATTTGTCGCAAACGCCATTCGTACATCCATTTTCACATGTCTGACACTGAATGGGTGCCGAAGACATTATCTCACAAGTATTCTGTCTACAAAGATATCCACGAATTTCGCCACATAACATGTCATCAACACACCACCCGTATACTCCATTCGGGCAATCCTCTCCTGTGATACAATCTACGCAATTTCCGTTCAGACATACACCAGGACATTCCGTAATATTCTCTGGATAAAAGCAGCTACCTTGGTCGCACGTACCTGTTCCGTATGTTACTGATAAATTCCCGTTGCAGTAATCGGCTGGTGGATTATTACACGTTACACCTTCACATGGATCAACAGTATTGCAAAGGCCGGTTCCACTATTACATCCGTATTCACAAGACTCCTGTATTGTCGAATTGTAAAAACATGACCCTTCAAAACAGGTACCGGTAGTTCCATACATGTATGAAATATCACCAGCACAATACGGATCTGGTGGGGCATTACAAGCTACACCCTGACACAGATCTACACACGCATCATCAACACATCCGGCTACGCACACCTCAGACTTACATGCATTGTCAGGGCATTCTTGTTCAAATCCGATACAACCACAGTCATAGTAAAGTGTATCACCCACACAGTGGTCAGGGCAAACTACATCATTCGTTTGGCACTGTACACTCTCACATTGATCATCCTCACCTACTATCTCCACGCAAACACCGTCAAAACTACAGAACACTGGAATCTTCTCGGTGTAATTACATACACCAGCATAGCAGGTACCAGTATCGTAATAACTGTGTAAATAGCTCCCGTTACAGTAGTTATCTGGAGGAGTATCGCACGTCACGCCATCACATAGGTTATGGATGTAAAATTCTCTGCTATAATTGTTATAAAGTAGGGGATAGCATGCCTGGTTGCTAGGGAAACATTCCAGTACGTATACATGCATTACGTAATAATCAGATGGTATGTCATATGTTGCAAATTCGTCCAGATCAAGGTTGTAACTGCCAGATACCAAAGCCGGCGAAAAGCTTTCAAAAACCAGTACAGGTAATGTATATGCAAAATGACTAACATTTTGTCGAAGTCGCACGTATGTTCTGTGTGGCACTGGCTCATCAGGAATCAGTTGCCAGTCAGTTGGTATGATGTCTCCGGTTTGATATGTATACTCATCACCGACAGTTGGCCTTGTTACAGTAAATTCTGTTGTAGATGTGGATATTGCAGGAGTACCTATTGAGTCTTCTATGACAATCTGTTCTATCTGCGTAGCAGGGCAACCGTCAGCACCTTCAGCAGATATTTCAATATCTGCTATACCTATGTCATGATTTTCAACTTTGAGTGTATAAGTATAAGTTGGATTTGAAGGGGTACCGGATACGTGAACAGCATCATATTCAAAAGTTTTCCTCATCTGTGACCCGGGTCTTATCTTGACTGTTGGATCCTGTCTAAGTGGCTTGTTTGAAGAAAATTCTATTGTGATTGTGTCATCATTACTGAAACTTTGTCTTGGGCCAGGATTTGTTATTGTGATCAAAGGAACATCCTGGCATCCGTCTACTATACATAACGGGTATCTGTCGCCCCAGTTGGAGTATTTTCCTGATTTTTGGGCTCTGCATGTGGCTGCTATTGGTGTGCCTGATTGTTGGTTTATCGTGATAGTTTTGCTAAAGCTTGTTCCGGAAACAAGTTCCATTGCTTCACCGCTTGCATAGACCGTCTGTCCGCTTCTCCAACCCCTCGTCTCAAAACAATCATCACCACATTGTCCGGCCCAAAGCTGCGCTCCTAGTGAAACATCAGGGCTGTCGTCAAACACATTACAATAAACGACTATTTCACTACCAGATGTACAGTCACCCGTATACCAAACAGGCGAGACTTTCAAGGAATTCCCAGTAACAAGACCGGTTATGTCAATACCAAACTGTCTCTCAAAATTCTCAAAAAACCCTGCGTAAGCTGTGCCAACAAGAAATAATGATGCAATCACCGCTATGGCTACTATCTTCATTACGTAAAAAAAGGTGTTTGACCATATAAATAGTTTGTTGTACTATCGAGCGCCCATGGCTTCCCTTTCTATTCTTTCTTTCTCTTTGATAGCAAAACTTTCCGCTGAAGCATTATAGGCAGCTATTATCTCTTCTGCCAGAGAGTCCGCCAGGGATTTCTTTTTATTAAAGGCCCTTCTGTATGCACTCTGGGCAAAAAATCTCAATGTTTTATCTACCCTTCTCTGCGGTGCTGTTATCACAGCCTCACGGGCCATTATGCTTCCAAGCTGGTAAGAAATAACTTCCTCACGAAGCGCAGCGTTTTCCACTGCTCTTACAAGAACTTCTATAGGATTCTTTTTTGTCTTGCTTTCAATTATTTCCAGAGACTTCTCCACAGTTTTCAGTATTGTTGTCCATCCGCCGCCGAATATACCTGATGATAGACGGTGCCGTTTACCCGTGTGCCCGGAAACAAGCATTTTTAATGCAAGTCTCTCCACAACATGCGACTTTGATTTATGAAAACGTCCTCTCATTGCACCTTCGGAACGAGGCAGTACTTTAGCGTCAAGATTTATGTAGCCGTTAAGACTTGGATCTTTTACTTCTGCGTCTGAAGACCATCTGCCAAAAAGTTTAACATCAAATTTTATCCTTTCCTTCTTTTTCTGAACGGCTTTTCTTGGCTTAGTTTCACGTCTTCGTCTTTCCATTTTATTTCACCGATTTCTGTTTTTTACCAATACGAATCATTTCCAGGGAAACATCATTTACCTTGACAACAGAATACTTTACGCCGGACATACTGCCTACTGCACCGCCCTGGCTGCCGCCGATACCCTGGATAAGAACCTGATCGTGTTCTGAAACATGATTAACTGCGCCTGTACGTGGCAGGTGTGCCGTAACTTGCTTGCCGTTTTTAATCAGTCTCACTCTCACGCATTTGATCAGACCGGAGTGAGGCTGCTTTTGCTCAACAACTCTCTTTTCCAATACTATACCCTTGGCCTGAGGACAGCCTTCCAGAGGATCCTTCTTTTTCCTTAGTTTCAGTACCCTGTTTTTGTAAACAGACTGCTTCCACTGATGCCTCTTTCTGTCCTTTTTCAGTTTTCTTGCTGCAAATTCTCCTGCCATAACAATCTCTTCCTTATTGCGTAAAGTTTAAAAAGCATCAAATTGTGGTCATTATTTGACTTTCAAATCGTCAACATCAAACAGTCTCTGCAGAAACTTTGCTATTACCTTGATGTTTTTACCACCCTTTCCTATCGCCTTTGCCTTGTCATTTGCCTTTATTTTCACGTTTACTATCCTGTCCTTTACAGTAAACTCCTGCAGCCCCGGTAAAACATTTTTCAGGAACTCTTCCATACTCTCGGAATATTCAAAAACCTTTATTGACTTCTTGAAGACCCTTTCAGCATTCTTGATTTTGGCACCGTTCTTGCCTACGGTCGTGCCATATTGCCCTTGGGCTACGACAAAATATATCTCATTTTCCTCGGTTATCGCATCCAAAACAGAAGAACCAGTCAGTGTCTGGAATAAGTTTATCGACTGTATTATGTTTTGATCTAGTGTAACTTTCATTATCTCACTTAAGTTCAGTATATAGGTCGTTGTATCCGACCATGGCTATGGGAAACGGCTTACCAAGTTTTGTGCCCAGCTGTATTTCATCACCGTTGAATACCTCTATCTTTACGTCTCCTAATTGTTTTCTCATATCCTCGGGACAATTCTTTGCTACTATGACCTTCTTTATCTTCCCATCCTTTATTCCGTTCATAATTTCCTTGAATCCTATTGTCCCGCTCATTTCTTAGCACCTTTTTTCATTTTTTCCATATCAACAGCAAGCTGGACCATTCCTGTACCTACAGGGGCTATCTGGCCAAGCAGTACGTTTTCTATGATACCCTCAAGCTTATCCTTTTCGCCGTAGAAACTTGCATTTACAAGATGTTTTTTTGTTTCCTCAAAGTTCGCACGCGCAAGCACACTTGCCTTCTTACCGGACACACCATATCTTCCGATATCCTTTATTGTGCCGTCAAACGTCATCATGTCAGCCAAAAGCATCAGGTGCCTTGTATCCACGTCCAGACCCTGTTCGTCCAGGGTCTCCTTTGATTCCATAAGTATCACGTTTCTTGCAGCTTCTATTCCCAAGACCTCGTAAATCTGGTAAATGTCGTTTGTCTTGACTCTTGATATGTCAACGCCCTCTACTTTCAGTATTTTCTTCAGGTTTGTACCCGTAGTTTGCAGTACCCAGTCTTCATCTTCCTTTATGACAACAACATTCTCAATACCCTTTATTCCCTGTGTGTGAAGTTTCAGCATTTTGTTCTTTATCTTTCTCAGATTTTTCACGTTGTCTTTCTTGGGCTTCACGTATATGTTCTTGCCCCTTACAGAAATTTCACAGTCCTTGACATGCTTTTCCAGAAGTGCCTTAACCGTATCCTTTAGCGACTCGTTCTCAAGCTCCATTTCAAGCTGAAGATTTACAAGATCTATAGAATCGTAAACAATTATGTCACTCAGTTTAAGGGCCTTGATTTTTCCGGCAATTTCTTTTGCCTTTTCCTTTGAGTTGTATTCAGGCTTCAGGTAAATTATCATGTTCTTTTCGAAAGTTTTTCTGGCATCAAATATTTCTATCAGTCTTGGCAGACCGTGTGTAACCTTGCTTAGACGATCACTTTGCGACGCCATTGTATACGAACGCATGGTCATCTGGGTTGCCGGTTCACTGATTGACTGTGCTGCTATAATTCCTATAGCTTCTCCCGGCTCGTATTTGTACTTCTCGAATATTTTTTCCAGCTGCTTTAGCTTTTCCTCTTTGTTTTTACCGGAAATGTTATTCTTTTTACAGTATTCATCGAATGCATCCATAACTTTCTTTGACAACATGATTATCACTCCAGCATCTTTTCTATCTTAACCTCGCCGTTATCACTCTTTGCAGGGTCTACGCCGTCCTCACCTGCAATAAACTGAATAATATGATTCTTCGAATCTCTAACGGTACCGTCATACTCAACTCTCAGATCCTGCAGGGCATTAACAAGCCTTCTTTCCATGTATCCCGAGTGACGCGTGTGAAGGGATTTATCCATCAGGTTCTCTCTTGAGTTCATTGCATCAAAGAAGAATTCAAACGGATTCAGACCTTTCTTGTAGCCGCTTTTTACAAATCCCTTGGGACTTAATCCTATGTCTCCCCGCTTGAAGTGTGATACCGTTCTTCCAATATAACCCCTGTTAATTCTTTCTCCTTCCAGAGATTCCTGCCCGACAAAACCACACATTTGTGTCAGGTTAACATATGAACCTCTTGCACCTGTTACTGCCATGACAACTGACGGATTCAGCGGAAGATCAGCCTTTACAATATCACCGGCACTGTTTGAAGCCATACCGCCTAACTGAAGTATTTTGTTTTCTGCCACAGTTCTTGGTGTCATGCCTGCTGAAACTGCTATTCTTCCTGCATTCAGGTCCTTTATTACTTTTTCTGCATTGACTTCATACTCTTCAAGAACCTTCTCTACCTTTTTCTTCGCCTTGTCAGAAATATTTGTATCAGCAACCGACAGGCTGAACCCTTTCTTTGTGACAACGTTAAGCACAAGTCTTGTTAGCCTGTCCAAAAATTGTCTTGCAACAGTATGACCGTATTTGCTTTCTATTACGTCTATCAACTTTCCTGATTTTTCTCCCAGTGCGTCATCGTCTATCACGCCTTTCTTCAGAACACCGTTCTTTATCACTACGCCTTCATCATCCACGCCGGAACTCTGTACGGATGACCTGAATTCTATCGACAGGTCTTTCGGAAGCAGCATGCTGAATATTTCACGGCCGGTGTACTCGTCTTTCAGTTCAAAATCCTCTATGCCTATTGAGAATAAAAGTTCTGCCGCCTCTTTCCTTGTGAATTTTGTATCCTTCTTCGTAAGTAGATATGCACCTGTTACGTGGTCATGCTTGCATGAAATTATAGGTGAACCGTATCTTGGGGATCTGATATGTTTTTCTACAAGCATTAACATTTCCGCTTCTGTCTGGGCTTCTTCGGTTTGCGGAACATGCAGGTTCATTTCGTCACCGTCAAAGTCTGCGTTGTAAGGTATCGTCACGGCAAGGTTGATTCTTAATGTCTGGTAAGGCATGATACGTGCGCGGTGAGCCATCATTGACATTCTGTGAAGTGAAGGCTGCCTGTTCATCAGTGTTATGTCACCGTCCAGTACATGACGCTCAACAATATAACCAACATCAAGTTCTTCTGCAATCTCTTTCTTGTTGTCTTCAGTTATCTTCTTTCTCATACCGTCAGATCTTAGTATATAGTTTGCACCGGGATGGACCGTAGGACCGTTCAATACAAGCTTCTTCAAATCGTTCAAATTGTTCTTGTTTACCTTGACCTGTATTGTCATTTCTTTGGCTATATCCTTCGGTACACCCACATCATTTATAGAAATATATGGATCAGGAGAAATTACTGTACGTGCTGAAAAGTTAACACGCTTTCCGGACAGGTTCCCACGGAATCGTCCTTCTTTCTTGCTCAGCCTCTGCACCAAGGTCTTCAGCGCTCTTCCACTCCTGTGCCTGGCCGGAGGAAGGCTTGATATCTCATTGCTCATTAAAGTAGAAACGTGATACTGCAGAAGCTCCCATATATCCGCTATGATAAAGTCAGGCGCTCCTATCTCAAGGTTCTTTCTTAGTCTTTCGTTGATACGAACAACGTCCACCAGTTTGTGTGTAAGATCGTCTTCAGATCTTTCCCCTGTTTCCAGCGTAATTGAAGGCCTTACTGTTACAGGTGGTATAGGCAGGATTGTAAGAATAAACCATTCAGGTCTTCCTCCCTTTATCTTCATTAGTGCAAGATCTTCTTCTGTTACTCTCTCTAATCTTTGCCTGACTTCCTCGCTTGTCAGTTCCGTTGCACCCTCCCTGTAAGACGTAGGCTTCTGGAACTCAATGTCCTTCTGCTTTTCACCGCAGTGCGGACATGTGGCTTTTTTCTTCTTGTAAATTTCATTCAAAGCGTTCTTCATAGTTTTCATTTCTTCCTCAGTTGCCAGAGGCTTTGAACATTTTCTGCATGTTGCACGAAGCATCATGTAAACTTTTTTACCATAAAGAGGATGTACAACCGGTTTGATCAGTTCCAGATACCCAAAGTGACCGAGACACTGCCCTATTGTTCCACCGCATGTTCTGCATCTTAATCCAGGATCAACAACACCCAAGTGTAAGTCAGTCAGGCCGCTGTCTATAGGATAACCGTCCGGATCATACAATTCAGCGTGTTCTATCTTTATCGCAGACATGTCCTTGATGAACTTTGGCGACATGAACCCGAAATCAAGACTTTTTATGCTACCCATTCATACTCGCCCCATATTTTAGCATACCCATAAACTCTTCCCTTGTTAATGGAGTTAATTCTATATCAGCCTCATTTACTAAGTACTGGAAATGTTCGAACGCGGTTCTGCCTGTTTCATGAAAACCATGGATCACTGTACCAGATCTTCCACCATCACAATAATCAAACGACTTAAATAATGTACCACCTTCTTCAGCCAATGTCATAGGCACGGTTCCTTTATTCTCTGTGAAGCCCGTTACAGAGTAACCAACAACCTCTCCTTTATCTACCACCGTCATCATTGTATGTGGAACACGTTTTTCTGACATTTTATTCACCTACGTTAATCTTTGGATATATACCCATACATCTAAGCTCGTCAAGCATCAGCTTGAAGGCGTAAGACATGTCAATATCAATTATCTTGCTTTTTTTACACACTACACAGTATTTCTTCCCCTTTACGTAGTCTTCTATCGCTACTATCCCGCATTTATCACAGACAGGTATCTTGTACTTGTCACTGCTGAAGCGTTCCTTAAGGAGCAAAGACGCTCCGTGTGCTATTAAGCAATCCTTTTCCATTTCTCCTAATCTCAGACCACCCTGCTTTGCACGACCGGCTGTAGGCTGTTTTGTCAACAGCGTCACAGGTCCTCTCGCACGTGACTGTATCTTGTTAGCCACCATGTGATGAAGTTTCTGGTAGTAACAAGGACCTACAAGTATTTGCGCTTCAAATTGTTTGCCGGTTTTGCCGTCATACATTGCCTCTTTGCCGTCATCTCTGAAACCAAGTTTCTTCAGTGAATCTCTTATGGACTCTTCAGATATTTCATTAAACACAGAACAGTCAATGTTCTTTCCGGAAAGAGATGAAGCTTTTGCCGCTATGATCTCTAGCAATTGTCCCAGGGTCATACGGCTTGGTATTGCATGCGGGTTTACTATTATGTCCGGGGTAACGCCGTCAGCTGTAAACGGCATGTCTTCTTCAGGTACTATAAGCGAACAGACACCCTTTTGTCCGTGTCTTGACGTGAACTTGTCTCCAAGCTCAGGAATCCTGTCGCTTCTCACGTTTATCTTTACAAGTTTGTTACCGCTGATAGTTTCAGTAAGTATTACATTGTCAACAATGCCTTCCTCGCCGTGGCGGATAGTCTCCGATGTCTCACGTCTGTTCTCCGTTTCAACCATGAAACTTTCCACAGGCCCGAAAAATCTAAGCGGAGAAACCTTGCCGATAAGAACGTCACCTGACTCAACAGGTGTTTCCCTGTTTACAATACCGTCATGACCAAGGTTTGCGTAAGCCTCTTCTGTTCTGTAGCCATTAACGGACTTGTCAGGTATCTTTATTTCATCCTTTTCAATACCCCAGTATTTCTTCTCTTCTGTGACGTAGCTGCGGAAGAATGCTGATCTGCCAAAGCCACGTTCTATGGAAGCCTTGTTAAAGACTATTCCGTCTTCCATGTTGTAACCGCCAAAACTCATGACTGCAATAACTATATTCTGTCCCTGCGGGTGACTCTCCATGTCAACTTCATTGCCCACGATTGTGTTTACCAGAGGAACCTGCGGATAAACAAGAACGTCCGACTTTGTATCCGTTCTCATCGCGTAGTTTGTTGCAAAAATACCCAGAGCCTGTCCGGACATCTTAGCACCAAAGTTTACTCTGTCGCCTCTGTTGTGCACGGCAAAAGGTACCAGTGATGCTGAAAGACCAAGAACTACGCCTGGATCAACCTCCAGGTGCGTATGTTCTTTTGTTATATCATCTTTCTTCAGTGCAACGTAAGAATAATTTTCCTCTTCTGCATCCAGATATTCAACAACACCCGCTTTTATCAGGTCAGTCCAGCTTATTTCTCCCGTCTCCAGTTTCTCAACATGTTTATCAGTTAGAAGGCTTTTTCCGTTTTCTATGATTATCAAAGGTCTCTGAAGTCTGCCGGAGTCAGTGTTAATGTGAACCTCGTCAAATTCCGGTACGTAAACAATGTTTACATGAGGATCGAAATCACCCGATCGTCTGCTTTTTTTCAGTGATTTAACAAGATCAAGTGGCTTGTCAGCATTGCCAAGCAGTTCACCGTTCAGGAATACAACTGCGCCTTCCTCGCCGACTTCCTTGGTTATCAGATCCCTTATCTTTCCGATATCCTTGCTGCTCTCTGATATAACACCGAGTAATGCAAGATATTTTCTTAATCCGATGTTAACTCCTTCCGGCGTTTCCTCGGCACATAGTCTTCCCCAGTGTGTTGCATGCAGTGCCCTTGCTTCAAAGTGTTCCTGCGATGCACTCAAAGGAGATATCACATTTCTTAAGTGAGCTATTGTACGGACATGATTCGTACGTTCAAGTCTCTGGCACACACCTGTTCTTCCGCCAATCCACTGTCCTGTTGCCATGTGGGAAATGATTCTCTTTGTAAGGTAATCCGACTCAACAATGGATTTTATTGAAGGCATCTTGCCTCTTTTGATAAGCTTCTGGTAGGAATAGACAATTCTTGAGACCAGGCCGTATTTACCAAGAAGAATAGATCTGAACAGAATTTCCAGAAAGTCTGCAACCATTCTTAGTCTCTTATTTTCATAATGATCAATATCCTGCTCTTCTATTTTCTCTAAGCCAAGTTTTAGGACTTTACGAACAACCTGCGCAAGATACTTGGCCTTCTTAACCCTGTCAGATTTTTTCTGGCCAAGGTGAGGTAGAAGGTACTTATCCATGATGTCGTTTATTCTCTTGTCACGGTATTCCTTCTGCGGAATTCTGAGCTTTTTACCAATATACTCCTTTGCTTCTTCTATGGATTTCACGTCAAATTCATACAGGTTAAAGTAGATCTCCTGCCTCTCAGTATCAGTTGTTGCTATGGACTCAACTATGTCTCTGTCCGTCTCCATTCCCAGGGCACGCAATAGCACAACAACAGGAAGTTTCTTCAGGTTTGCAAAAGAAACCGTCACAATTCCGCCCTTTCTCTCTATGGAATGTCTCTGAACAAACCCGGAAGCTTCTGAATTTATTCTTGCTGTTTCTGTATCAGCTTTCTTCTCTATGATAGGCCTGTTCGAAAGAACTTCCTCAACCATAACTATTACACGTTCTGTTCCGTTTACAACAAAATAACCGCCTGGGTCATCCGGATCCTCGCCATTCTCTACCAGTTCCTCTCTGTTCATTCCGCTTAGTGTACACAGATCAGACTTAACCATTATAGGCAAATCCCCAAGTTTTACTTCCTGTGATTCCTGCTCAACACCGTTTATTACAGGAACCATTTCTACGTATATTGGCGAAGAATAAGTCAGGTCCCTCATCCTTGATTCCATGGGCGTTATAGGTCTTGTTGCACCGTCAGCCTCTTTTACAACAGGCTTCGGTATTCTGACCTTGCCGAGTTTTATTCGAAACTCAGCCAATTCAGGAGTTTCTAACTGAATTTCCCCTATCTCATCAATTATTTTCTGGACTCTTGATTCAACAAACTCGTCAAAAGACTTTATCTGGTGGTCTACAAAACCAACAGAATTCTTGAACGATCTTAACAATGCCTTATACTCTCTCAACTATACCACGATCCTATAATATAGATACTCTTTTGCCGAAAGTGAGTCTCTCGTGATCTTTATAACATCACCGCGCTTGGCCTGAAGAATTTTTACAACAGGATCCTCCTCACTTATACGAGGAAGTTGTTTTGGAGCTACATTCAGATTCTTTAGAAGTTCGGCCTTGTCCTCACCGCTGAGGATTTCATGTTTCGGTACCAGATCACTTTGGAAAATATCAATTTCTTTTTCTTCTTTCTTCGTAGCCATCATTTCACCCTTGTTTGACAGGCGCAAATCCGTCTTTCCGCATGCGCCATTCTTCCCTATTATGGTGGGCCCGACGGGATTCGAACCCGCGACACCCGGCTTTCCTCTCCCGGGCGCGCTTACCCAAGCTGTCACCATTGGGAGTAAAAGGCCGATGCTCTACCAGGCTGAGCTACAGGCCCGCGCCTCGGCCGGGATTTGAACCCGAGTCAGCGGCGTGACAGGCCACTATGCTAACCAACCTGCCAAACTCTTCGTCGATCGTTTTGATCGAACTTTTATGAAAAGTTCGTCTACACCACCGAGGCATATACCTATGACATTCAAATTATCCGCGCACTCGTTGGTCTAATTTCTCAATTCTAAAAAATTCGTCTGTGTAATACCCACGATTTCACCGGTGATAATCTGAAAATGGTAAGCAACGTACTGGTTTTTCCGAACCAAAGGTTCAGTACTCACCACATCGCTGGAGAGATTCACTTCCAAGTTCGAAATGGGTTTGGGTCTACCCTCTCCGCTATGGCCGCCAACCAATCACTAGTTAGAGTAAAAACGGATTTAAAGGTAACTTTTCATCATTTTTTCCAATTTTTACCCGGATTTACGAAGAAAGCCGGTCAAAATCTCTCCGAGAACCAACTTTGTCACATATTTTCTTGGCAGTTTCGAGATCCATTATCCCGGCTGTAGGATATTGCCGTGTTTCATGACCATCTTTTAGGCAAACTCTATAGTCTCTTACACCATCTTGATAATAACCAGTAATAAATACAGTATGGCCCCTTGGTATTTCTCTTCTATGAAACCGTCTCATCTCGATATATACCACCACTATAGAATAGTAACACAGAAGTCTTCTTAAAACTTCAGAATCAGCACATTATCTATTATATGCTTATGGAGCTTTCAGGTTGTGCGTCTTATTCTGCTGGTGGAACGCTAAATAAATCCAGATTATCTTTACCATGTTCACGTCTTGCTTCCGAACTTAACACATGACGATTGGGGTGCCAGCCACATAAAGTACCGTCTTTGTATGCAACAAAGCTCTTTCCGTCCTCATCAGCAGGTCTGTAGGGGTCAAGCCTTCCACCTTCAAGATCTTCAAGAAAATATCTTTCATTACCGTCTCCAGCACAGCGAGGTTCTGGCATATTACCAGAGTGAATCACAAATCCGCTATTAGTTAAACGAATATCAATTTCAGACATATCTAATACTTTTCACCAGGTTTCTTAAAGAAAATGTTGTAATGCTTTCGTAATGCTTCCGAAGTACACCGCAACCTTTTTAAGTCTTTATTCACTAAGTAGTAGTTACAATATATAATACGTACACATACGGTGTTTACCAATGAAGTATATGCATGATCTTGTGGAAAAAGTTGCACGTCAACTTATGGAAGGCAGAAGTCAATGGAAAGCAGAGGAATTTGACATGGGTGTTTTAACATATCCAAAAATGCCACAAGAAGAAGACAGCCTTTCAGTTTCAGCAGGAGCCTTCAGTTTGCATTACCTTGATTTGGCAAATAAACTGGAAAGTGCTGAAAGGGAAAATGTGATAAGACACTACAAGAAATTAGCAGGAATTAGTGATTGATAATGAAAGCAAAAACAAGGATAAGAGGATGGTTAACAAGAGAAGATATTGAAATGTTAGAAGAAGCTAGCAAAAGAAAATTAAAGTATCCAAAGAATCCGGCAAAGAAGTATGTCTGCGGCGCTTGTGAATATTCCTGGTTTTACTATTCTGTAAGATGCCCGGTGTGCTCTTCACCAGAGACAAACCAGGTCGCGAAATAGGCGTTTTCTTAAGGTTTTAAATAAAACTGTCCAAGTTAGTAAAAGAAATATTACACCCCTGATAGCTCAACGGTAGAGCGTTCGGCTGTAGATATTTACATAATAAAAAGATTGATGTTCGTAAGAACATCTTAAGCCATTTGTATTTGTCACCAGCAAATGTTCCAAAAACAGAAACCGAGAGGTTGGGAGTTCAAATCTCCCTCAGGGGACTTTCACTACTTTTAAGTGACAAAACCTTTAAATACTCAAAAACGTTACTATATGGATGGCAAAGAAGAAGAGGGAACTCAAAAACCCAGGATTTTTCGAGCCAGTGTTTAATTACGTAGCACCAGGTCTGGAAGCATTGGGAGTAAAACCAATGTGGGTTGGTTTTGAAAGAGTTGATTCTAGAGGATATTCAGTAAAGCCGCAGACAAGAGACTTCGAAAGATATTTTAAGGAAGAATTTGGTGAATTGACCGAGGACGATGCCATACAAAGAAAACCGAGGATTGGTGAATACGCGCTCAGATTTGCTGCAGCTTGTTTAGCAGCTTCAACAGCTGTTCTATCCCAAACGCCTCATTATTCGGATCGTCTGGCAATGAGACATGCTATTGGTCATGAATATGCAGGGACTCGAGAAGCAAGAGGAACAGAAACAGCCCAGAATGGAGTAACAGGTAATATGATTATGTCAGAAGAACCCAAAAGGCCAATGATAAGCGTTTTAACTTCTCAAGAACCGCAAGAAAAAAGGATTAATACGTTGTCTTCTAACAATGAATAGGTAAACATGTTGAAGATAGAAAAAATCGATATTGTTGTTTTGCTGACTGCGCTACTGATGTTAGCGGCATACCTGAAGTTAGACAACGCAGTATTCCTGTATGTCTTCATTGTATTGCTGGTAGCAGACATATTCTTTATGGTCAAGCCAAAAAAGCAGCATGCACATGTAGAAAACTAGATCCTGAATGGTTCTGAAACACGCTTACCAAAGAGCCTTCCGGGTGGATCATATACTCTTGTTTCGTCAGGCGGGCACATCTTGTATACAAGCCTTCCCTGACTATCGTAGAGATAACGTATGGTTCCACCGAGGGATTCATCTTCTGGTACGACAGAGATGACCATGTATAGTCCGTCACGCGTGGAATAAAAAAGTGAGCGACGCCCGTCTTGCTTTTTATGACCCCTTCTGCATGCTTCCATGTCATCTGGCGTCAACAGATGTCCAAAACCAACCTTAAGATTATACAATAAACCTATCATACATAATCAAAACAGTAATTTACTTAAAGAATAAGTCAGTTCTCAATGAATTCTGTGACTGTTCTTGTTAGTCCTACCTTTCCAATCTTCTGTTTGCAGGCAAAACATATCCATCTATCCCCCACGCGATCAACTAATCGGTTCCTTTTACACTCAAAACATTTGGAGATAGAAATTTTCATACTTTTAGATTGCCTTTATATGCTATATAAAGTTTTTCGTAACGAAGAAGTGAGAACTCGAAATTTTTTTCAGCGAAAAAACGAAGTTTTTTTGTCTATTTTTCCTTTCTTTTGAAGAATTTCTTGCCTTTGTCGGCATAGTTCTCCATTTCTATCCCGATTGTAGCGTACCAAGACTTCTTTTCCACAGCTTTTTTGCCTTTGTAATGGGCGGATGCCTGCGGCAGCCTTATTCTTCCGTGAATCCCGAACATAGGGATTATCTTGTAGGAGAAAATCCTCTCTTCCTTGTTATGCAGGTTGCTCAGCTTCCATACAAGCTCAACACCGTTGGAGACTTTCTTTCTTGTAGGCTTTGGTCCCTTGACTTCCTTTATGCCGAATACCGAAGGCACAAAGTCTTTCACTGTTACGTGGTCTATTTTTTTGCCGGTCATGTTCGAGACTTCAAGACCTACTGTAAACTCTTCACCTTCCTCGATGAACTTTTTCTCTAAAAGATATTTCTTCAGACGAAGTGTCCTTACCCTGTAGAAGAACAGCCATATTGCTATTACCAGTACAGCTATCAGCAGGAAAAATGCTGAATAATCAACCCTGTAACTGAACACCTTTGTCTGACCCGGACCTACCTCAGGCAAAATCCATGAAAACTCGCCGTTTTCCATGGTTATCGGGTCGTCTCCTGAATAGAATGCTGCATCAAATGCTGAAAGTTTGTCTTTAACTAAAACATCGTCTTTTGTATTGCCAATGTTCGTGATTTTTATCGTCTTCTGGAAACCGAAGAGCAGAGGCTGTCTGGTTGCCTCTTCAACAAAATTGGCAACTTTATCAACACCAAATGAGCGGTGCTTCTCTCTTGTTTCTTCACCGTCAACAACCTTCATAAGAACCGTATACAATCCCGGCTCCGTGTATTGCGGGAGTTTTATCGTGTATGATACAAATTGCGACTCGCCCGGATCTATGCCGTCTATAGGCTGTTCAAACTCCATTATCTGTGATGATGGTGAACTTATCGTTGTTACAATCCTTGCATCCTTGACTATTGAATTTTTGTAATTCGTGTAAATAGCATCAATATCAACACTTCCTGTAGGCGTAAAATTACCGTCTATTTCTATACTGTCTACGAAAACAGCATCCATTGGCTGTACGTTCACAAATATGTTTTTCGTCTCCGACTCATTCCCAGGAATAGGTTCTATCAGCAAAGACAATTTGTATACACCCGTCTGGGTTTCCCGGAAAGGTGACACGAAAAGGACAAGTTTTTTCCTGTCTTCACGTCCCAAAGTCATGATCTGTGTGCTCTGGCTGATCCATGGATAATTATCTACCAGTGTAAGCGAAACTGATTCAGGCTGATCTGCTGCAACCAGTATTTCTATCTCCGCAGAAGTTCCTATCTGCACAGGCGTAGTCTCTTCAGGAACCGTCACGCTAACCGCAAACGCTGTGCTGCTCAGCAGCGCTAAAAATAGCAGCAAATATACCTTCATATTACTCTGAGTAAAACTATCCCCACGACCCCTATATAAGCATTACCGTAGTGATTCACACGTAATTGAGGCTATATTTCAGGCTATTTTTCCACAAGTTCTTCATATTCCGGATGTTTTTCTACAAAGGTGTCCACTTCCCTGGCTGAAGAAATAATCTTTACACCGGCATTTCTGGCATATTCAAACGCAGATCGTATAATGCCCTCCTTGACCCTCTCATCAGTGGCGTCAATAAAGTGTACATCAAGGTTGCCGTTTATCTCCGTATAAGCCAGAATACCATAAAACTTGCCGTCGTCTATGAGAAACTTCTGCCCTACCGGATCATGTTCTATTTTCATGCTATCCTCTTCCCTGTTTCAACATCAAAAACCGCAATAACCCTCGGCGTACAAGTCTTGGCGGCATTTATTGCCAGATGCGGCTCGTTAGTTTCAATTATCTTTGTATAAACATCCTTCTGCGCACCCTGTCCTTGGACGCCGTCAACAAGATCAGCCTTGAAGTCCTCATCCAGTGTAAAGTCGTACGGATCCGAAAGAACACAGTGCCCTGCCGCTATGCAGCCCTTTTTGCTGTAAATAATCTTCAGTTTAATTTTTTTATCAGCGGCTCTGTCGTGTTCGTACTTGTCATCTATCTTCTGACTCATCTACTTATTCATCTTTTAGTCTATTTATAATTAACTAAAACTTCATTATCTTCGCAACAAAGAATCCGCCTGTCTGATTGTGCTCCGGATATATGCGCATGCACTGTTTTGTAGAATCAGTAATACCGGGTATATGATTGATTTTTACGTTAATGTCATCCAATTTGGCATCTGTTTTCTCCAGGAGAAATTCTATTACTTTCTCATTCTCTTCTCTTTCAAATGTACATGTTGAATAGACAAGTGTTCCGCCTGGGTTAAGTATGCTGTAAGCATGTTTTACCAGCCTTTTCTGTTTTTTTGCCAGATCTTTCACTCTTTTCTCAGACCAGTGCTTGAAGAGTTTTTCACTCTTATTGACCATTCCTTCTCCGCTGCACGGCGCATCCAGAAGAATCCTGTCAAACTTTTCATATATCTTTCTTCCGGACTTATTCCAGACGTCCACGCTTAGATGGAACTTCTCAACGTTGAAGCGAAGTCTTTTCACCCTCTGCCGGCTTATATCATTGGCCACTATCTTCGCTTCATTATTTGTCAAGAATGACAAAATAAACGTCTTTGTACCGGGCGCAGCACACATATCAAGTATACGATCCTCTTTCTTCGGTGCTAGCGCCAGACAGGGCACGATTGACACAGGATCAAAAATAAAAGAACCTTTAGAAACACCTTTAGTGTTTCCGTCATTATTTTCTTCAAGAAAATACGCATGCTCGTACCATGGGACCTTTTCCAAGTCCACATGCTCTCTTGAGAGCACACACTTTTTCGTGCGAGAATCATAGATAGTTTCGTCCAGACCGATTCTTTTCAACCTTTCAATCAGCTTTTCAGGTATCATGCCAATCACGCATGACAGAACGGGCAGTCCCATACGTCCCACTGGCCCATGGGATTCTTGATAGTCCTCTTCTTCAGCTTACGCCCACAGTTATTACACGTCATCTCATGTTCTTCACTCATAATAACAACTACTTCTCACGGTTTAAATCAGTGTGTTACGTCAGCAGGAATCACAGACATGGATACCATATCCGCTATTCTAATAGGATGTTCATCCCAATTTATACCCGGATCATACTGCCTCATTACTTCCTGGAATTCACCTAAAAGCATTATGGCCACGGTTTCCCATTTAGCTCGGTTCATTCTGTCTATTAAGGGATTACTTTGACGTCTGTAAAAAATATGAACAAATCTATCATCCATGCTATCCACAAAATGCACAAATCCACCATCTCTTTGAGCCATTTGTGCAGAATATCTTTTCAATCTTCTGCTGCTGTGATATTCCAGTATTGTACCGGCCATATGTTCTGCCCTGTCTGTATAACCCTCGTCTGAGAAATAGACGTTTCCTGGTACCATCAGGTCGATTCCGATTGTCGGCATTCTTACTGGATACTTACGATACATTCAGTTAACACTTCAAAAATCTATAAAAACGTATTTTAATGTCTTGTGTACAAGTCTAAGCTATGGCAGAATTAAAGGGCTTTGCTGACCTCGTGAAGCTTGCAATGAAGGAACGGCCAAAGAAGCCAAAAAACGTGGAAGACATATGGGACAAGTTCTTGTCAGTAGCTCTCATGGGTAATAAAAGAAGCGAATCTGATATAAGATTTCTGAGGACCATGCTGAAAACGCAACTTGAGTATGATTATGTTCGAAAGACAGACGGTGATGACTGGAGAGACGCTGTAGAAGAAGTATTGAAAACACGCATGTCAAGAATAAAAGATGATGATACTTTGACAATGCTGTCTAATCTCAAGGCAGAAATATTCCGCATATCCGCCTCTCTTAAGGGCGCAGCCAGGTTTTTTGAGAAGAACGAAATGAGTAACAAGTTCCTGGAAGAAACTTTATCAACAAGGGAAAAATCAATGGAGTTCATCGAAAATCTGGTGGAGGACCAGGATGTACCGAATATACGTTATACAAAGATAATTATCTGGCTGCATTCATTAGGCTTTGCTTTTGATTTTGCTCCGCCGACATGGCAGACGAAGAAATTCGTGAATGAAGAGTTTGAGTATTACAGGTTCTATGACGATGACAAATACTTCATGACCAAAGTGGAAGAATATGCCGATAAGATAAAAGTAAAGGGAAAAACAGTCAGGGATGTGGCCGTTGCTATATTTTATTATATAACTCTCAAGAGCATGCTTCCTCCGAGATCCCAGGAGAAGAAGAAGTTCTCTCCGGCTATTATGATCAAGTTTCTGAAATCAAAAAAGCTGGCCCTTGAGAAGTTGTCAGATCTGCTGGCAGACGATGAAGAACGCGAAAAATTCATGGAAGACCAGTACAATTTTGTTAATTCTAAATAGTCATATGGACGAACAGCCTTTTCAGTATCCAGTAAACACCCACTACAATCAGCAATATAGGCCATAATGATATGTTGGTGTCAATCCAACCAAGATCACGGGCCAGCCAGATAAGTCCTATAACAAGAATAATAAGCGCGAACCCTATTCCGCCTTTACACTCACACCATTTACGTTGTTTCATAAGAATTCTCTCGCCGCGTAATGAGTTCCAACAAGTATGACAATACCTACAACCATTGTGGTCCATAGACTTAGTTCATAGTTTTCGGGAAACACGTATATGTCAAACAGTCCCCATAAACCACGCCAGAAAGCAATCACGGCAAATGCAATAATCAGTGCAAATAATGTTTTGTGGTGGTGTTTCATCTTTTTCATACAAAAAATATATCCAAGCCAGCTTAAATAATATCACTATCCATATTTTATTATGTGGAAGCATTATTTGCTGCTCACAATGGTTGTTCTTATTCTGGGCTGTACCGAAGCAACTTTACAAAACTTCGGCAATGAAAGCCGGTTCATTGGAGGACAGCACGATGAACGAGGTTGCCTGGGACCTGCCGGTTATTCATGGAATGGGACAGTTGGGGCCTGTATACGCGAATGGGAGCTGTCAAGTTTACAGAAAGTGGCTGCCCAGAAGGCTGTAAACTACGTTGGCAGAACTTTCAAGTTAACTGTAGTACAGATTGATGAAGCTGAATGTATTGGCTGCTTCATTGTGCATCTTAATGTGGAGACCAACACGAGTATTATACTACTGGATGGCTGGGAAGTATCACTGACGAAAGATATATGCAGTGTGGACGAAGATTGCGTCCCGTTGCCAGTCTGTCATCCGACCATGTGCATAAACAAGAATTCTATGTTCACTGTAGTAGAACCGCAGGCCTGTACGGAGATATTTATGCTGGAAGCGGCATATACGCCAGAAGATTGTATGTGTCAGGAAAACAGGTGTGTCAACAAAAATCTTGAAAGAGTTTAGAACTTCATCAAAGCAAACTTCTTGTACGCTCTTATCTTTTCCATGCCTTTCAACGGGCGAAGCTCGATAACAAAACAGAATCTTGGCGTGCCGCCAAGTTTTTCCACAAGCTTTGCTGAAGCCAGTGCTGTTCCGCCAGTAGCAATCAGGTCGTCAACTATCAATATCTTGTCTCCTTCCCCTATGGCATCCTTATGAATTTCTAGAGCATCTTCTCCGTATTCCTTCGAGTAGGTTTCGCTGACTGTTTCCCACGGAAGCTTGCCTTTTTTGCGTATAGGCACAAATCCAACTCCAAGCTCGCGCGCCATGGCTGCACCGATAATGAACCCACGCGACTCTATCCCGGCTACAACATCTATTTCTTTGTCACGGAACTCTTTAACAAGCTCATCTATCAGTCCAGAAAACGCAGCCTCTTCCTTCAGCAGTGGCGTAATGTCACGGAATATTATCCCAGGCTTCGGCCAGTTGTGTATATCACGTATAAGTTCCTTCATAGAATAGAAATATTGAGAATCTACTTAAAAATAAAAACTTCGTCCCTGGGAAACCTCACTTTCTTGCGCGTAGCATACTTGTCTTCGCCGCGATAACCAACAGGACATAGTACCACTGATGTATGGTCTTCCAGTCCAAGAATCCTGTCATAAGCATCTTTATCAAATCCTTCCATAGGGCATGAATCTATTCTCTTTGTTGCGGCAGCAAAGTGTAACATTCCCAAAGCAATATACACCTGCCTTCTTGCCCATTCCTGGACTTCCTCTCTGGACTTTTTGGTTATAGAACTGATCATTACGTCTTCATAATCCTTCAGTGATTCCGCAGATACACCCCTTGTTTCAGCCATAAATCTGACGAATTTCTTTATGTAATCCGTGTCAATATTTTTCTTTACGGTCAGCACAATTAAATGAGAAGCGTCTGCCACCTGGCGTTGTCCGTAAGAATGTTCAACAAGTTTTTCTCTCAGTTCTTTGTCTTCTATGACTATAAACTTCCAGGGTTGCAAACCGAACGAGGATGGTGAAAGCCTCAGCACCTCCAGCAATTCATCCAAATCAGCTTGCTCTATCTTCCTGTCCGAGAAAACTTTGGTGGCGTACCTCCAGTTCAGATCTCCAATCATACCCATGTTAACACCTAGAATTAACTATGAATTGAATTACTTAACAACGTATCTTAAGGATTAAATTGATCATTTATACTATAATTGACATCCGCATGATCTGGCACAATCTGTGGGATTGGCATAACCGCTGTAAATACAGGCCTCACTGAAAAACATTGCCCGGTTATCGATTCTTTCAGGTGGTGACCAGCCTTCAATCTGGAAATCATTCAACTCACAGTTATGCTCCTTTATCAGGGAATTGCAGCCGCCGTTATATGCGGCTTCAAGCCCGAGATTTTCCGACGTATCAGCTACAGCATCAATCTGATTGCCGCAACCACTCACCAGGACAACAATAGCCAGAAGCAGCAAAGCAATTTTCATTAATTAGTAATTGTGTTTTCCGGTATTTAATAGAAAATTGTGGAGCAGTCAAAAGCAAAAACATATTTATACTACAAATGACAATTATCTTTAGTGGTCGGTTGAGGTATACACAGTGGACGACGAAAACCAAACAAGCGTAAGCGACTTCTGGTAAAACGTAAGATAGTTATCTTACTTTCTGTACCTGTTTCTCTAAGATCAGACTGCAATCCAATTATCTATTTGATACATATTTCCAGTGTCTATGTGTGTTCCGCTGGAATCAGTATAATTTATCTCTATCCTCATTGTAACACTATCCTTGCAGTCAGCAGGAATTTTCATGGACATTATTTCACCGGAATTCAGAAACTCATTTGGATATTGTGACGCAACGGCAGAATCTCCGCGTAGGTTGATTCTAACTTCGTTGATCATAACACCCTCCTGATGAATATTCTTCACATAAAATCGCAAATCATTGAGATATACCTCACAATCTACTTCACCGAGTTCAAATTTATTTAGAGTGTCAAAACACCCGCATCCTGCAGCACAATCAGCAAGATCCGTATGACCCATCATCTCGCATATGGCATAGAAGTTTTCAGGATTATCTTCAAGATCGTGATTAATTGAAAAGTCTTGCATATAGTCACAATCGTACACGTGCCGCAATTCATTACATGACATACTGTAGGCCGTTTCGTTCGGGTATCCTAGAATATCAGAAGACTTACCTTCTTCATTAGAGATGTAAACGGTTAGAATAAATGCAATAATAGCAACAGATATTACCAGTCGTTTATCCATGACTATACTTAATCTGATTAAATAAAAAGCCCCAGGTGAGAATTGAACTCACGACCTTTACCTTACCAAGGTAACGCTCTACCGATTGCCCACCAATCTCTTGATATTTGCGAAGCCTTCTGTTTCTTGGCGTTCACCAAGACCTTCTTTACAAAGAAGGGATTGGTTCTGAGCTACTGAGGCATTTCTATAAAAATTACTACAACAAATTTAAAACATGATAAAATACCATCCGGCGCCCGATATAGAAGAGCAGGCTAAACAAATAGCCGAAAAACTGAATATGCCGCATGATTTATCGAGGATAAAGTTTGTGAGGTCCAAAGGTTCACAGGCCAAACGCACTCTTGCAAGATGTCATGCAACACCCAGGGTCATGCAGACAGCGCTGGACATGAAAGCACACTACATAATAGAAGTCATATCAGAAAACTACGACAAACTTTCGCTTGTCGAACGGCAGAAGATTATAATCCATGAGCTTCTCCACGTGCCAAAGTCTATGAAAGGCGGTTTCCGCCATCATGACTTTGTTTGTGAAAAAAACATAGACAAACTGCACAAGATGCTTAGAGGTTAAAAAGGTTTCTATCAAGATTTTTTAATGGCAAGAAAACGACCATTCACAATGTATCAGATAGCGGAAAAATGCCGGAAGCTAAGACATGGAAAACCCGGAAAATCTAGAAGATCTGGAAGACCTGGTATATACAAGGAAATGGTACTTCAAAGAGTCCACAGTAACGGCGGTGGTGAAATGGCTGCAACTTATTTTCAATTATTTGATTCAGCACGTGATATTTATGATTTTTCACGGCATGTTGAAATACCCACCGCAGAGGTTCTCGGTGATGTTTTTACTGTTAGTGAATTTCTCCAGAGATATCCAAAATATCGTTCAAGGCGGAAGCCAATAACAGACTGGGAAGTGATTGATCTGGATGGCTGCCGTGCAAGATACAGGGATCACAGAAGATTAGAGTTACAGATAGTATCAAGAAGAGCGAATGATGTTTTATGTACTGTTCACACCATTGCAAATGAAAAGCCAAGGAAAGGAAGCCCGAAAGTCAAGGTACCAAAGAAAATAGCCGCAAAAGTATTCCCGGATGATGCAGCGGTTGGTGGAAGGGTGTATGCAACCGAAGTTTTTAGAGCTAGTCGCTCTTAGCGTTGTCAGCTTTCGCTTCACGCTTTGCTTCAGCCTTCATCTTAGGAACAGTAACCTTGAATCCGCATTTCTCGCATTTAACGCCAAAAGGTCTTTTCCATGGCTGCTCCGTATAAGCTTCATGCTTGCATTCAGGACACGTATATTCAACCATGGCCGTATCACTCTGTGGAGGAACTAAAACACGAATCTTGCCCGTAGGCTCTAGCTTCTTGTTCTTGGCGTCTCGCCAAGTATGATAAACACATTCCTTAGGTTTGATTTTGTTCTCAATTACGAAGTCTTGAATTTTTCCCATGAGTCTTAATTTGACTCACTTGTATTTATATTGTTAATTGCACGAAACCAAAAGTGGAAATAACGGCATTTGAAACCTTTAAATACTAGTAAATATATGTTACTATTAAGTGGTAACAATGAATAGACTAACGCCGGTACATGATCCGGAGAATGTAAGAGAAGTGCTAGGATACAGAGAGCATATGACTGCAACAGGAAGAAGCCCTAGAACCACTCATGTATATGACACAGGCATGAGAAAAGTGGCCGAAGTTAGACATGGTAATGTATATCTTGCCAACGGCAAGAATCTTGGAAGGGTATCAGTGTCTGATGCACTAAAGCAGCTTTAGTTCTTTTTAGATTATTACACCTACTATGAAAGATAACAGCGCCAGTAACATTCCTAATTTTACTAATTTTGACGCCGCCTTTGGCATGGCAACAGCTGCCAGGAACACTATATCTGCCAATGCAACAACAATAAGGTAGGACATACCCAGTATACCCAGAAGATACGGTACCACGGAGAATATAACAGCTACAATCAGGAAAGCATTTCCTATCATTCTGGCCTTGAATATACCAAGTTTTATCGCCACGCTGCTGACATCGTGTTTGGCGTCTCCTTTAGCATCATCTATCGTCTTGTATATCTCACGGGCCATGTTTGACATGAACGCTAAGAAAGCCAGAGGAATAACAATTGTATAGTTACCGACTATAACACCGCCATACAAGAACGTAAGGCCGACAAGGCCACTTACAACTAAATTTCCCAAAAGCATTGTCTTCTTCAGAGAAGCGGCATAAACTATCAGTAAAAGCGAAGCTGCAGCAGCTACATAGAAAGCATCAATATTCAGTCTATACGTCAGTGCCACGCCTATGACAAATAACGCCAGAGAATATATCAGAGCTGTTTTTTTCTTGATCTTGCCGGACGGAATAGGCCTTTTCGGTTTGTTCACCTTGTCGATGTTAGCATCAAAATAATCATTAATCGCCATCCCGCCGCCTGATATCAGGAATACAGAAATAGCGCCAATTATGATATTTGTATCCGGTATATACGCTGCACCTGCTATGATACTGCCTATCCATACAGCAATGATAGACATTACTCCGTTCAACGGTCTGGTAATAGACACATAATGTCGCATACAACTAATTGAATAGAAACAGTTTTAAAGAACTAAGCTTTCTGGCCGCGTCTTTCCTTGGCCTTTAGTCTTAATTGCTTGCTCTGGCACTTTCTGCACTTTATCTTACCCTTCTTGATCTTGTCAACACTAGCTCTGACTCTTCCGTTACATTTCATGCATATATAGACGTTCAAGAACTGTCTCTTTGCAAGTGCATCAGGCATTTTATTGGCCATATTATCACTTTGAACTTTACAGTGAAACCTATTAAAAGATTAAATCTGGACTTGGACTCATGGTAGACAGAAAGACTGCTGAAGATATTGTTAGTAAGTACGCAGAGGCTTGGATCAACAAGGATCCGGAAACAGTGGTAAAGTTGTTTACACCTGACGCTGTATACCAGGAATGGGCTTTTGACAAGCCGTTTATCGGCCACGAACAGATCAAGAGGTATTGGCAGGAAAAGATCGTAAAAGAACAGTCAGAAATAGAGTTTAAACTGTTGAACATGTTTATCGAGGAAGATACAGTTATTGTGGAAACAGAAACCAAGTTCTTTATCAATAATGCTTCAAGGAAGAATCACATGATTGAGGTCATGATACTGGAAATTGAAGATGGGAAGATAAAGTCCCTCAGAGAGTATTGGGCCAACCAGGAAGAAAAATAGTCCAGACCAAATAATCAACTCAGTCCAATTTTTTATACACAAAATAAGTATATGTGAAACCGTCCACTTTTCTTTCCGCTGAAGCGATAATGAGCATATCTGCCGTGGATGCCGCAGGAAGTGTATGTGTTTCATGCTGAAGTTTCTGGCGAAGCTGGAAATTTTTTATTATGTTATCAATACTGGGCTCGTTCCTGGTTTCTTTATCCCTTTGAATACGATTTTCAAGTCTTACCTCGGTTGGAACATGATAATAAATTTTATAATTAGGATTTTCCACAAAATCAAAATCACCCTCGACAATCAGGAAATCAACCTTACCAATCTCCCTTTGGTAATTTTCCTCGCCTGCAGCTATAGCCAATCCGGTAACTTTATCATACGTAGGAACTTTTACTTTTTTGCCGGGAACCAGGGAGCATACTTCCTTAACCTTTTGATTCAGAAATTCAGGATCATACTTACTGACGTGATCCTTGCCCTCAAAATGCTTTCTCCGGTATTCCCTGTCGCCAACAACATAATCATCAGTACTAATTACATCGGACTCACCCAAAGAACCAGCGAGTTTTACAGAAAGTGTGCTCTTTCCGCTTGCGGCTCCTCCTATCAAAGATACAATCATTGTTCCGGACTTTTTGTTGCTTTTCAATGCACCAACAATTTCAGAAACAAGACTTACACCATTCAATCCGGAAGCCACCAATTTATAATTACTTCCCGTGATCAGTTCCTCAATTTTTGAATCACTATTGACTGCGGAATCCGACATACGTTACTTAATTACAAAAATATATTAAAGATTTATAAACAGGCGGAGCCTATCTAATTGTATGGCAAAGAAACAGGTATTTGGTTTTGAACTACTTCTGGACTGTTATGGTTGTACGCCAAGAGTCTGCAATGACATAAACCACTGTTACAGCTTTCTGGACAAATTAGTCAAGTTCATAGGAATGGACAAGCAGGAAGAGCCAACTGTTTTCAGGACAGACCGCAAAAGATTTCCCGGAAAAGACGGTCTCAGCGGTTGGGTTCCCCTGGCACAGTCTTCCATAGTTATACACACTTTATCCAAGCATGATTACATATCTATAGACGTCTACAGTTGCGGCAAATTCAGCAAAGCAAAGGTTGTTCAGTTCGTTAAAAAACACTTTCGTCCCAAGAGGGTTGAAACGCAGTACATAGAACGGGGTAAGCATTACCACTAAATTTCTTGCAAGTGATTAACATTTTTTCACTTTTAAATCTTTCTGGTTTTTTATTAGGATGAAAATACTTAATCTCATTCCAGAGGCATACGCACTGGTTGCAGCTGGAGAAAAGACGATGGAAGGCCGTTTAGGATATGTAGGAAATAATGGAATATCGCCCGGGGATGTCATTTATTTTCAATGTAGGGCACTTGAAAGAGGGGTCAGAGTCAGAGTGAGTGATGTACAGCAGCATATACAAGGAACCACGTTTCAAGATGTTGTGACTGAAGCAAACTACAGGCAATTAGTGCCAGTTGCTAAATCCCCTGATGAAGCAATCAGAATTTATGATTCTCTGTGCCCGCGAATTGCACAAAAAAGGCACGGTGTTGTCTTGTTTAGTTTCGAGCTTCTCTGAACATTTAGATTTATTTATAGAACATTGAATAATTATTTTTATGTATGGTTTGACAGATGAAGAACTCAGGATTCTAAAACCGCTAAACACACCAAAAAAGATTCAGGATTTTCTTGAAGAGATACCTATAAATTTCGAGCACGAAGGTGATACATGCATTTCACCAAGAAGAGTGCTCCGCGAGAACAGGGCTCACTGCGCAGAAGGGGCCATACTTGCTGCACTTGCCTTACGTTTACAGGGAAAAAAGCCATTACTTGTTGATATGAAGGCGGCTAAGTTCGATTATGATCATATTCTGGCTGTGTTCCGTGAGGGAAAGCATTGGGGCGCTATAACCAAGACAAATCATGCTGTGCTGAGGTATAGGGATCCTGTTTACAAATCAGTCAGGGAATTGGTCATGTCCTACTTTCATGAATACTATGAAGATAAAGGTCGCAAGGCGTTACGCTCTTTTTCAATGCCCGTTGATATATCAATATTCGATCATCGTGGCTGGGTAACATCTGAAAAGAATATATGGTACATACCGGATCATGTTGACAAAGTAAAACACTATCCAATTCTTACAAGATCACAGGTTGCAACACTAAGAAAACCTGATCCCGTGGAAATGATAGCCACTGGTGTTGTAAACTGGAAAAAGACCAGGACGGGCGCAAGAAACACAATCGTGGAAAGTGAGGATTCTGTTCTGGATATAGACGAGACAGGAATCAGGAAGTTTCCAAAAGGTAAGTAGTGTATTCTTTTGACCAATCTACTCTACCGGGACAATACTTGGCCTGTAGAGAACTGCTGTTCATTATTTTCAGTATTAATTCCACTATTTTCTTCGGTGTTTGTTTTGTTGTGTCTATCTCAATACAGTTGTGCCTGCACTCACTGGATATTGTGTCTATAGCCTCAGCCTCAATATTTTCTTTTATTTTTTTCCTCGACCATTTCTTTTTCTTGAGCCTTTTTTCCAGTTCCTTTGGACTCGCCCTGAGTATAACTGTAAGTTCTGATTTTGCAAAGTGAGCCATATGACCTTCAAAAACAATATCACCCTT
The DNA here is from genome assembly GCA_028279825.1 of archaeon. Taxonomy (GTDB): domain Archaea; phylum Aenigmatarchaeota; class Aenigmatarchaeia; order GW2011-AR5; family GW2011-AR5; genus GW2011-AR5. The sequence goes on along the minus strand of JANQNA010000001.1, from coordinate 17,339 downwards.
TTCTTTAGCAGCTGCTTTAGCAAGTTTATTCTGGTCTATAATCTTTGTCTTTCTTTTAGCATCAAGCTTGCTCGGAATTTTATACTTCCTTACCAGATATTTTGTATCTATAAGTCTCGCTTTTAGCTGCTTAGCAAGAAGCCTGGCTATAACAGTCTTTCCGGTCCCGGGTGTACCTGATATCACAATAAACATAGAATTATTTTGTAACGAGACTTAAAGAGGTTTTTAATAGCTTTAAGAATCTTAGTCATAGCCTAGAAATTAAAGGTGAGTAAATGAAAGAATTGAGGTTATACTCTCATGATGAGGTCAGGGATTTGGGAGCTCTGGATAAGGGAATGGCACCTGCCGGATTGCTGAGAATTCCTGGTATCGGATATCTGGATCCTAATCCAAGAGCGTTGTATGTTGTTGAGTCATTTTTCGGAAAATCGCAGGAAGACGGGAGAACATCTTCCTGCGGACTATTTTTAGGACTGGCATTTGAGCCAGGTGAAGAGGTGGATACACTTTTCAAAACATTAAACACTCGTGATATTGGCAGGCTTATTGACGATTATGGTATATGGGAGACCAAAGAACTCGAAGGCAAGCGTGTGTTCGCGTACGCCGGAGATAATATCATAGCAGGCGCGATTTCTGCAGAGGACATAGGTCTTGCTACACACTCCAGAAGAGTTGCAGTTTCTTAACTATAAGATCTTCGCCGGGTAGTTCATATAAAAAACAATGGGTTTTCTTAGGGCTTTCTGGAACTTAAATTACTTACATACAAGGATATATCATGAAGAAAAGCTATCTGGCAATAATTGTTGTTGCCGTGATTGTAGCTGCTTTCGGGGTGACAACTATCACAGGTAATGTTACAGCAAAAAACAGGCATGCAATAATTGACACTGACAAGGGTATCATAGATATCGAGCTTTACGAGCAAAGAGCACCTGTAACAACAAAGAACTTCATAGATCTTGCCCAGGACGGATTCTACGACGGGTTGACGTTCCATCGTGTAATAAGGGGTTTCGTGATTCAGGGTGGTGACCCTAACGGGGACGGTACGGGCGGCCCTGGTTATGCAATTAAGGATGAATTCCATCCTGATTTGCTTCATGTAAAGGGCGTTATTTCCATGGCAAACAGTGGTCCTGACACAGGGGGTTCCCAGTTCTTCATAACAGAAGATCAGACGCCATGGCTTGACGGAAAACACGCTGTTTTTGGTATTGTAGTGGACGGCATGGACGTTGTCACCAGTATTGAACAGGGCGACGTAATGAAGAAAGTCAGCATTGTCTAGAACAGCAATGCTATAGTCTCAAAGAACTTTGTAAACATCTCAAATATACCATCCAGAAATCCGCCAACAGGATCTTCTTTTTTCGGTGTTTCTATAAGAATTGTCTCTGACGCAAGCGTTTCGCCTGATACCGTCACAACCAATTCATTCAGTCCCTCACTGGTGGCCTGAAGCACATGGGACATCTCTTTTTCATCTGATATTATCATTTCCAGGTCTTCCGAAATTGTCTGGCCTGCATATTCTATGTTAAGCCTTACAACCTGGCTTTTCAGGAGGTTTCCTATTCTTACGTTGACTGTGAAGTTGTGTGTTAGATTCACAGTTGAAGGCGCGTCGACGGCAAGATCAAACTCCTTTTTCTCCAGGACAGTTATTGTTTTCTTGTCAAGGTTGCCTTCTAGATACAGATAAAAATCATACACACCCGGTTCTGTTATTGTCAACGTCCATGTTCTGCTGCGGCTCACGCCAAAATCCGGTGAATAGAACAGTCCGGGCATTGACGCAGCTATTGCAAATTCCTGGTTTACAAGAATAGAATCGGGACCTGATATTATTAAATCCTCGTCCTTCGAAGTTCCCTTTACTGTCACATCATGCTGGGCTCTGCTTCCTGTCTGGTCATATACTAGAACAGGACAGACATAGTTGTCGCCTCTTGTTTTAAAGAACCAGTAGATGGTTTCCGGTTCACACAGCCAGAAGTTTCTTGTCTGTTCTGTGATATCAAACTGTTCTACAAGACTATTATCAACACATGAGACTGCTTTCACTGTTGCAATTGTACACTCATCCGTTCCTATCCTTGCTTCTACAAATCCATATTTTCCGGAAGCAACCTGGTCAACTCCTGTAACCATTATTGACGTCACGTCGTTTTCCGTAAAATCCAGCACCTCAAACTCTTCATCATTCCTTATCCATGTTATGTCGCCGCCTACGTATGTTAAGGTATCCACCTGGTTGTTATCCAGGAAAACAGCACTCTTTATGTGCGTGGCGTCAAGATATCCAGCCTGCAACCATGTAGGATCAAAAGGAATCCACGAGCCGTCTGTAGCCAAGACCTCCAGCCACGTATGGCCTATCAGTTTATCCTGTACAGCCGAATAAGCATAACCTACGACATATCTGGTTGGTATGCCGTTCGCGCGCATAAGCGCGGCACCAAGGTTTGCGTGTTCAACACAAACCCCCTTTTTCTCCTCAACAACCACGTCACTTGGAACGTTGTCGCCTATGTAGCTCAAGTCATAATCCATATAGTCAAAAACAAATTGTGTTATTTCCGTAGCCTTCTCCATTGTCTTTTCAAAAGGAAACGCAAGTTCTCTTATGTCGTCGTTTATTACTATATGCTCTGTCTGTCTTAGATAACTATTATCCGTCCCCACTGTCTTGTCTTTTCTTATGTGCACGGCTTCGTTTTCAAGAATCATTCTTATTTCATACACTATATCCTGGTTTGGTTTTCTCCAGTCCATCAAAACCAGGCGATTTCCAAAGGAATCGTTTATGTAGCTCCAGTCCATTTCCACATTTGAAGTTACATCTATGCTCTTGATCCCCTGCATCGGTATGTAATAGGTCAGATTGGCTTTTAGCACGTTGCCCCTGACTTCTAGGGTACCCGATTGTATCATTTCTACCTTTATCGTCTCAACTGTCTTGGCATTCGAAAGGTCTGCGTGGCCCACGGCCACTAGTAACAAAAGGATTGCCATTAAATAGATAACTCTCATCATATTCTATTGACTTCGGTCACTTTTAGTATTTGTGGTAATCATGGGCATAGAAGAGATTTGGGCAGAGAAGTACAGGCCAAAGAAATTGAAGGAAATAGTAGGCCAGGATCACATAACGAAGGGTCTTATAGCCTTTGTTAAGTCAAAAACGTTACCGCATTGTCTGTTTGCGGGTCCTGCAGGCTGTGGAAAAACGACAGCAGCACTGGCCATAGCCCGTGAACTATACGGGGATCAGCTAAAAGGCAAATTCTTAGAGTTAAACGCGTCAGATGAACGTGGTATAGACGTTATACGTGAAAAAGTCAAGGAGTTTGCGAGACAGCCAGCCTTCGGCACGGAAGGCATGTTCCGTATAGTATATCTGGACGAAGCTGACGCGCTGACAAAAGACGCACAACACGCGTTAAGAAGAACAATGGAGAATTATTCTCATATTTGCAGATTCATTCTGGCCGTCAACTATTCCGGTAAGATTATACACCCAATCCAGTCAAGAACAGCCGTATTCAGGTTTTCCTCTGTCAAGGAAGAAAACATGACAAAGTATCTGAAGAACATCGCCAAAACAGAGAATTTAGATGTAGACGATGCTGCTTTCGCAGCCATATACAAGGTAGCTGAAGGCGATATGCGTAAAGCCACAAATACATTGCAGTTAGCTTCTACTTCACCGAAGGTGACAGAAGAGACAATATACGCTGTGACCAATAAAGCAGATCCTGCCGCTGTGAAGAAGATGCTGGAAACAGTGGTTATTTATGGAAAGTTCAAGGAAGCCAGAACACAGCTAATTTCCCTGCTGAACGAATCTGGCTTAGCTGGCGAGGACATAATCAAGGAGGTTCATAATCAGATATTTTCTTTAGGTATATCAGAAAATCAAAAACTTCGTATGATCGAAAAGACAGGCGAATATGAGTTTAGATTAACAGAAGGTTCCAATCCACATGTACAGTTGGAAGCTATGTTAGCCCAGTTTGCCCTTATTGGCCAGAACTAGAGCAACCCAAAATCACTGTGCACCATTCTGCAAAGAGCTCTATATTCCCCCGGTGACATAGCATCGGTGTTGGGCATTTTATCAGATAAGTAGAAAGACGCGTATGCCCAAAAAACACGTAATGTGATATCCTTTAAAGGAATTACCCTTGGATCATCGTCAAATTCTCTATAATCCATACAAGTCACTTTTTACTTCGTTTCCTAATGTTAAAACCATTTGATATAACTATAAAAGTCTTGTTCCCAGAGTTCTCTTTAGGGTTTCTTTTCCCAGGGGTTTTCTTTCCTTGGAAATAAGCCGAAGTAGCTCAGGGGTAGAGCGCCACGCTCATATTCACTATGAGCTTTGAGACCTTAATGGTCGGTGATAAAGAAACGTGGAGGTCGTGGGTTCGAAACCCACCTTCGGCACTATTTAATCAAACAAATTTCTGTAGAACTTATCTCTTCCTACTGAATCAAGCTCAATAAGTACTTTTGACAGAATTTTGAACAAATCCTTACCTTTCCATTTATCATACATAAGCCAGGACATGAGCATTAAAACGTGGAACTGGAGTGCATCAAAAATATGATTTTTCTCCAATTTTGATAATGGTCGATATCTTTCATATATTTTGATTATCTTTCTTGCTTTTTTGAAATCAAATCTCTTCACATAGAATCTTGTCCAGTACAAAAGAACTACACCTAAATCATAAATCAAAAAAGCGTATGTTGAATCATCAAAATCGAGAACACCAGTTAATTTATCCTGTTTGAATTTGATATTCTCTTTATTATTCTCTTTATTATAATCTCCGTGAATAACCCCCTTTGGTAATTCATTAGGTACTTTCAATTCGTTGAATTTTGATTTAATTAGTTTAAGCCTTGTCAGGCCTTTATCTTTGTCTCTAAATCTTTTGGATTCTTTTTTTGCAACTTCCAACAAAAATTCCTTTGTTCTCGGCTCTCTTTGATTAGAACTTCTTGGTCTGTGACCTTTTGTAATTTTATGAAATAAAGCCAGATGCTTTACCACCTGATATAATTGTTTATCATTGATATTTTTCAGATGTCTCCCTTCAAGATAAGAGAAAATTATGAACGGTTTCTTTTTGTGTAGTTTGATGATAATTCCACTATTATCTCTAATTGGGATTGCGCAAGGATAATTGTGTTTACTGAGATACTTCAGAAGGTCCACTTCAAACGATACACTTTCTTTTGTTCTATTTTCATAATATCTTAAAACGTATTTACCCCGGTCCGTGACAATAAGAATATTTGTCTGAACATAACCAGCTTTGAATGGTTTTGATTTTATGAACTCCCCGATGTCGTATTTAGAAACTATTTTCTTTAATTCCTTATCAAAGAATTTCATATACATACACCTTTATCGTTTGTATTACGCACAAATTCAATCTTAGATTCAACGCATTTAAGGTGCATTGTGAGTCATTCTGAACATTCTATTCGGGTTCATCTTCGACACTTATTAATGTTCCGTTCAATTCTAGTTATGAGAACAATAAAATTAAGTCCAAATCAGATCATTACTTTAAACGACTATCCTGTGTACAGCGACAAAGATCTAAGAGCATATTTTAAGAAATGTAAACTTAAGAAAGCATTACCTCTAGTTCCGGTTATACGAAAAAGCATTGTGAGGAAACATCTTGGAGCTAAATTAATCAAGAAATTTCAGAAATTTGAACAGAAGAATCCAGACGCAGAATATTTCATGTTGGATGGTACTCACAGAACAACTGCATTAACACTTGCTTGTTGCAAGATTGCAGCAATCGTATACGACAAAAATAAGGATATAATTGAAGCAAAAAAATTAGTGTCCAAAGGTAAAATTCTTGAGAATGCAACCCTTCGCTATACAATGGTGGAAAACTGCAAAATATTGAATAAGCACTTCAGCACAAGACCTTATTTCATGACAGTAGAGCAGAAAACAGAAAAAATGGTCAAAGAAAATGTGCTGCCACGCAACATGATCAATTCTTTTAAAAAAATGCCCTAACTGAACAATTGTTATTCACACACCTTCAGCATTATTTGTTTAAAAAGACTTTGAATATTGTAATCTGGATTATAATGTCAGAAATGAGAAGAACTACAAGAGTTTTTGGACAACCTGAAATAGGAGTCAAAATTTATGATCGTGTACAACAAGACGCATTTGTAGACGCGTTGTGTAGCCTAATGGAAAATCGCGGAATGCCAAGATACGCATTCGCCGGCGTTGCACACATTTATACGTTTTCTGGCCACGACTCGGCAGATTTTCAATTGTATGGTAGAGAGGGAATGGAAGATATGGATCATGTTTTTCCTTACAGTGTAAATTTACGTACAGGAGAAGAATTTCCGCCAAATCTTGGTAGAGCATGTTTAGATGAAACAATTATATTTGGAAAAGAAGCCGAACTTTTCAAGGAAATTTGGAAAACCAGAGGCGTAGTAGACGAGGAAACCGCAAGAGAATGGTTACTACGATTCGCTGCATAGACTTAACTGTTTACAATTCTGGCTAATTCTCTTCCACAGTCTTCTCTGGACATGTGAGTTGTGTCTATAGTGTATCTTCTAGGGAAATCCCTGTATATCTGCATATAACGTTCTTCCATTTCTTCGAGTATCCTTGGATTTTCCGCCAGATAAATGTGATGTCCGTTTTCACCTTCTCTTAATCTTCTTAGCCTTTCTTCTCTTTCTACTGTCACATAAACAAAAACATCCGGTTTGGAGAGTTTCGGTATCACTAGATCTCTAAGAAACGTTCCCTCGTTGTACGCTAGAAGAGATGAGTACCATCTATCCTGTATTACGTTATTGCCTCTTTCTAAATTTGGACGGACAAATGTTCTGTCCAGATAAAACAGTTCTGTAAGAAGTGTAAGTTCACACGGGAATCTTGAAGAGATCCTGCCTGGCAGTGTGTAAGACATTATTCCCTTTGACGAAACAGCGTCACAAAATTTTTTCGCTTCGCGAACAGTAGCTGTCTTACCTGAACAATCCAAGCCCTCACAAACCACTAGCATAAATCTTCAACCCTGATCTTTTTTGCAGGACAGCCCTGAGAACATCTCTGATAGCCTTGCCACAACGTTTCGTCATTCCAGATATCTGTTAACGTGCGTTCATGCACATTGCCAAGTGCAGTTCCGTAGGCTGCCAAAACAGAGCATGGATAAACAGAACCATCTGGCAATATCTGAAGCATATCAGTATCTTCAAAACAACCTCCGCCATAGATTGGTGAACCAAAAGAAAGGTCTATTGATGAAACGTATCGTTTCATTGACTTCATTACTCTCTCTAACTCGTAAGGATCTGCAGGTTCTTCTCTGGAATGCAAGCCTCTTTTGACTTTACTAAAATAACAGACTCTATGTGCATCGGCACCTGTTTCTATGCACAGTTGTGTTATGTCCGGCAAATTGTCCAGCGTTGACGCAAATACAACCGTATTAACCTTTGTTTTCAGTCCAAGCCTTTTTGCTGATCTTATTGATTCTACTGTACGATAGAACTGATCTTCTTTGGTTTTCCTTATTCTTGCATGCCTTTCAGGCGTGGAACCGTCAAGACTGACAGCTATTCCATCCAGACCGTTTTCCCTTAGTTGTGCCAAATAGTCCCTCGTCAGCAGTGTCCCGTTTGTGATTAGTTTCACGTAATAGCCTCTTGAACTGCCGGCCATGACTATATTCGGCAGATCTCTCCGTAGGAGAGGCTCCCCGCCCGTTATGTCAAGCTTCTCTGCCCCTAAAGTTTTGGCATCTGACAGAAGGATTTCATACTCCTCAAGGCTTAGTTCTGTTTTGTCTTCAGACTCAAAACCACAGTGAACGCATTGAAGGTTGCAACGGTTTGTAACGTTCACGTCCAGTTGCTTAAGAGTGCGCATGGTTACCACTTATCGGCACATATACCGTGCAAAGGTAGAGCTCATGCACATTCCAGTCTTTAGGCCTGTACTTTACAGGATCTGTTCTTGCATCACCTGGTTCCAGCCAGCAGAGTGGGTCAGGTCCGTTAAAGTGGCCATACTCAAGAAATGACGCACCTGCATCTCCACCCTGACAGTGATCATAAGAAGTGCAATCACCGCATTTTCCTTCCGGTTTTCTATCTCTGATATCTCGGAACACATCCGAATCCATTATTTCTCCCACAGAAAGGTACTTTATGTTCCCACCGCTTTCGGCTAAAAAGACTGACGGTGTTACTTCACCGTTTGGTTGAATTCTAAAGGCTGTGAAGCCTGAAGGGTCACCCTCTATAAGATATTGGCCGCCAAAGGCCGACCTGAATAAAGGTTCCGGAACTGACACAGAGCCGTCCATGCGATCTTGTAGGAATTGGTATGCTCTTTTCAGATCTTCCTTGCTGAGAGCAAGGTAACTCTTATTATCCTTTCCACGGCCGTTTGCTCTAAATCTGTTCAATCTCCAATAATCAACACCCACGTTTTGTGCGAGAGCATACATTTTCTCTAATTCCCCTTGGGAACAGTTCATTTTGGTAAGGCATGTAACCATTTCAGTATCAACACCTCTCTCAACAAGTTTTCCCATTGTTGATACAGCCTTGTCGTATATACCTGAAACTCTTCTGAATCGATCATGCTTACGCGCATCGGCAAAATCTATACTTACACCAATATCGTGAAACAGACCAAGATGCGGTTCAATTATGCCAAATGTGGCACCGTTTGTTGTGTATGAGACCTTCATGCCCAGGCCACTCAGGTATTCACACACTTCAATGAAGTCCGGTCTTAATGCACATTCACCACCACCGAAGTTAACAGCCTTTACGTCTGCTTCTGCTAGTTTATCCGCGATAGCAAGAGCTTCTTTAGTTGTTAGCTCATCCTCCGTTGCCTTACCGGAAGCATTATAACAATGCTCACATCTCAGATTGCAGCTATTTGTAAAAGACCACCCGGCTACCAGATTATCTGTCATATCAATCCCCTCACTCTTTCTATATTTTCCTGAAGGCCCTGCTCTCGCATGGCTCTTGCAGAATCAGTGTAATACTGGACACCACTAAGGAAATCCAGCATACCGCGATACCATTGATCTTTCTCCAAGCCCAACTCCTGTCTAAGCAGTTCACCCTTCTCCAGGCAATCTGGTCTTCCGGTGTTGTCAATATCCGCGTCACAGAGTACCATTTCCACTTTGTTCCTTGGAGAAGTCGGAAGCTTGGTGGCCATTATGGCACTTGAAACGTCCCTCAAGAATTCATCCATTGGTAAATCTACAGGGTATTCCAGTCCTGGCAGTATGTCCCTGGCAAGCTCAACAGTACGTTCTTCATTGTCCTTTCTGCCAACTACATAGACGCCATCGTGCGTCATTCCTGCTGCCTTCAGAACCAGTCTTTCATAGTCTCCCAGGCCTTCTGCCCTGGCGTATCTCATGCATGCTCTTGTAACGTCCACCATGTGCGGCATGTTATGATACGGAAGCGTAGGTGCTATCGGACTTACTGCCTCGTATAATTGTCTTATCAAACTCATCTTAATCACTGTTAGTACATTATTCACGTGAAAGAAGAAGCATCCTAAGAAAAAGTGCGACTTTTCAGATATATTTAAATACTTTTTGCGTTAATAGAGTAATATGAGGTTTATCAAGTCTTCAGATGTGAAAGAATTGACAGAATTAGACGTCAAGAACAAGAAGATATTGTTATGCTTGTCGGAGAACGCAAGAATGCCACATGCAAAGATAGCCAAGAAAATAGGACTTTCAAAGGACGCAGTGGCCTATAGAATAAGGAAGATGGAAGAAAGAGGAGTTATCCAGGGTTATTTGTCGATAATAGACATAAGCCAGATCGGTTTCGGAACGTACCACCTTTTCATCAGATTAAACAAGCCAAGCAAGGAGAAACAGAAAAAAATAATTGAGGCGGTCAGGGTATATGATTTTGTAAAAGTAGTCATAGAATTCAGTGACAAGTATGATTTCGAGATCGGCGTAGCTGCAAAAAACGTGGAAGAACTGGACGAAAGGATAAGAACCATAACAAAACATATGTCACAATACCTGGAGGAAATAAAGGTTCTCATACTTGCAAAGAATTATGTATCAAGGACTTTCCCAAAGGCATTTTATCAGAACGGTTATTTTGAGGAAAAAACAAACACAAAGGTAGATATTGACAAAAAAGATATCAAAATCCTTGACATTGTATCAGAGAACGCTTCCATGACCCTTCATGAAATTGGCAAGTCCGTGGGTCTTTCTTCAGATGCTGTTAATTATCGTCTAAAAAAGATGCGGGAAAGTTTACTAATTCGCCATGTGCCGGCAATAAACTATTCCAACGTGGGCTATACTGTTTACGCAGTTCTGATGGATATCAGGACTATTGGAGAGGAAAAAGAGAAGAAACTGGCTGCCTTCTTGAAAAGTGATGATAACATCATTTGGGCCTCCAAGACCATAGGGAATTACAATCTTTTGGCATATATATGTGTTAAGAATTCTGAACAATTCCACAAGACCATTGATTCAATGAGAAATTTGTTTTCTTCTGATATAAAGAATTATGAGACGCTGATAGCCTATGAGGAATACAAGTACACTTATTTTCCAAAGGTTTGTTCAGATTTTTAATTCTTCGATGCCGCGTCTTGTCATGACAAAAAGTGTGCCGTCTTCGTATCCATTGATCAGGAAACCGCTTCCATATATTTCATCAATCAACGGTGACCATGGATTTTCACCATCAAGCAAGTCGTCGACAACTTCGTATGAAGCATCCCACTCAGTGCCCCAGCAGGCCTTCCGGGCAAGTTTTAGAGCAGCTTCTCTGGCAGCTGTCTCTTGTCTTTCAAAAACATAATCCCAATATTCACTTGAATCAGGTCGTCCCTCTCTATTTTTCGCAATATCATCTCTATATCTGTCACCAGCTTCCCTGGCGGCATGACGAATAGCGTCTCTAGTGGGGTCCCAACGAGTTGCATAGTTAGTAGAACTGACAATGTCTTTAGAAGCCTCCTTGGCAGCCTCTTCAGCAACACCCAGAACACCACCATGAATAATGTGGAGACCAGAAATAGTAGTATCCCAGACAATATAGTATGCATCCTTATCAACCAGTTCATACGCGGTTTCCCTGCCAGATTCGTCGACAACAATCTGGGCTGCATTGCATGCAGCATCCTTGGCATCACTCCATTCGCCAGATGGATTTGTATGGAATCCGGAAAGCCTTTCAAGGTGTTCAGAAAAGGCCCCTCTTAAAGTATCAGCATATCCACCGATTTCCCCAGATTTAAGCCACGGGGTATTGATGATTCTGTACATCCTCCCTGCCACTCTCTCTCCGTTAGGAAAACCGGCATAGAATTGAGCAAGCGCATTTATCTGCCTCTCTTCCGGCAGCCTCTTCAGTTCTTTGACAATATCAGTGTAGGAGCCACTTCTGACAACTTCAACAAGCTCTGGTGCATGCGTTTCGGCAACAACTACAGCTTGTTCCCTTCTTTCTGGTGTATCAGATCTCATACGACTAGCTTAGCAGAAATGTTTTTAAGCTGACATATCACTCATTTTAAGTGTTAAACAGCATCATGAAATACCACAAAACATACTTTTTCTTGAAATGGAGGTGTAGTTATGGGTCAATGTTGTAGTAACAGCGGCTGTGGCTGCAGTAGCAGTGGATGTGGTTCTCGTCCAAAAGACGAACACTCAATGGACAGAATGATGATGGAGCTTGCGGAACACGCCTGGGAAGAACTTATGATAGAAAAAATGAAGGCTTTGCTCGAGACAAGCAACGGAGAGAGAATGGACAGGGTTGCAAGAGTTTCCGTGGAAGCTGCCAACGCATACTGGAACCACAAGATGGAAAAGAAAGCAAGGCATCATGAGCACTCGGAGAAACTAAAAAGAGCGTTCATGAGCTAATTTTTTTTATTCATAACGAAGAGCTTCTACGGGCGGCAGCTTCGCTGCGCGATATGCCGGATACGTTCCGGAAAGAATTCCTACAAATGCTGCAAAGCCCATTACAAATCCAATCAGGAACGGATCCAGTGATATTAACAGTGTTGTATTGAGTACCTGCGTTGCTATTTCTGATAACGAGAATGACACAACGTATCCCAGAACCATTCCGAGTGCACCGCCGATTATACCGACTATGGCTGATTCTGCTAAAAACATAACAAGAATCTGGTGGTTTGTAGCACCAATGGCCTTCATTATACCAATTTCCCTTGTACGTTCTATAACGGACATCAACATTGTATTAAGAATACCAAACCCTGCAACAACTAACGATATTCCGGCAATACCAATCAATACAAAAGATAGTATGCCGAAAACAGAGTTTATCTGTTCTATTAATTGTTCAGTTGTAAAGGCAACAAACAATTCCTCATCATGCAGGTCAAACAGTTCTGCTTCGACTTCAAGTGCAACTTCGTTAGGATCTCCCCTGGCCTTGGCAAAAATAAACGTTATCTCATCGCCTGAATTGCTTACCTTTCTCAGCGTTTCAATATCAATGTAGGCAGCCGTGTCCTCATCCTGTGCACCTGTAGGCTCCATTATTCCTATTACCGTGACGTCCTTACCAAGTATATTTATCCTGTCTCTTATGTTTATCTCAGCATCAAAAAAATTGTTCCCGACTTCAGATCCTATAATAATGACGCCTTCTTCTCCATCTTTGAACTCCCTGCCCTGCGCAACTTCATACCTCTGAACATCCTGGAAGAATACGACAGCATCTTCCGTGGGAAATCCCAGGAGACTCAGTTGTGCAGTCTTGTCATCATATTCAACGGGTAAAGACTTGAACAACAGCGGCACGGCCGCTTCAATCCCTTTAACCTTTTCAACAACCTTGACTTCTTTATCTGTTAAGGCTACAGCCGGCCCGGTCGGCGGTCCCCCAAAACTGCTTCCTGTTTCAGGAGAAATGATGATTTTGTCAGCACCTAAACTATTAAGCTGGTCTTCGACAGCAGCAGTCAGTCCGTTGCCCAGAGATATTAAGGCAACGACTGCAGCTATGCCGATTATTACCCCTACTAGGGTTAGAGCGGTCCTGGCTTTATGATAAGACAGGTTTCGCCAGGCAATTCTAAGAAAATCTTCCATAATCTACCGCCTTCTATTTTTTATGCTCCCTATGCCTTCTTCTAAATGGTTTGAACAACCACTTGAAGAACGGTATGGCCAATCTTATTACGATGAGTAGTCCGACAAGATACACGGGATACATGTATATTGGAACTGCTTCTGCTTGTGGTAACACATCGTTAGCCTGTTTGACAGTAAGGTTTATTGTGTCTGTCTCTGTCAACAACTTTGAGTTCTCATCTCTGTATTCGAAGACAAGGTGTAGTGGATATATTCCCGGAGCTGTATCACCCTTTACCTCCAGCTCAAAGTCCACGTTATCAAAGTCATCTGGCTCAAGTGTCCCAACAAAAATCTCATCTCTTTCTATATATGCCACAGGACTCGACGCTTTGGCAATTATATAGTAGGCTACACCTCTGTCCGCATTTACTACATCCATGCTGATGGCTGTTTTACCGCCAACGTATGGACGTGGCTTGGATGACACGAAGATTGCATTCAGATCAGCCTTCTCTATGGAATTGTTCACAGTTATGTTGAACTTCTTCTTGGCAAGGCTGGACTCTGTTATAAAGTATTTTATCTCTATCTCACTTCGTCCATCAGGTGCGTTATTGTCGACAAACATCCTGTATTCAACGCGCGAAGTTGTCAGACCCGCTATGTCTATTACTCTATCCGGGTCGTTGTCCGGCAATGAAAACGGATATTTAGGTGTAAGAGTCACGGTAAAGTCTTCTAGGGTATCCGTTCCTCTGTTGTATACGTCAAACCAGACCGTGACAAAGTCATCAGCCTCGGCCGGTATTGGATCGTATTTTGCCATGGAAACGTCGACGCTTGTACCTCTCGGAACATCTGCATTCACCATTGCCGCAAACGACAACAGCACTAGCAGAAATACTAGTTTCTTCATTTAACCACCTTCTACCATTCCATCCTTTATTTTTATTATCCTCTCAGCTTGTTTTGATATTTTAGGATCATGAGTCACTAATATCAGTGTATTACCTTCCCTGTGAATCTTTTTCAGGAGCTTTATTATCTCTTCACCGGTTTTACTGTCCAGTGCACCCGTAGGTTCGTCAGCAACTATTATCTCAGGATTATTGGCAAGAGCCCTGGCAATAGAAACTCTCTGGCGTTCGCCGCCGGACAACTGGCTTGGCTTGCTTTTTAGCCTGTGTCCAAGGCCTACTTCTTTAAGCATCTTTACTGCCTTGTCCTCGCTGCTGCGCCCCTGGAACCACATGGGCATTTTCACGTTTTCCGTTGCGTCTAACCTTGGAATAAGGTTGAATAACTGGAATACAAAGCCTATTCTTTCACCGCGCAGCCTTGCAAGTTCGTTATCATCAAACTGTGAAATGTGCTTGCCGTGTATCAGGACCTCGCCTGTCGTTGGCCTGTCCAGTGCACCTATCATGTTCAGGAGTGTACTCTTACCAGATCCGCTCGGGCCTATGATAGAAACGAATTCACCCTTCTTTATCTTGATGCTCACGTTCCTGAGTACCTCTACCTGTATCTCACCAAGGTCGTAAACCCTGCTCACATTCTTTAGCTCCACGGCGTTCATAAAATTACCTTGCAGACCCAACTATAAAAAGAGGTTTGAATGTATAAACACGTTGTTAGCGGCTGAAGAAGTACCATTTTATGTTAGATAACAGGAACAGGACAGCTATTACTCCTGTAACATTGGCAAAAAGTTCCAGATTATTTGTCCACACTGCATAAAGATAGAAAAATGCTGCGATACTGAAATATATCTTTGCAAGAGTGTATACTGATTCTGTTATCATTTATCTCCCTTCAGCAGATAAGCATATTTTTTCAGTTTTTTCTGGACCTGGTCAAGAGTAATAGGCATTACTTTTGTAGATCCTGTAACTTCCATGAAACCCAAATCACGCTTGTATCTGGGCACAACTTGCACGTGGATGTGTTTGATGGAAGCACCCGTTAATTCACCGCCGATATTCATCCCAAGATTGAATCCTTTCGGCTCAAACGCTTTCTTCACCATTTTTATGGACCTGGCAACCAGCTTGAACAGGTGATCTCTTTCCTCATCTTTCAAATCTTCCAAAGCTTCTACATGTCTTATAGGAATGACCTGCACGTGGCCGCGGTTGTAAGGAAATACGTTAAGGATTACCATGGCCATCTTATCTTTGTAGATAACCTTGTTTATCACGCCAAGTTTGCCTTTAGCCACACCGCAGAATATGCATCCCTTGTACGGCTGCATTTTTTTCTTGTTTTTCATGTAGCTCATCCTGTCAGTAGCCCAGATGTAATTAAGGTACATGATTATTATTTGTCATCAGGCCACTTAAATAAACCTACGGCTTTATAATTCACCTCGTATAAATACTATACAGTACGAAGACATTACGGTGACTGTATGGGAGCTTTAGAAGAAGCAACAAGGGTGCTCAAAGAGAATTCAACAAAGATGGGTGTAATAGCCGGTGGAGAGTATTACAGGGACGTTTGGGGCAGAGACGGTCTTATTTCTTCCCTTGGCATGAGCGCATCAGACGATGCAGATTTGATAGCTTTAGCTGAACGAACAATAAACAACGTCTCAAAGTTCCAGAAAGAAAACGGGCAGCTTCCTAATAAATTCCTCCCTGACGGAACCAAGATGTGTTTTGGTGAAGGCGGCTGTGTTGACACTTCTTTATGGTATCCTATAGCTGTCATGAATCATTACAGGAATACAGGAAACAAGAAATTCCTGGCAGCCCATGTAAAGAAAGTTGACAAGGCAGTTTTCTGGGCAGGATGTTTGGATTTAAACAATGATTTCCTTTTGGAGACACATGACGGTTCAGACTGGATGGATCTGCTTCTCAGATCAGGCAGAGTCCTGTATGACCAGGTTGTTTATTACAAGGCGTTGAAGGCTGCAGATGAAATATTTGCCATGTTAGGCAAAAAGAGAAAATACGCGTTTGTTTCCAATAATGTGCTTAGAAACATAAACATATTCTTCTGGCCCGAACAGAAAAATCATGACTGGGTAAAAGAAACTTACGGTCATACGGGAGTGGAAAAAGATTTTGAGACAGTACTTGGTGAAGGAGACAAAGGATACTACTATGCGGATGTCGGATTCAGAAAGTATGATTCAAGGTTTGATGTTTTTGCAAATCTGTTGGCGGTTGTGTTTGACGTTGCGCCCAAGGAGAAAGCAAAGGGCATTCTTGCAAAGATCCAGGAACACGGTGCAGCTGAACCGTATCCCGTGAAAGTTCTTGATCCACCTATCAGTCAGGATGATTTCTTCCGTCCGTTTAACTTCCGATGGACAGAACTGCCGCATTTGCAGGAACCGGGAAATTATCACAACGGCGGCATCTGGCCTATGGCAGGCGGCTTCTATGTTATGGCGCTGAAGAAAATAGGCGGGAAATGGGCTGAAGCTCTCAGCAAACTAGGTGAAGCAAACAAGCTTTCCAAAGACAAGGACGCATGGGGCTTCAATGAATGGTTAACCTCTGACGGCCAGCCGTTAGGGTCTGAAGACCAGACGTGGTCTGCAGCAATGTACATTTTGGCACACTATTACACAAAGAAGAAAGCCAAATTATGGTGGCTGTCGCCTTTCACGTAATAGTTTCTTTGGGGTAATCGCCTTTCACATAGAATAAGCTTTTACATAGTTCTTTATCAGTACACTCCAATCGGCAAGCATTGACAGCTGTTTTGCGCGTATCTTTTCCTTTATTCTCTGACCTTTTGTCATTTTATAAATCCGGTGAAGAGTCTCTGTTAGTTGATCAACAACTGCTTCATAAGAAGTGTTCTCACGTTTCAGGACAATCATACTCAAATCATCTTTTTCCAGTTTTGGAAGAATAAACTTGCCAAAACCTGCAAGGTCTGTTGTTATACTCTGTAGTCCCAGAGCAGCTGATTCCAGAGGAGTATATCCCCATGACTCGTAGTAGGAAGGGAACACGCCAAGATGGCACGCGGTCATGGCATCATAGTATTCCATTCCAAGAAGACCGTCTGTCGACGACAGGTATGCCGGATAGTAAATTACTTTTACCCTGTCTTCTTTCTTGTTGTTAAGATTGTTCCTTTTTAGCGCATCAGTTACTGAATTCTCAGAAAACAAATCAAATGGAGTTATTGGCGGGA